>JAFEFZ010000170.1 GCA_018240325.1 Pseudomonadota bacterium
GCTGCACGCTGGAGGCCTGCGCCGGCCGCAAGGCCGGCCCGACTGTCATGCTGGAGCCCCCTCTCGGAGGGGGCTCGGGGGAGCCGTGTGTACGGGCCTTGGCCCGAAGCGGCCTGCGGCCGCTTTGGGCCGCAAGCCGGCAGCGAAGGACGGGGCTTCATTGCAGTTGCCTCACAGCGCTGCAAGCGTATGCCGGGCTCGCGAGAAACGAGGGCCGCCTCGAGATCTGCGGCTGCCACGGGAGCCGCGCCGGGCGACGGGCTGGGCCTCGGGGCGCTCAGGCGCCATACGCGCCGATCACCGAGATCGCGGCGACGTTCTGGCTGGGGAAGCCGCCCAGGTTGTGCGTCACGCCCCAGGTCGGCGAGCCGAGCTGGCGCTGGCCGGCACGGCCCTGCAACTGCAGGTACATCTCGTAGACCATGCGCAGCCCTGACGCGCCGATCGGGTGGCCGAAGCACTTCAGGCCGCCGTCGATTTGGCACGGCACCGGGCCGCCGGCATCGTAGAAGCCGTCGAGCACGTCGCGGATCGCCGTGCCTTCGGGCGACAGCTGCAGGTCTTCCATCGTCACCAGTTCGGTGACCGAGAAGCAGTCGTGCACGTCGACCAGCGACACCTGCTCGCGCGGCCTGGTGATGCCGGCTTCCTTGTAGGCGCGCGCGGCGGCGATGCGCGTGGTGGCGAAGTAGGAGCCGTCCCAGCGGTCGAACTGCACTTCCTCGCCGTTGGACACCGCCACCTGCAGCGCCTTCACCGCGACCAGATCGCGCTTGCCCAGGCCGCGCGCGATGTCGGGCGTGGTGACGATGGCGCAGGCGCTGCCGTCGCTGACGCCGCAGCAGTCGTACAGCCCCAGCGGCTCGGCGATCATCGGCGCGCGCAGCACGTCGTCCTCGGTGATCTTGTTGCGCAGGTGCGCTTTCGGATTCTTCGAGCCGTTGTCGTGGCTCTTAACCGAGATGTGCGCCATCGCGCGCTTCAGGTCCGTCTTGTCGGCGCCATGCTTGGCACGGTAGGCGGCGGCGAGCTGGGCGAACGAGCCCGGCGCCGACAGGTTGGGCCAGAACAGGTCGTTGAGCGCGCCGCGGCCCCGCTGCGGCAGGCCGCCGTAGCCGGTGTCCTTGAGCTTCTCGACGCCCAGCGCCAACGCGATGTCGGCCGCGCCCGAGGCCACCGCGTAGACCGCGCCGCGCAGCGCCTCGGTGCCGGTGGCGCAGTAGTTCTCGACGCGCGTCACCGGGATGTACGGCAGCCGCAGCGTCATCGCCAGCGGCACCGCCGACTTGCCCAGGTGCTGCTCCTCGATCGCGGTGCCCAGCCAGGCGGCTTCGATCTGCCGGCGCTCGATGCCGGCGTCGGCCAGCGCCTCTTCGAAAGCCTCGACCATCAGGTCCTGCGCATTGCAGTCCCAGCGCTCGCCGAACTTCGAGCAGCCCATGCCGAGGATGACGACTTTGTCCTTGATGCCGGTTGCCATGTCTTGCTCCTTCTCAGGCCGGTGTCGCCTTCCAGAAATACCGCTGGAACCCGCGCAGCGGATCCTGGTCCTTGATGCGGAACACCATTCGCATCGGCAGGCCGACGTCGATCGAGCCCGCCTCGACTTCGGTGAAGTCCAGCAGCATGCGCCCGCCGCCGTCGAACTGCACCATGCCGAACCAGGTCGGCGGGTCGGGGCTGTAGGTCAGCGAATCGGCGGTGTAGGACATCACGCTGCCGCTGCGCTCGGCGAACGGGTAATCGTCCTGGCTGTCGAGCGCGTTGCACTCGGGGTTCACGCAGTAGCGCTGGCGCGGGTACTGCACCGTGCCGCAGGCGCGGCACTTGCCGCCGACCAGCCCCTGGATCATGTCGCGGTTGCGGTACAGCACCGTCAGCGGCGTCGGCTTGTCGGGCTCGGCGCGCATGCCGCGCTCCAGCTCGAGCACGCCGTTGAACGACAGCCAGCGCAGGTAGTTGCCGTCCTCGCGCCGGCGCGCGAGCGCGCCCGCCACGCCGGCCGCCGGCCGCGGCGCGGTGGCGACCGCATCGGTCGCGCGCAACAGCAGCGCGTCGCAGCCCTCGCCGAAAGCCGCCAGCAGGATCAGCTCGCCCGGCTTCGCCGCCTCGAGCGCCGCGCCCAGCAGCAGCAACGGGTGCGCGACGCCGGTGTCGCCGCACACCGATGCCAGCGCGTCGCGCACGCTCGCGTCGGGCAGGCCGCAGCGCTTGGCCACCGCCGCCTGGATGCGCGCGAGCGTGCCCGGCAGGCAGAAGTGCGCGACCGCGCCGGCTTCGACGCCGGCCTTCTTCAGCACCGTGTCGATCGCGCGCGGCACGATCTTCAGGTAGCCCTCGTCGCGGATCCAACGCTCTTCCCAGGTGTAGTCGTGCGCGCGGTCGTGCATGCGGTACTGGTGGACGAAATCCACGGTCTCGCTGTGCGCGGCCAGCAGCGTGGCGATCGGCGCGCCGCTGCCCACGAGCACGGCTGCAGCGCCGTCGCCGTAGTGCAGCTCCTGCGCGCTGCCGGCCTTGGCCTTGCGCGCATCGGCGGCCACCACCAGCGTCGGCGCTGCGCCGCCGTCGAGCGCGTCGATCAGCGCGCTGCTGCCCGCGCGCTGGCTGCCGGCGAAGTCGAGCGCACGCAGGTTCGACGGCAGCATCAGCGCGTTGGCGACGACGCCGGCGTTGAGCCGGTCGTCGAAGGGCAGGCTGCTGGACGCCAGCACCAGCCGGGCGACGCCGGCGCGGTCGCGCGCGCCGAGGCAGTCGCGCGCCGCTTCCACGCCCATCGTGATGCTGTCTTCGTCCCAGTTGGCGATCGCGCGTTCACCCTTGGCCAACCCTTTGAGCCCCGGCGCGAACCAGGCGTTGGCGGCGTAGACGACCGGACGCTGCAGGCGCGAGCGCGGCAGGTAGGCACCGCAGGCCAGGATGCCGAAGTCGGAAGTGCTCATCGAATCGATCCCTGAAAAGGAGCCGCGTGGTGCGCAGTGCCGCTCGTCGTATTGCCGTATGCAGCAGCTCGGGCGCATAAACGTGGCGCACGGGGCCGCCGACGGGGTGGCCGACTGCGTTCAGCCAAATTCTTATTCACTCCGTCGGCCACCCCGCCGTCGGCCCGGGCGGTGGTATGCCGACGCCGCTGTTCCTGCGGCGGTCGGCGCATGCAATCGGCAGCGAAGCGTGCTGGCGGTGCCGGCGAAGCCGGCAAGGGGGTGGCCGGCGGAGTGAATAAGAATTTGGCTGAAC
>JAFEFZ010000171.1 GCA_018240325.1 Pseudomonadota bacterium
GGGGCTGGTGTCGCTGCTTGATACGGTGCAGCGCCTTCAGCGTACTTCATGAACCGCCGTATGCGGAACCGCACGTACGGTGGTGTGGGAGGGCGACCGGGGTGACCCGGTCCCCTACCCGATCCCTTCGCTTTCCTCGATGCCGCGACCTCTGCCTGCGCGCGCGCTTGAGTTGCTCGATGCCGGGCGCGACTGGGAAGCGGAACGTCTCCTCGCGCAACTCGAGAGGGCAGGTGTGCGCGATCCCAGGCTCCTACGCACGCTCGGCTGGGCGAAGCTTGGGCTGGGCGACGCAGCGGGCGCCGCGACGTGCGCGCGCGAAGCACTCGCCCGCGCACCGAACTCATGGGAATCCCACTACGCGCTCGGCATGGCGCTTCGCGTCAGCGACGTCGCGGCCGCCGAGCGAGCGCTCGACGACGCGCTCCAACACTCTCGCGCCAACCGGCATTGCCTGCTCGCGCTCTCGGCGTGTGCGCTTGTGCGAGGCGACGCCGGCGCTGCGGAGCGCTTCGCGCGTGAAGCGCTCGAAGCCAGGCCGGAGGATCGCGAGGCGCGCAACGCCCTCGGCGCCGCGCTCCTCACCGCGCGGAAGTTCGAGGGCGCCGCCGAAGCCTTCCCCGATGCCGCGGAGATTCTGGGCGAACCCGAGTCGATCGAGCGCGAGACACTGGGGCGCGGCGTCGCGCTTCGCCTCGCCGGCCGTTTTCGCGAGGCGATCGACTACTACGAGGCGGTGCTGCCAGCGGCTCCGAGCATCGAAGCGCTCGGCCAATACTCGCTGGCGCTCCTCGCCATCGGCGATCTTCCCACAGCCTGGCAGCCTTATTCGTTTCGCTGGTTCGAGCCCGGGCTTCGCGCGCAGCGCGCGAGTTACCCGGTTCCGATGTGGGCCGGCCAGAGCCTCGCAGGACGAACCGTTCTCCTTCGCTGCGAGCAGGGAGTGGGCGACGTGATCCAGTTCATCCGCTACGCGCCGCTCGTGAAGGCCCGCGGCGCGACGGTGCTGCTCGAGCTTCGGCCGGGGCTCGGCGCGCTCGCAAATGCGTTTCCGGGTGTCGACGCCGCCTTCACACCAGGAGAGACTTCGCGTACGTTCGACTATTGGATCGGCCTTCTCGACCTTCCGTGGGTCTTCGGGACGGCGCTCGATGCGATTCCCGCCGAGACGCCGTACCTGCGCACCGAGCCACAGCGCGTCGAGCGCTGGCGCGAGCGGCTCGCCTCGTACGATGGGCTCAAGGTGGGACTCGTCTGGGCAGGCGATCCGCGCCACCCGCACGATCGCGAGCGCTCAATTCCGCTCGACATGCTTGCGCCGCTGACCGGGATTGCGGGGGTGAACCTCTTTTCGCTGCAGAAAGGTCCTGCCGCGGCAGCGCTCGCGTCCGCATCGTTCGCTCGGGCGATCGTCGACCTTGGCAACTCGCTCGACGAC
>JAFEFZ010000172.1 GCA_018240325.1 Pseudomonadota bacterium
CTGCTACGACAACCTGTGCAACCCGGCGCGCATGGCCTGCGCGCTCACGCCGCACGAGGCGCTGTCGTGGCTGTTCGCGCAGGCGAAGTCGCAGTTCGACGCCGGCCTGCTGAACGCCTTCATCCGGATGATGGGCGTGTATCCGGCGGGTTCGGTGGTGCAGCTCACCGACGACCGCTACGCGATCGTGATGAGCGTGAACTCGACCCGCCCGCTCAAGCCCAATGTGCTGGTGCACGACCCGGCCACGCCGCGCGACGAGGCGCTGTACCTGAGCCTGACGGGCACGCCCGACCTGGGCATCCGCCGCAGCCTGAAGCCCTCGCAGCTGCCGCCCGACGCGCGCGCCTATCTGGCGCCGCGCGAGCGCGTCGCCTACTTCTTCGAGTCGGCGCACGCGCCGCTGCAGGCCGACGAGGAGCCCGCCGCGGCATGAGGAACCCGCCGGGCCGCCCCAAGGGCGGCAGTGCAGTAGTGGCGGTGCCGGCCGGCGCCGCGCCGCAGCGCCCGGCGCCTGCGGGCGCGTGCCGCGGCGCGCATCCCGAGGGCGCGGCGGCGGATGCGGCGGCCGCGCTGCCCGGGCCGGACCCGCGCGTGCCGGCCTGGCGCGCGCTGATCGAAGGGCTGCCCGACGCGACCTGGCTGGTCGATGCGCGCACGCAGTGCGTGGTGGCCGACAACGCCGCCGCGCGCCGGCTGCTGGCGCCGCCCGGCGGCAACCTGGTCGGGCGCGCGGCCGGCGAGCTGCTGGCCTCGATCGAGGACCTGGCCTTCTGGGGCGAGGCGGCCCAGGGCAACGCCGGCGCGCTGCAGTCGCACACCGTGCTCGCCACGCCCGACGGCCGCACGCTGCAGGTGGCGCGCAGCATCCACGCGCTCGGCGCCGACGCCGCCGGCGCGGGGCTGCACTACGCGGTGGTGGTCGGCGACCGCAGCGCCGAACGCCGGCTCGAGGACGAGCGCGAACAGGCGCTGGCCGAGCTGAAGGCCACGCTCGAATCCACCGCCGAGGGCATCCTCGTGACCGACCTGGGCGGGCGCATCCGGGCCTTCAACCGGCGCTTCGCGCAGCTGTGGGGCATGCCCGAGGCGCTGCTGCACGCGCAGCAAGACGACGCGGTGCACGAATGGATGCGCGCGCACCTGGCCGAGCCGCCGGTGCCCGACCGCCGCCGGCGCGCGCCGCAGCCCGGCGGCGACGCCAGGCCCGGCGAGCGGCTGGCGCTGCTGTCGGGCCGGGTGCTCGAGCGCATGGAGCGGCCGTTGCGCTGCCGCGGCCGCACGCTCGGCCGGGTGTGGTCGTACCGCGACCTGAGCGAGCAGCTGGCGGTGCACCGGCAGCTCGAGACCGCCGCCAGCACCGACCCGCTCACCGGCCTGCCCAACCGCCGGCTGCTGGCCGAGCGGGTCGCGCGCGCCGGGCGCCAGGTGCGCCGCCAGGGCGGCAGCTTCGCGCTGCTGCTGATCGACCTGGACCGCTTCCACCACGTCAACGACACGCTCGGCCACGGCATCGGCGACCGCGTGCTGGCCGACGTGGCGCAGCGGATCGCGCAGTGCAAGCGCGCCGACGACCTGCTGGCGCGCGTGGGCGGCGACCAGTTCGCGCTGCTGGTGGGCGGCGCCGATGCGGCCGCCGCCGAAGCCGCCGCGCGGCGCGTGCTCGACGCGGTGGCCGTGCCCTGCCGCTTCGACGGCGCGCCGTTCACGCTGACCTGCAGCATCGGCGGCGCCGTCTGCCCGGACGACGGCCACAGCGCCGACGACCTGCTGCGCCACGCCGAGGCCGCGGTGCACGCGGCCAAGGACGGCGGCCGCGCCGGCTGGCGGCTGCACGCCGAGCGCCGCGGCGCCGACCGCCGTGCCGACATGCAGCTCGACCACGCGATGCGCCAGGCGCTGACCGCCGGACGCTTCCGGCTGCACTACCAGCCGCAGGCGGCGATGGACGGCACGCTCGTCGGCGCCGAGGCGCTGCTGCGCTGGCGCGACCCGGCGCTGGGCGAGGTGCCGCCGGCACGCTTCATCCCGGTGGCCGAGAGCAGCGGCTTCGTCGTCGCGCTCGGCGACTGGGTGCTCGAGCACGCGGTGCGCCAGGCGGCCGCGTGGCATGCGCTCGGCCATGCGCTGCCGGTGGCGGTGAACGTGTCGGCGCTGCAGTTCCGCCAGCCGCGCTTCGTCGAGCGCGTGGCCGAGGTGCTCGCGGCCGGCCGGCTGCCGCCGGCGCTGCTGGTGCTGGAGCTGACCGAGTCGATCCTGGTGCACGACGCCGACGGCGCGCTGGCGCGGCTGCAGGCGCTGGCGCGCATCGGCGTCAAGCTGGCGATCGACGACTTCGGCACCGGCTATTCCAGCCTGGCCTACCTGAAGCGCTTCCCGATCGACCGGCTCAAGATCGACCGCAGCTTCGTGCAGGGGCTGCCCGGCACCGACAGCGACGCCGCGATCGTGACCGCGATCCTGCAGATGGCCGCCGCGCTGGGCCTGCGCGTGATCGCCGAAGGCGTCGAGACCGAGGCGCAGCGCGACTTCCTGCTGCGCCGCGGCTGCCACGCGTACCAGGGCTGGCTGCACGCGCCGGCGCTGGACCGGCTGAGCTTCGAGAAGCGGCTGCGGCAGGCGCAGCCGCTGCCGATGCCCGCGCCGCACGGCATCGCGCTGGCGGCGGGCTGAGAGGCTGAGAGCGCCCCCAGGGCAGGGCTGCGCCCAGGCCGCCCACCGTGGGGGGTCAAGCAAACCCGGGGCGGCCCGGCGCTTCCTCGAGGACACAACGGGCCGCAGCGGCCTTCGATTGGGTACAGTCCCGCCGGTGCAGTCTGCGGGACCGAAGATGTCGACCCTCGAAGCCCTGGTGGGCCAGCGCCTGGGCCAGCTGGCCGGCCGCAGCGCCGCGGCGCTGGCGGTGGTGTTGCCCGGCGGCCGCCGCGTCGGCCCGGCCGATGCCGACGTGACGCTGCGTGCAGCCGGCCTGGCGCCGCTGTCGCACCTGGCCACCGGCCAGGTGGGCCGCCTGGCCGAAGACTACGTCGAAGGCCGCATCGAGATCGACGGCAGCATGCGCGCGGTGATCGAAGTGGCCGCCGGCCTGGTCCACGGCGACCCGACCGAGGCCGCCGCCCGCGGGCCGCTGGGCTGGTGGCGCGAGCTGCTGCACCGCGGCAAGTCGCTGCAGCAGCATCGGCCCGACGCCGACGCGAAGCAGGTCGAGTTCCACTACGACGTGTCCGACGATTTCTACGCGCTGTGGCTGGACCCGCGGCGCGTGTACTCCTGCGCGTACTTCCGCAGCCCGGAGCTGACGATCGCGCAGGCGCAGGAGGCCAAGCTCGAGCACATCTGCCGCAAGCTGATGCTCGCGCCGGGCGAGCGCTTCCTCGACATCGGCGCCGGCTGGGGCGGGCTGCTGCTGTGGGCGGCCGAGCACCACGGCGTGCGCGCCACCGGCATCACGCTGTCGAAGAACCAGCACGCGCACGTGAACCGGCTGATCGACGAGCGCGGCCTGCGCGGGCGCGTCGAGATGCGGCTGCAGGACTACCGCGAGCTGCCCGAGCACGAGCCCTTCGACAAGATCGCGTCGGTGGGCATGGTCGAGCACGTGGGCAGCGCCAACCTGCCGCGCTACTTCGACCAGATCCGCCGGCTGCTGGTGCCCGGCGGCCTGGTGCTGAACCACGGCATCACGGCCGGCGGCACGCGCAACCGCCAGATCGGCGCCGGCATCGGCGACTTCATCGAGCGCTACATCTTCCCCGGCGGCGAACTGGTGCACATCTCGCAGATGCTGCAGGCGCTGGCCGACCAGGGCCTCGAGGCGCTGGACGTCGAGAACCTGCGGCCGCACTACGCGCGCACGCTGTGGGCCTGGTCCGACGCGCTCGAGGCGCAGCTCGACCGCGCGCGCGCACTCACCGGCGAGAAGGTCGTGCGCGCGTACCGGCTGTACCTGGCCGGCAGCGCGATGGGCTTCGAGCGCGGCTGGATGGCGCTGCACCAGACCCTGGCCAGCCGGCCCAGCGGCGAGCTGGCCGGCGGCGGCCTGCGCGGCGCGCAATCGGCCTACCCCTTCAACCGCGACTACATCTACCGATGATCTACAAGTTCCGCAGCAAGGCCGCCGGCGACCTGATCATGCTGCCGGCGCACGGCGACCAGCTGCTGCGCCTGCTGGGCCGCGAGCCGGCGGCGCAGGGCATCATCGAGCCGGCCGACATGCCCGCGGCGATCGCCGCGCTGCAGGCGGCCGCCGAAGCCGGCGCGGCCGAGCCGGCGCCGCCGGCCGACGACGCGCAGGCCGACGACGAAGCGCCGCGCGACCGCGTGCGCCTGCGCCAGCGGCTGTGGCCGATGATCGAGATGCTGCGGCGCGCGCACGCGGCCGACGAACCGGTCGTCTGGGGTGTCTGAGGGCACCGCGGCCGGCGCGACCCGGCTGCTCGTGGTGCGCCACGGCCGCACCGCGTGGAACGCGCAGGGCCTGATCCAGGGCCACCGCGACATCGGGCTGGACGACGCCGGGCTGCAACAGGCGCAGGCGCTGGCCGACGCGCTGGCCGACGCCGGCGTGCAGGTGATCTATACCAGCGACCTGCTGCGCGCGCAGCAGA
>JAFEFZ010000173.1 GCA_018240325.1 Pseudomonadota bacterium
ATGCTGCTGATGATCGACAACTACGACAGCTTCACCTACAACCTGGTGCAGTACTTCGGCGAACTGGGCGCGCAGGTGCGCGTGTTCCGCAACGACCAGATCACGCTCGAGGGCATCGCCGAACTGGCGCCGCAGTATCTGGTGTTGTCGCCGGGGCCGTGCACGCCGGCCGAGGCCGGCATCTGCATCGACGCGATCCGCCACTTCCGCGGCCGGATGCCGATCCTGGGCGTGTGCCTCGGCCACCAGGCGATCGGCGCGGCGCTGGGCGGCAAGGTGGTGCGCGCCGGCGTGCAGATGCACGGCAAGACCAGCGAGATCGAGACCGACCGGCGTGGCGTCTTCACCGGCCTGCCCGGGCGCTTCACCGTGAACCGCTACCACTCGCTGGTGATCGAGCGCGCCGGCCTGCCCGCCGAGCTCGAAGTCACCGCCACCGCGGTCGACGACGGCGAGATCATGGCGGTGCGCGACCGCACGCTCGCCGGCAGCGCTGCGCCGCTGCAGGGCGTGCAGTTCCACCCCGAATCGATCATCAGCGAGCACGGCCACGCGCTGCTGAAGAACTTCATCGAGCTGCGCCCCTGAGCGGGCGCGAATCAACCAGGGGCACTGCCGATGGCCATCACCGACACCGAAGCGCTGACGCGCACGATCGAGCACCGCGAGATCTTCCACGACGAGATGCTGGCGCTGATGCGCCGCATCATGAGCGGCGAGATGTCGCCGGTGACGATGGCCGCGCTGCTGATCGGCCTGCGCGTGAAGAAGGAGACGATCGGCGAGATCACCGCCGCCGCGCAAGTGATGCGCGAGTTCTCGACCAAGGTCGAGGTGGCCGACCGCACGCACCTGGTCGACATCGTCGGCACCGGCGGCGACAGCTCGCACAGCTTCAACATCAGCACCTGCAGCATGTTCGTCGCTGCGGCCTGCGGCGCGCGCGTCAGCAAGCACGGCAACCGCGGCGTGAGCAGCAAGTCGGGCAGTGCCGACGTGCTCGAGGCGCTGGGCGTGCCGATGACGCTGACGCCCGCGCAGATCAGCCGCTGCATCGCCGACACCGGCATCGGCTTCATGTTCGCGCCGAACCACCACCCGGCGATGAAGAACGTGGCGCCGGTGCGGCGCGAGCTCGGCGTGCGCACGATCTTCAACATCCTCGGGCCGCTGACCAACCCGGCCGACGCGCCCAACATCCTGATGGGCGTGTTCCACCCCGATCTGGTGGGCATCCAGGTGCGTGCGCTGCAGCGTCTGGGCGCGCAGCATGCGGTGGTGGTCTACGGCCGCGACGGCATGGACGAGGTGTCGCTGGGCGCGGCCACGATGGTCGGCGAGTTCAAGGGCGGCGAGATCCGCGAATACGAGATCCACCCCGAGGACTTCGGCCTGACGATGGCGAGCAACCGGGCCTTGCGCGTCGAGTCGGCCGAGGGCTCGAAGGCGATGCTGCGGTCGGTGCTCGACGACGAGCCCGGTGCGCCGCGCGACATCGTGCTGCTCAACGCCGGCGTCGCGCTGTACGCGGCCGGCGTGGCGGCGTCGATGGCCGACGGCATCGCACGGGCGCGCGAGGCGCTGGCCTCGGGCCGGGCGCTGGCCAGGATGAACCAGTTCGTGGCGCGCACGCAGGCGCTGGCCGGCGAATGAGCGCGTGCGGCGGCTTCGGCCCGGGCGCGGCTGCGGCCTGCGGGCGGCACCGGTGAGCGACATCCTCGACCGCATCGTCGCCGTCAAGCGCGACGAGGTCGCGGCGGCGAAGGCGCACTGCGGCCCGGCCGCGATGCGGCGCGAAGCGCTGGCGCAGCCGCCGGCGCGCGACTTCGTCGCCGCGCTGCGCGCGAAGATCGCCGCCGGGCAGGCGGCGGTGATCGCCGAGATCAAGAAGGCCAGCCCCAGCAAGGGCGTGCTGCGCGAGCATTTCGACCCGGCGCGCATCGCCGCGAGCTATGCGCAGCACGGTGCGGCCTGCCTGAGCGTGCTGACCGACGAGCGCTTCTTCCAGGGTTCGGCGCAGTACCTGCGCGAGGCGCGCGCCGCCTGCACGCTGCCGGCGCTGCGCAAGGACTTCATCGTCGACGCGTATCAGGTGGATCAGGCGCGCGCCTGGGGTGCGGACTGCATCCTGCTGATCGCCGCCTGCCTGGACGACGCACGGATGCACGATCTGGAAGCCCAGGCGCTGGCGCTGGGCATGGCGGTGCTGGTGGAGGTGCACGACGGCGCCGAGCTGGAGCGGGCGCTGCGCCTGCGCACGCCGCTGGTCGGCGTCAACAACCGCGACCTGCGCCGCTTCGAGGTCAGCCTCGAGACGACGCTGGGCCTGCTGCCGCGGGTGCCGGCCGACCGCCTGCTGGTCACCGAGAGCGGCATCCTGGCGCGCGGCGACGTGCGTCGGATGCGCGACGCGGGTGTGCAGGCCTTCCTGGTCGGCGAGGCCTTCATGCGCGCCGACGATCCCGGCCTGGCCTTGGCGGCGATGTTCGGATGAGCGGCGGCGCGACCGCAGCCGAGTTGCTGCAGCACTTCGCGGTCCACGGCCGTTTCTACGAGGCGCAGCTCGACGGGCGGCCCTGGCGGCTGCGCAGTCGCCTCGAGATCTTCGACCGCAGCCTCGATCCCGCCGCCTGCGTGGGCGGGGTTCCCGATCTGGTGGTCGTGATGATGAACCCCGGGGCCTCGCGGCCGCTCGGCGTCCTCGACGACGCCGGCTGGGGCCCGGCGCTGCCCGACCGCACCCAGTACCAGCTGATGAAGCTGGCGCTCGCGGCCCGGCGGCATGGCTGGGCGCTGCGTCACATCCGGGTGCTCAACCTGTCGGACCTGCGCACCCCCAAGAGCGCCGACCTGTTCGCCGCACTGCACGAACTGGCCGACGACCGGCACAGCATCTTCTGCACCCGGCGGGCCGGCGAGCTGGCGCACGCCCTCGGGCCGTCGACGGTGCCGGTGCTGCGCGCTTGGGGGCTGGCGCCGGCGTTGTCGATGCTGGCGCAGCTTGCGCTGAAGGCAACGGAGTCTCGTCAGGTGTTAGGGCTTACTGACAACGGTATCTCGTACCGCCATCCGCTGCCGCAGCGGGCCGACCTGCAGCGGGTCTGGCTCGATTCGATGGAGCGCCAAGTGTGCGCGATGGGGCCCGTCGGCGCGGCCGGCAATCAAGCGGCAGCAGCAGCCCCCCGAAATGCCGGTATACTTGCTGGTTCGCCTCGGAGGGGTGCCCGAGTGGCTAAAGGGGGCAGACTGTAAATCTGTTGGCTTACGCCTACGCTGGTTCGAATCCAGCCTCCTCCACCAAAGCGCAGCAATCGAAGCAATCGAACCAGACGATTTCGGCCCGAAGGCCCGAAGACCGCAGCACGAAGACCGCTGCGGGGCGGGCGGGGCCACGGTCCGGGCGGGAGTAGTTCAATGGCAGAACCTTAGCCTTCCAAGCTAATGACGCGGGTTCGATTCCCGTCTCCCGCTCCACGGTTCGGAGCGGCGGGTCGCTACAGGCCTGAATGCGCTGGCGTCCAGGCCTGTATCGATGCCCATGTGGCTCAGTGGTAGAGCACTCCCTTGGTAAGGGAGAGGTCGCGCGTTCGATCCGCGCCATGGGCACCAACCGCAGGCATTGGTCCGAATAGTCGAACGCAGGAGAAGACGCAATGGCAAAAAGCAAATTCGAGCGCAAGAAGCCGCACGTGAACGTGGGGACGATCGGGCACGTGGACCACGGCAAGACGACGCTGACGGCGGCGATCACGACGATCCTGTCGAACAAGTTCGGTGG
>JAFEFZ010000174.1 GCA_018240325.1 Pseudomonadota bacterium
AAAGTGACAATTTCAAACTGAGACACTACCCGGGATTCCGCCGGCACTCAGTGCCGATGTGCGGCGGCCAGATACTGCGCACTCTGCATCTCGATCAGGCGGCTTATCGTGCGCGCGAATTCGGCGCGCAGGCGCTCGCCGTCGTACAGCTCGGTCACCGGCGTGGCCGCGGACATCACCAGCTTCACGCCGCGGTCGTAGAACTCGTCGACCAGGCTGACGAAGCGCCGCGCGGGATCTTCGGTCTGCGGCGTGAATTGCGGTACGTTGGAGATCAGCACGGTGTTGAAGCGCTGCGCCAGGTCGATGTAATCGGCCACCGCGCGCGGACCCTCGCACAACGCGGCGAAATCGAACCATACCGCACCGTCGCCGCGGCGGCGGATCGCAATGTCGCGGTCGTTGATGTGGATCGCCGTGTCGGCGCGATGCGCGCCCGGCGCGATGCGCGCGAAGCAGGCGGCGAGTTCGTGCTCGGCGTGTTCGCCGGCCGGCGTGAAATAGACGCCGGCCCGGGTCAACGCGCGCAAGCGATAGTCCTGCGCCGAAACCAGCTCGCGCACCTCGCAGTGCTTTTCGAGCAAGTCTATCGCGGGCAGGAATCGCGCGCGCTGCAGGCCGTCGCGATACAAGCCCGACGGCTCGATGTTCGAAGTCGTGACCAGGGTCACGTCCAGCGCGAACAGGTGTTCGAGCAGGCCGGCGAGGATCATCGCGTCACCGATGTCGCTGACGAAGAATTCGTCCAGGCACAGCAGTTTCGCTTCGGCGGCGATCGAAGCAGCGACTTCGCGCAGCGGATCGGATCGACCCTGCAGCGCCTTCAACTGCGCCTGCACGCGGCCCATGCAGCGGTGGAAATGCAGGCGCAGCACGAGGCTCGACGGCAGCGATTCCACCAGCAGGTCGGCGAGAAACGTCTTGCCGCGCCCGACCGCGCCCCACAGATACAGGCCGCGCACCGCCGTGCGCTCGCGCCGCGGCAGCCAGCGCCTCCAGCCGCCCGCTTGTGCGGCGAGCAGTCCCGCACGGATGCGGTCCAGGCTCGGCAACAGCGTGCGCTGGGCGGGATCGTCTTCAAAGCGTTTTGCCGCCAAGCCTTGCGCATACAGCGCGCTGGGCGCGCGCGCCGCGCTCATGCGGCGCGCAACGGCGGCAGGTTGTTGCGCACGCCGTTCTTGACCGCGCCGCGCAAGTCCATCAGTCGGCGATGGAAGTAGTGCCCGGTTTCGGGCATGCGTACCAGCGCGGGCGGGTCCGGCTGCGCCGCCACCCAGGCGTAGACGGCCGCAGGATCGACGACCTCGTCGGCCTCGCCCTGGACCACCAGCCACGGACACAGCGGCGACGCGAGATGCGCGAAGTCCCAGCGCGATACCGGCGGCGCCACGGAAATCATTTGCCGCACCGGCAGCTGCGGCGCAGCGCGCGCGGCGACATACGAGCCGAAGGAGAATCCCGCCAGCCACAGCGCATCGCCCGGACGCGTGCGTTGCACCCAGGCCGCGACGGCGAGCAAGTCTTCGGTTTCGCCGCGGCCGTCGTCGTAACTTCCCTGCGACGCGCCGACGCCGCGGAAATTGAACACCACCGTGGCCAGGCCCGATTCGCGCAGACTGCGCTCGAGCATGGTCACCACCTTGTTGTGCATGGTGCCGCCGTGCTGCGGATGCGGATGGCAGACGATGGCGACGCCCGCACGCGCTTCGGCGGCAACAGGAACATCAGTAGC
>JAFEFZ010000175.1 GCA_018240325.1 Pseudomonadota bacterium
GCAGCCCTGACACGCGCGAGGCGCGCGCCGGCTTCAGCCGATCGCCAGCGGCTGCTTGCGCCGCGGCGGCGGGAACAGCGCATCGATGCGCTGTCGCGTCGGCTCATCCAGCGTGATCGCGGCCGCCGCCCAGTTCTCGCGCAGCCGCGCCGGGTCCGACGATTTCGGGATCACCATCACCCCCGGCTCGGCCATCAGCCGCGCCAGCGCGAGTTGCGCCGGCGTCGCGCCGGCCTCGGCCGCCAGGCGCTTCAGCCCGGCGTGCCGGGCGAGCGCGCCCTGGTCGATCGGCGAATAGGCCATCAGCGGCATCTGCCGCGCCTGTTGCCACGGCAGCAGGTCGAATTCGACGCCGCGCCGCGTCAGCGAATACCAGACCTGGTTGGCCGCGCACTGCATGCCGTGCGGCAGCGCGGCCAGTTCCTGCAGGCCGCCGACATCGAAGTTGCTGACGCCCCAGTGGCGGATCAGCCCGCGCGTACGCAGCCGCTCGAAGCCTTCCACCGTGGCCGCCAGCGGGACCGCGCCGCGCCAGTGCAGCAGGTACAGATCCAGGCAATCCAGCCGCAGCCGCTTCAGGCTGCGCTCGCAGGCGGCAGCGACGCCGGCCGCGCTGGCGTGGTGCGGATACACCTTCGACACCACGAACAGTTCGTCGCGCCGCAGCGGCCCGCGCAGCGCCGCGGCCAGGGCTTCGCCCAGCAGCGATTCGGCGCCGCCTTCGCCGTACATCTCGGCGGTGTCGAAGGCGCGCCAGCCGATGTCCAGCGCCAGCCGCAGCGCGGCCAGCTCGGCGGCGCGCGTGTGCCGGTCCTCGCCCATGCGCCAGGTACCCAACCCGAGCACCGGTGCCGCCAGCGGCCCGGGCAGCAGCGGGGGATTCAGTGACGGCGATGCGGCCATGCGCGCATCTTAGTTGCGCCACCGCGCTTGGCGCCGCTCGCGGCGCATGAAACGCCGAGCGCCCATCGGCCGGTATCGGTCCGTTGCGGCCGTTCATCGTTTCACCACTTGCAGCCGTTCCCACGCGAAAACGTGGCGCACGGGGCCGCCGACGGGGTGGCCAACTCCGTTCAGCCAAATTCTTATTCACTCCGTTGGCCACCCCGCCGTCGGC
>JAFEFZ010000176.1 GCA_018240325.1 Pseudomonadota bacterium
GCTGCGCGTGCCGAGCGCGCTGCCGTACTTCTTCGGCGGGCTGCGCATCTCGAGCGGGCTGTCGCTGATCGGCGCGGTGGTGGCTGAGTTCGTCGCCGGCACCGGCGGCACCGCCTCCGGGCTCGCCTACCAGATCTTGCAGTCGGGCTTCCAGCTGAACATTCCGCGGCTGTTCGCCGCGCTCTTCCTGATCACGCTGACCGGCATCGTGCTGTTCACGGCGATGGCCGCGCTGTCGAAATGGGCGCTCGGCGGCTGGCACGAGAGCGAGACGAGTTCGTGAACGAGACGGGCCGGCCATGACCGCGCGCCGGCTGATCGTCGGCATCAGCGGCGCGTCGGGCTTCGTCTACGGCGTGCGGCTGCTGCAGCTGCTGCGGCCGACGCCGATCGAGGTCCACCTCGTGCTCACCCGCGCGGCGCAGCTGACGATGGCCCACGAGACCGGGTACAAGCTCGCGGACGTGGTCGCGCTCGCCGACCGTCATCACCGCAACGAGGACATCGGCGCCAGCATCGCCAGCGGCTCGTTCCGCACGCTGGGCATGGTGATCGCGCCCTGCTCGATGAAGTCGCTCGCCGAGATCGCCACCGGCAGCGCGTCGACGCTGCTGACCCGCGCCGCCGACGTGGTGCTGAAGGAGCGTAAGCGCCTGGTGCTGCTCGCGCGCGAGACGCCGCTGACGCTCGTGCACCTGCGCAACATGGTCAGCGTGACCGAGATGGGCGCGATCGTCGCGCCGCCGGTGCCCGCGTTCTACGCGCGGCCGCAGAGCCTCGAGCAGATGGTCGACCACACGCTGGGTCGGGTGCTCGACCTGTTCGACATCGAGGTCGGCGCGGTCACGCGCTGGCAGGGCATGGCCGGCGCCGCCCGCGACGGCTGAGCGCGCAGCGATTCATCGCCGCGCGCGATGGATCTATACGGTCGATGCCGTTTACCGATCGCCGCGCGGGTGCGAGCATCCTGCCCAGAGCTTCACCCCGGCCGCGATCCCGCCATGATGCCCTTCGACTACTTCGACCCCCGGACGCTCGACGAGGCCGTCGCCCTGCTGCACGCCGCCGACGGCCAGGCGAGCCTGCTCGCCGGCGGCACCGACCTGCTGGTGCAGATGCGCGAGCATGTGCGCCGGCCGGCGCGGGTGATCGACCTGAAGAAGATCCCCGGCATGGACGACTTCGTGTACGACGCGAAGGACGGGCTATTGCTCGGCGCGCTCGTGACCACGCGCCAGGTCGAGACCTCGCCGGTCACGCTGCGCCACTACGCGGGGCTGGCGAAGGCGGCGACTGACTTCGCGTCGATCCAGGTGCGCCACCGCGCGACCGTGGCCGGCAACGTGTGCCGTGCCTCGCCATCCGCCGACACGCTGCCGCCGCTGATCGCCGACGGCGCGGTGCTGCGGATCCGCGGCAGCGCCGGCGAGCGCCGCTGCGCGGTCCAGGACTTCTGCACCGGCCCGGGCCGCACGACGCTCGCGCCGGATGAAATCGTGACCCACATTGAGATCCCGCCGCCGCCGCCGCGCACCGGCAAGGCCTACATCAAGCATGGCCGGCGCGCGCAGATGGAACTCGCCACGGTGGGCGCGGCCGTGCGGCTGACGCTCGCCGGCGACGGCCGCGTCGCGGACCTGGCGATCGTGCTCGCCGCGGTCGCGCCGACCCCGCTGCGCGCGGTGCAGGCCGAGGCCGAACTGCGCGGCTGGGCGCCGACGCCGCAACGGCTCGCCGAAGCGGCACAGGCCGCGAGCGACGAGTCGCGGCCGATCGGCGACGTGCGCGGCAGCGCCGACTACCGCCGCGAGATGGTGCGCGTGCTGACGCGGCGCGCGCTGGAGCAGGCGCTCCAGCAGGCGACCCAAGGCGCGTGCGAAGA
The DNA here is from genome assembly GCA_018240325.1 of Pseudomonadota bacterium. GTDB lineage: Bacteria > Pseudomonadota > Gammaproteobacteria > Burkholderiales > Burkholderiaceae_C > Rubrivivax. The sequence goes on from JAFEFZ010000176.1 coordinate 1,883, forward strand.
CACAGGGGCCCACGCATGAAGCAGCGCATCGTTTCCTTCACCGTCAACGGCGAGGCGCGCGAGATCGCGGTCGCGCCGAACCGCAGCCTGCTCGACGCGCTGCGCACCGAAGCCGGTCTGACCGGCACGAAGAAGGGCTGCGACGTCGGCGAATGCGGCTCGTGCACGGTCATCTTCAACGGGCGCCCGGTCAACGCCTGCCTGATGCTCGCGGTCGAGGCCGAGGGCGCCGAGATCAGCACCGTCGAGGGCCTGCAGGCCCCCGACGGCAGCCTGCACCGGTTGCAGGAATGCTTCGTGCAGTGCGGCGCCGCGCAGTGCGGCTTCTGCACGCCCGGCATCCTGATGGCGGCCAAGGCGCTGCTCGACGACAACCCGTCGCCGACGGTCGACGAGATCCGCTTCGCGATCGCCGGCAACATCTGCCGCTGCACCGGCTACACCAAGATCCTCGACGCGATCGCGCTCACGGCGCAACCGGCGGCGGTGGCGCGATGAAGGCCGACGCCGTGATCGGCCACAACGTCAAGCGCAGCGACGTGCCGGCCAAGGTGACCGGCGAGGCGAAGTACGTCGCCGACATCCACCTGCCCGGGCTGCTCTACGCGCGCAGCAAGCGCAGCGAGGTCGCGCACGCGCTGATCCGCCGCATCGACACGAGCCGCGCGCTCGCGCTGCCGGGGGTGAAGGCGGTGCTGACGCACGAGAACGTGCCGCGCATCCTGCATGCCGGCTCGCCGCACCCGCGCTCCGCGTCGGTCACCCCCGACCAGTACATCCTCGACGACCGGGTGCGCTACTGGGGCGAGACGGTCGCGGTCGTCGCCGCCACCAGCGAGGAGATCGCCGAGCAGGCGGTCGAACTGATCGAGGTCGAATACGACGAGCTGCCGGCGATGTTCACCGTCGAGGACGCGATGCGCCCCGACGCGCCGCAGATCCACGACCGCGGTTTCGGCTCGAACCAGGTGCTGCCGCCGGTGCGCGTCCGCCGCGGCGACGTCGAGCGCGGCTTCGCCGAGGCCGACCTGATCGTCGAAGGCGAATTCGAAGGCGGCCGGCCGACGCCGGCGTACATGGAGCCCAACGTCTGCCTGTGCCGCTGGGACGCGAGCGGCAACCTGACGGTGTGGATCTCGACCCAGACCGCATTCATGGTGCGCGGCATCATGGCCGAGGTGCTCGGGCTGCCGCTGCACAAGGTGCGCGTGCTGTGCGACCACATGGGCGGCGGCTTCGGCGCGAAGCAGGACCTGTTCCAGAGCGAGTTCCTGTGCGCGCTGCTCGCCAAGCAGACGCGCCGCCCGGTGCGGTTGGAATACAGCCGCGAGGAGACCTTCCTCGGCGGCCGCTCGCGCCACCCGGCGAAGATCCGGCTGAAGCAGGGCTTCAAGCGCGACGGCACGATCACCGCCCGCCAGGCGCGCATCGTCTTCAACTCCGGCGCCTACGGCTCGCACGGCCCCGGGGTGACCAACGTCGGCACCAACGGGCTCACGTCGCTGTACCGCTGCGACAACGTCGACCTCGAAGGCCGCTGCATCTACACCAACAGCCCGATCGCCGGCGCGTACCGCGGCTTCGGCGTGCTGCAGGTCACCTACGCGCTCGACATCCAGATGGACGAGGCGGCCGAGAAGCTCGGCATCGACCCTGCCGAGCTGAAACTGAAGAACGCGGTGCGCGACGGCGACTTCGCGCCGTCGGGCCACCCGGTGACCGGCAACGGCCTGCCGGACTGCATCCGCCGCGGCATGCAGGAAGTCGGCTGGGCCGAGCTGCGCCGCCGCCCGCGCGACGCCGGCGTGCGCCAGCGCGGCTGGGGCATGGGCTGCGAGATGCACGGCAGCGGCGCGCAGCCGGCGATCAAGGAGCAGGGCAACGCGATCGTCAAGCTCAACGAGGACGGCGGCGTCGTGCTCTACACCGGCACCGCCAACCTCGGCACCGGCGCGCACACCGCGCTCGCGCAGATCGTCGCCGAAGCGATCGGGGTCGACTTCGAGTCGGTCGCGGTGGTGCACGGCGATACCGACGTCGTGCCCTGGGACATCGGCGCGTTCGCGAGCCACACCACCTACCTCGGCGGCAAGGCGGCGCAGATGGCTGCGCTCGAGGTCAGGCGTCAGCTGCTCGACCATGCCGCCGACCGGCTCGAGGCGGCGGCGGGCGACCTCGAGATCGTGCGCGGCGTGATCCGCGTTCGCGGCACCGACCGGCAGCTCAGCGTGCGCGACGCGGTCGCGCCGCGCCTGGGGCTTCCATCGCTACAGTTCGTCGGCAGCGCGACGAACACGCCGCACAAATCGTATTCGTTCGCCGCGCATTTCGTCGAAGTCGAGGTCGACACCGAGACCGGTGCGATCAGCGTGCTGCAGGTGGTGCCGGTGCACGAGCTGGGCAAGGTGATCAACCCGGTCGCCGCCGCCGGCCAGATCGAGGGCGGCATCCAGCAGGGCATCGGCCACACGCTGTACGAGGACTACCAGATCGACCTCGCGACCGGCCGCTCGCTGAACGCCAACTTCGTCGACTACAAGATGCCGCTGTCGATGGACATGCCGCCGATCCGCACGGTGATGCTTGAGACCGCGCCCGACCCCGGCGGACCGTTCGGCGCCAAGGGCGTCGGCGAGGACCCGATCGTCGCGATCGGCCCGGCGATCGCGAACGCGGTGTACGACGCGATCGGCGTGCGTTTCCACCACTACCCGATCAAACCCGAACAGGTACTGAAGGCGCTACGCGAGAAGGCCGCCGCCGAGAGAGGAGTCGCTGCATGAGCCATGTCCATCACGACCGCCGGCCGGTGCCGGTGACGATCCTGACCGGCTTCCTCGGCGCCGGCAAGACCACGCTGCTGAACCACATCCTGACTGCGAAGCACGGCCACCGGATCGCGGTGATCGAGAACGAGTTCGGCGAGGTCGACGTCGACTCCGACCTGGTGCTGGCCTCCGACGAGGAGATCTTCCAGATCGTCAACGGCTGCATCTGCTGCACGATCGACGTTCGCAACGATCTGGTGCAGACACTGCAGAAGCTGCTCGAGCGCCCCGAGCCCTTCGACCACATCCTGGTCGAGACCAGCGGCCTGGCCGACCCGGCACCGGTGGCGGCGACCTTCTTCATGGACCACGAGGTCGCGAAGAGTGTGGTGCTCGACGGCGTGGTCACGCTGGTCGACGCGCTGCACGTCCAGCCGCACCTCGACGACCCGGCGCTCGCCGAGCACGACAACCAGGCGGTGACGCAGATCGTGATCGCCGACCGCATCCTGCTGAACAAGACCGACCTGGTGGGGCCCGAAGCGCTGGCCGAGGTCGAGCGCCGCATCCGCACGCTGAACAGCAGCGCGCCGATCCTGCGCAGCGTGCAGGCCAAGGTGGACCTGGCGCAGATCCTCGGCCTGCAGGCCTTCGCCTGCGACGCGCTGGCGATGACCGACCCGCAGTTCCTCGCGGATCCGCATCACGGCGAGGCCGGTCACGTCTGCGACGAGCAATGTGCGCACGACCACGTGCACGACCACGGACACGAAACACCGGAGCCGCACAGCCACGACCCGTCGGTCGATTCGGTCTCGTTCACCTTCGACCGGCCGTTCGACGCCGAGCGGCTGATGCAAGGCCTGAACGAACTGCTCGCCGCGAGCGGCGACGACATCTACCGCCTGAAAGGCATCCTGCAGGTCCAGGGCGACGACCGCCGCCACGTGCTGCAGGGCGTGCACCGCATCGTCGAGCTGAAGGCCTCGATGCCGTGGTGGGACGCGACGCCGGCGAGCAAGATGGTGTTCATCGGCCGCCACCTGCACGCCGACGCGCTGCGCGAGCGGCTGCACGCCTGCCTGGCCGAACCCGTGAATCCCGAGGCGCTGCAAGCCGCCTGAAGCGCTTCAACCCCGACCCTGCCAACGAAGGAGGCCCCTCCCATGATCATCGACACCAGCTGCTACCCCACCGACCAGGTCGACCTGGCCTGGTGGCACGAAGGCGAGCCCTACACCGTCGACCGCGTGCTGGCGGCGATGGACGGGCCGTACTTCGTCAACGGCAAGCCGCGCCGCATCGACAAGGCCTTCATCCAGCCGCCGCAGGGCAACACGATCTACACCTGGACCGACGGGGACAAGGACGGCCGCGAGTCGATCGACGCGTACATGGCGTACACGCTGAAGTGCGTGCGCGAGCACCCCGACCGCTTCATCGGCTGCTTCGTCTACAACCCGCGCTGCGGCGTGAAGAACGGGGTCGAGGCGATCGAGCGCTACGTCAAGGAGCACGGCTTCAAGATGGTGCAGATGCAGGCCAACATGCACGCCTACCGTCCCGACCGCGCGCTTGACTGGGTTCGTCCGGCGTTCGAGAAGTGCGCCGAGCTCGGCGTGCCGGTCAAGCTGCACACCGGCGACGGGCCGTACAGCATCCCGACCGAATGGGTGCCGATGATCAAGGAATTCCCGCAGGTCAACTTCATCATGGCGCACTTCGGCGTGCAGACCGGCGGCGTCTACTGCTTCGAGCCGTACCAGTGGGCGATGGAGTTGCCGAACGTGTACTGCGAGTCGGGCTGGTGCCTGCAGTCGCGCATCGTCGAGTTCGCCAAGACGCTGCCCAAGCACAAGATCATCTTCGGCTCGGACACGCCGCCGAACGAGCCCGGCATGTGGTTGCGCCTGCTCGAGGTGCTGTGCACCAACCCGCCGCAGGGCCTGAACCTGGACGAGGAAACGCTCGAGGACTACCTCGGCAACAACATCGCCCGGATGATCGGCCTCGAGCCGACGCCGCACCCGAAGACGCACGCCGAAGCCGAGCAGTTGCTCGGCCGCAATGTCGCGCCGCAGCCGGCGATCGGCCTGTACTGAACGCCGAGGAGACCGACGACATGATCATCGACACCCACCTGCACCCCACCAACCTGGTCGACGAGGCCTGGCGCCACACCGGCACGCCGTTCAACGGCGAGCGCATGCTCAAGCTGATGGACGGCCCGTACATGATCAACGGCAAGCCGCGCCGCATCGACATGGGCTTCATCCAGCCGCCGCCCGGCAACACCGGCTACCGCGACGGCAACCGGCGCGGCCGCGACGGCATCCGCGACTACATGGCGTACATCGCCGAGCTGACGCAGAAGTACCCCGACCGCTTCATCGGCAACTTCACCTACAACCCGCGCTGGGGCCCGGACAACGGTGCGGCCGAGATCGAGTTCCACCACAAGGCATACGGCTTCAAGATGATCAAGCTGCACGCCAACATGCATGGCTACCGGCCTGATCGTGCGCTCGACTGGCTGCGCCCGGCCATGAAGGTCTGCGCCAAGTACAACATCGTCGTGCTGATCCATACCGGCGACGGGCCGTTCACGATCCCGACGATGTTCTATCCGATCATCCGCGAGTTCCCGATGGTGAACTTCGTGATCGCGCATTTCGGCATCCAGACCGGCGGCAACTACTCGTTCGAGACCTTCTGGATGGCCATGGACACGCCCAACGTCTACGTCGAATCCGGCTGGTGCTTCCAGGCGCGCATCGCCGAGTTCGCCAAGGAGCTGCCGCGCAACAAGCTGGTGTTCGGCACCGACAGCCCCCCGAACGAGCCCGGCATGTGGCTGCGCGAGCTGGAGATGCTGTGCAAGCCGGCGCCGCACGGCATCGGCATCGACGAGGACACGCTCGAGGACTACCTCGGCAACAACATCGCGCGCCTGGCCGGCATCAAGACCTCGCCGCCGCCGCGTGACCTCGACGACGCGCAGCGCCGCCTGACCGACTCGTACGCCGGCGTGAAGTAACCCGCCGCGGCAGCGCCACCTGCGGTCCCGCCTCGTGCAGGCGGGACCGCGTCTTGCCGGGAGCAATCCGATGACCTCAACTGCCGAGCGGCTGGCCGACACCGGCCAGGACCTGCACCGCTTCATCGCGGTCTACCGTGAGCTGTATCCGGACGACGTGCTGAGCTTCCACGATCCGGTCGGCCGCGACCAGGACGTGACCGCCGCGGTCTGGTCGCTCGCCGCGCGCGGGCTGCACCCGGCGCTGCTGTTCGAGCATGTCGAGGGTCTGCGCGGCCCGCTGGTCACCAACCTGTTCGCCTCGCGCGAGCGGGTCGGCCGCATGCTCGGCGGCGTGCCGCCGGCGGGCATCCACGCCGAGTACCAGGCGCGCAGCCGGCGCATGGTCGCGCCGCGCGAGCTGCCTTCGGGCGCGGTCACGCAGCATGTGGTGAGCGGCGACATCGACCTGAACGACGTGCCGACGATCCGCCACTTCGCCACCGACCGCGGGCCGTACATCACGAACGCGATCATCGTCGCCGAGGACCGCGAGGCCGGCATCGGCAACCTGAGCTACCACCGCTCGATGCTGCACTCGCGCAGCGAGATCGCGACCAGCCTGCATTCGCGCGGCCACCTCTGGCGCATGCTGCAGGCGGCGCAGGGCCGGCCGCTGCCGGTGGCGATGGTGATCGGCGCGCACCCGCTGTTCATGCTGGCCGGTGCGGCGCGGCTGCCGTACGGCGTCGACGAGCGCCAGGTCGCCGGTGGTCTGTTCGGGGCACCGCTCGAGGTGGTCCGCACGCCGAAGTACGGCATCGCGGTGCCGGCGCAGGCCGAGTACGTGCTCGAAGGCGTGATCGATCCGGAGGCGCATGCCGATGAAGGCCCGTTCGGCGAATTCACCGGCTACTCGTCGGACCGATCGACAAACAACCTGCTGCGGGTGGAGACGCTGCTGCGCCGTGACGACGCCTGGCTGCTCGACGTGGTCGGCGGCAACTCGTCCGAGCACCTGAACCTCGGCCGGATCCCGCGCGAATCGGAGATGGTGGAAAAACTCAAGGAGCGCTTTCCCGGCGTGACCGCGGTGCACTATCCGAGTTCGGGCACGCATTTCCACGCCTACGTCGCGCTGAAGCAGAGCCGCCCCGGCGAGGCGCGCCAGGTGATGCTCGGCCTGCTCGGCTGGGATCCGTATCTGAAGACCGTGATCGCGGTCGACGCGGACGTCGACATCACCCGCGACGAGGAGGTGTTGTGGGCGCTGGCCACGCATTTCCAGCCGCACCTTGACGTGGTCATGGTCGAAGGGCTGCCCGGCAGCGCGCTCGACCCTTCGGCGTCAGGTGTCGGCACGACTTCGCGCATGGGGCTGGACGCGACGCGCGGGCCGAACTTCGACGGCATCCGTGCGCGCATCGACGACGCGGCGATGGCACGCGCTGCCGCGCTGCTGGCGCGCGCGCGCTGAAGATGCGCCCCGTCAGACGAGTACGACCAGGAGACGGACATGACCTCTTCCTTGACCGCATCCGGGCGCGGGCGCGGTGCAGGCGCTGCGACCGCCGTGCACCCCGTCGACGAGGTGCTGCCGCTGCCCCGGCTGTTCGTGCTCGGGCTGCAGCACGTGCTGGTGATGTACGCCGGCGCGCTGGCGGTGCCGATGATCATCGGCGGCGCGTTGAAGCTGCCGAAGGACCAGATCGCCTTTCTGATCGCCGCCGACATGTTCTGCTGCGGCATCGTCTCGATCATCCAGAGCATGGGCTTCGGCAAGGTCGGTATCAGGCTGCCGATGATGATGGGCGTGACCTTCACCGCGATCGCGCCGATTATCACCGCGGGATCGAACCCCGACCTCGGCATGACCGCGGTCTTCGGTGGCGTGATCGCCGCAGGCGTCTTCACGCTGGTCGTCGCGCCGTTCATCGGGCGGGTGGTGCGCTGGTTCCCGCCGGTGGTCACCGGCTCGGTGGTGCTGGTGATCGGCGTGTCGCTGATGCGCGTGGGCATCAACTGGGCTGCTGGCGGCAGCCCGACGATCAACAGCCCGAACGGCCCGATCCCGAACCCCGGCTACGGCATCCCGTCGCATCTTGCGATCGCCGGCCTGGTGCTGCTGACCACTCTTGTGGTGGTCGCGACCTGCCGTGGGTTCCTGACGAACGTCGCCGCGCTGATCGGCATGGCGGTCGGATTCGCCATCGCCCTGTTGATCGGCGACGTCAACTTTGCCGGCCTGAGCAGCGCGCCCTGGGTCGAGTTCATCACGCCGTTCCACTTCGGCTGGCCGACCTTCGATCCGATGACGGCGATCACGCTGTGCGTTGTGATGCTGGTGATCATGATCGAAGGGGTCGGACAGTTCCTGGCGATCAGCGCGATTGTAGACAAGCCGCTCAGCCGCGCCGATATCGCTCGCGGGCTGCGTGCCGACGGGGTCGGCGGCATCATCGGCGGCATCTTCAACACCTTCACCTATACCTCGTACGCGCAGAACGTCGGGCTGGTGCAGATGACCGGCGTTCGCAGTCGCTGGGTGTGCGTCGCGGCGGGCATGATTCTGATCGTGCTCGGCTGTGTGCCGAAGCTTGCCTTCATCGCCGCGTCGCTGCCGCAGTACGTGCTCGGAGGCGTGGCCGTCGTGATGTTCGGCATGGTGGCCGCCACCGCGGTGCGCATCTTCGGTCACGTCGACTTCGTCAAGAATCACAAGAATGCGTACGTCGTCGCTGTCAGCCTTGGCCTGGGCATGATCCCGCTGGTGGCCGATCGTTTCTTCGCGCAGTTGCCGCCGCTGCTGGCCAAGTTCTTCAACAACGGCATCCTGCTCGGCACGCTGACCGCCGTGCTGCTGAACCTCGCGCTGAACTACCGCGAGACGCTCGCGGCCAAGGACACTCATGTCTAGCGACCTGTCCCGGTCCGAAGCAGTCGAGCATGCTTCGGTACCCGGCGGCGGCTCGTCGAGCCGCGGCCTCCGCCCGGCAAAGCCGTGGCGCGGCGCGGCGGCGCTGCAGCTCGATGGCATCCGTAAGGTCTACGGCGCAGTCGTCGCCAACGACGGTATCGACCTCAGCGTCGAACCGGGCGAGATCCACGCGATCCTCGGCGAGAACGGCGCCGGCAAGTCGACGCTGATGAAGATCATCTACGGCGTCACCGCGCCGACCGCGGGCCAGATCCGCTGGGGTGGCGAGCCGGTGCGGATGCAAAGCCCCGGCCATGCGCGCAGCCTCGGCATCGGCATGGTCTTCCAGCACTTCGTGTTGTTCGAGACGTTGACCGTGGTGCAGAACGTCGCGCTCGCGCTGCCGGGCCGGCCCGACCTGCAGGATCTGGCGCAGCGCATCGAAACCGTCGGCCGCCGCTACGGGCTGGAGGTCGACCCGCGGCGGCTGGTGCACACGCTGTCGGTCGGCGAGCGCCAGCGCGTCGAGATCATTCGCTGCCTGCTGCAGAACCCGCGCCTGCTGATCATGGACGAGCCGACCTCGGTGCTGACGCCGCAGGCGGTGCGCAAGCTGTTCGAGACGCTGCGCCAACTGTCCGACGAAGGCTGCAGCATCCTCTATATTAGCCACAAGCTCGACGAGGTGCGCGAGCTGTGCCACAGCGCGACCGTGCTGCGCGGCGGGCGCGTCACCGGCCACTGCATCCCGGCGGACGAGACGCCGGCATCGATGGCGCGCATGATGATCGGCAAGGAACTCGTTCCTTGCCGGCGCGGCGCGCCAGCAGCCGAAGGCGAGCTGCGCTTTCGCCTGGAGCGACTGACGCAACCCAAGCCGCATGCCTTCGGCGTCGCGCTCGACAACGTCAACCTCGAGCTGCGCGCCGGCGAAATCGTCGGCATCGCCGGCGTGTCGGGCAATGGCCAGCAGGAGCTCTTGCAGGCGCTATCGGGCGAGGCGCCGTTGCCGCGCGCCGCCGCCGCTGCGGTGCAACTCGACGGCCGGCCGGTCGGGCACCTGGGCAGTGCCGCACGGCGCGCGCTCGGCCTGGGCTTCGTCCCCGAGGAGCGGCTCGGCCGCGGCGCGGTGCCGGCGATGAGCCTGGACGACAACGCGCTGCTCACCGGCCATCGTCAGGGGTTGGTGCGGCGCGGGCTGATCCGGCGCGGCGCGGTGCGTGCCTTCGCCCAGCGCTGCATCGCCGACTTCGCGGTCAAGTGTAGCGGCGCGACGGCGCCGGCGGATTCGCTGTCGGGCGGCAACCTGCAGAAGTTCATCGTCGGGCGCGAGCTGCTGCAGCGTCCGCGCGTGCTGGTGGCAGCGCAGCCGACCTGGGGCGTGGACGTCGGCGCGGCGGCCTTCATCCGCCAGTCGCTGGTCGAGCTGCGCGACGCCGGCGCCGCGCTGCTGGTGGTGTCGGAAGAGCTCGACGAGCTGTTCGAGGTCTCCGACCGGATCGCAGTTATCGCCAACGGCAGGTTGTCGCCGGCGGTGCCGACGCACGAAACCGACGTCGAGACGATCGGCCTGTGGATGAGCGGCATGTGGCCCGAAGCCGGCGGCATGCCGGCCGCAGGACGAGCGGAGGTGCGCCATGTGGCTTAGGTTGGAAGCACGCGCCGAGGCCTCGCGCCGGATGCGCGTTCTGTCGCCGCTGCTCGCGGCCTCGCTGACGCTCATCGGCGGCCTCGTGCTGTTCGCGGCGCTGAAGCAGAACCCGCTGCACGCGCTGTGGGTGTACTTCGTGCTGCCGGTGGCCGACCTGTACGGTGTGAGCGAGCTGCTGCTCAAGGCCACGCCGTTGATGCTGATCGGCATCGGACTCGCGGCGGGCTTTCGCGCCAGCGTCTGGAACATCGGCGCCGAGGGCCAGTTCATCCTCGGCGCGGTGTTCGCCACCGGGATCGCGCTGCAAGTGGGCGAGCAACCAGCGGCCTGGGCGGTGCCGGCGATGGTCGTCGCCGGCGCGGCCGGCGGCGCGCTCTGGGCGGCGATCCCAGCGTGGCTGCGCACACGCTTCGGCACCAACGAGATCCTGGTCTCGCTGATGCTGGTCTACGTCGCGCAGCTATTCGCGTCGTGGCTGATCCACGGCCCGTGGAAGGACCCCGGCGGCTACAACTTTCCGCAGACCGCGGCCTTCGGCGACAGCGCGCTGCTGCCGCTGCTGATCGAGGGCACGCGGCTGAACGCGGGCTTCCTGCTGGCGCTGGCGCTGCTGGTCGCCGGCCATGTGTTCCTGCAGATGAGCTTCCAGGGCTTCCAGCTGCAGGTGGCAGGCCAAGCGCCCGACGCCGGCCGCTACGCCGGATTCTCGGCGCGACGCGCGATCTGGGTCGGCATGCTCGCCGGTGGCGCGCTCTCCGGCATTGCCGGCATGACCGAGGTTGCCGGGCCGATGGGGCAGTTGACCGGGCAGATCTCGGCGGGCTACGGCTTCGCGGCGATCATCGTTGCCTTTGTCGGCCGGCTGCAGCCGCTCGGCGTGTTTTTCGCGAGCCTGCTGATGGCGCTGCTGTTCCTCGGTGGCGAGCAGGCGCAACAGCAGCTGAACCTGCCGTCGTCGATCTCGAAGGTGTTCCAGGGCATGCTGCTGTTCTTCCTGCTCGCGTGCGACCTGTTCATCGGCTACCGGTTGCGTTTCGGGCGCGTCGCCCGGCAGGGGGCGTGATGGACAGCGCACTGATCGCCTCCGTTATCGCCGCCACGCTGGTGGCTGGCACCCCGCTGATCATCGTTGCGGTCGGCGAACTGGTGGTCGAACGCTCGGGCGTGCTCAACCTTGGCGCCGAGGGCATGATGGCCGTTGGCGCCGTTGCCGCTTTCGCCGCCGCACATGGCGGATCCAGCCCCGGGACGGCGGCGCTCGTCGGCATGCTCGCCGGAGTCTCGGTTTCGCTGCTCTTCGGCTACGTGTGTCTGACGATGCAGGCCAACCAGGTCGCCGCGGGGTTGGCGCTGGCGATCCTCGGCGTCGGCCTGGCGGCGTTCTTCGGCAAGCCCTTCGAATCGGCGCCGCTGCCGTCGGTGCCGCCGCTGCGCATCCCGCTGCTGGCCGATCTGCCGCTGCTCGGGCCGGCGCTGTTCAACCACCAGGTGCTGGTCTACCTGTCGTGGGCGCTGGTCGCGGGCGCAGCCTGGTTCCTGCAAAGCAGCCGGCCGGGGCTGGTGTTGCGCGCGGTCGGCGAGTCGCCGTCGGCGGCGCACGCGGTGGGTTACCGGGTGATCGCGATCCGCTACGCCGCGGTCGCCTTCGGCGGCGCGATGGCCGGACTCGGCGGCGCCTTTCTGTCGGTGTTCTACACGCCGCTGTGGGCCGAGGGCATGGTGGCAGGGCGCGGCTGGATCGCGCTCGCGCTGGTCGTGTTCGCGACCTGGCGGCCGCTGCGCGTGATGCTCGGCGCATACCTGTTCGGCGGCGTGCTCGTGTCGCAGTTGTTCCTGCAAGGCGCGGGGCTGCGTATCGAGGTGCCGGCGCAGTTGCTGTCTGCCCTGCCGTACATCGCGACCATCGTCGTGCTGGTACTGATCTCGCGCAACCCGGCGACGATCCGCTTGAACTCGCCGGCCTCGCTTGGCCAGGCTTTCCGTCCCGACCGCTGAACGCGGTCTTCTCCCACCCACCTCCACCTTCACCACGGAGATCGACGCGATGACCACCCCCTTCTTCAAGCGCGCCGTCGGCCGCCTGGCCCTGGCCGGCGCCGCACTGGTGACGATCGCCGCCCCGGCCGCGGCCGCCGAGCCGCTGTCGGTGTGCTTCCTGTACTCGAACCCGATCGGCGAGAGCGGCTGGACCTACCAGCAGGAGCTGGCGCGCAAGGAACTGCAGGCGGCGCTGGGCGACAAGATCAAGACCCGGTACGTCGAGAACATCGCCGAGGGGCCCGACGCCGAACGCGTGATCCGCAACTTCGTGCAGGAAGGCTGCAAGCTGATCTTCACGCCGTCGTTTGGTTTCATGGAGCCGACGATGAAGGTCGCGCGCACCGCGCCGAAGGGCGTGATCTTCATGAACGGCACCGGCTACAAGACCGCGCCGAACGTCGGCGTGTACAACGCGCGCTACTACGAAGGCCGCTACCTCGAAGGCGTGATCGCGGGCCACATGAGCAAGAACGGCGTGGTCGGCTACGTCGGCGCCTTTCCGATCCCCGAGGTGCTGCAGGGCGTGAACGCCTTTGCGCAGGGCATGCGCAGCGTCAATCCGAAGGCGCAGCTGCGGCTGGTGTGGGTGAACTCCTGGTACGACCCGGGCAAGGAGCGCGACGCGGCGAACGCGCTGATCAAGCTCGGCGCCGATACGCTGGCCTACGCGACCTCGGGCGTGTCGATCGTGACCACCGGCGAAGAGAAGGGCGTCAACACGCTCGGCTACTACTCCGACATGTCGAAGTTCGGGCCGAAGACGAACCTGACCTCGGTGGTCATGACCTGGGGCGGCTACTACACCAAGGTGGTCGAGGACGTTCTAGCCGGCCGCTGGAAGTCGGGCAACGAAATGGTTGGAATGCGAGAGGGTGTCATCAAGATGCAGCCGCTGAATCCAGCGATTCCGGTCGAAGTGCGCGACAAAGTGGCCAAGCTAGAGAAGGATATCGCCGACGGCAAGCTGAACCCCTTCGCCGGGCCGGTGGTCGACCAGGACGGCAAGGTGCGCGTACCCGCGGGCCAGGCGATATCAGCGGCCGACCTGGGCAACATGAACTACCTGGTGCAGGGCGTCGAGGGCGCGCTGCCCAAGCAGTAGCAGACGGGGCTCGGCCATGGCTACGCGCCTGCTGATCCGCAAGGCCCACGCCGTGATGACCGGGCTACCCGGGGCGGCGGCGCGCAGCGACTCGACTGACCTGCGCATCGCCGACGGCGTGGTCGCCGAGATGGGGCGCGGCTTGCGTGCGCAAGACGGCGAGCGCGTGCTCGACGCTGCCGACTGCGTCGTCTACCCGGGCTGGGTCAACACCCACCACCACCTGTTCCAGTCGCTGCTCAAGGGCGTGCCGGCCGGCATCGACCTGACGCTCAGCCCCTGGCTGCAGGCGGTGCCTTTCGCCTACCGGCGCGGCTTCGACGAGAAGCGGCTGCGGCTCGCGGCGCGGATCGGGCTGGTCGAGCTGCTGCGCTCGGGCTGCACGACGGTGGCCGACCACCATTACCTGTTCCAGCCCGGCATGGACCACGACGCGGCGGCGTTGCTGTTCGACGAAGCGCGCTCGCTCGGACTTCGCTTCATGCTGCTGCGCGGCGGCGCGACCGTGACGCGCCAACTCGAGGACAGCGAACGGCTGCTGCAGGCAACTGAGACGCTCGACCAGATGCTCGCTAGCGTTGAGCATACCGCCACCCGCTATCACGAGCGCGGCCCGCGGCCGCAGCGACAGGTGGCGATGGCGCCGACCTCGGTGCACGTGTCGCTGCCGCGCCCGGAGCTGAAGCTGGTGGCACGGGCCGCGCGCGAGATGGGCCTTAGGCTGCACAGCCACATGTCGGAGTCGGTCGGCTATATCGAGCATTGTCGCGAGGCCTTCGGCTGCCTGCCGATCGAGTATCTGGCCGACAACGAGTGGCTCGGCCCCGATGTCTGGCTGGCGCACCTGGTGCATTTGTCGCCTGGCGAGATGCGCTTGCTGGGCGACAGCGGCACCGGCATCGCGCATTGCCCGCAGAGCAACGCGCGACTGGCCGATGGGGTTGCGCCGGCACCGGCGCTTGAGCGCTTGGGTGCGCCGGTGTCGATCGGCGTCGACGGCGCGGCTTCGAACGAGGCCGCGGACATGATCAGCGAGTTGCACTTCGCTTGGCTGGCGCACCGCGCGCACGCCGGCGCGGCGGCACGCGCGCGGCCCGAGGGCCGCGGCGAAGAAGGCGCCGACGCGGTCACCGTCGAGCAACTCGTGCACTGGGCCAGTGCCGGTGGCGCACGCGTGCTCGGCTTCGACGGCGTGGGCACGCTTCAGGTCGGGCAGGCAGCGGACCTGGCGGTCTACGACCTCGACGACCCGCGCTACTTCGGTCTGCACGACCCAGCGATCGGCCCGATCGTCGGCGGTGGCCGGCCTAGGCTGCGCTGGCTGCTGTGCGGCGGCGAGATGTTGGTCGAGGACGACGCGATCCCGGGGTTCGATCTCGACCGGCTGCGCGCCGAAGCGCGGGAGGAAGTGCGTGCGCTAGCGCAGTCGATCTAGGTCATATCGGCGCTTGCAATTCACCGCCGGCGAGCGTGTGCATCGCGTCGCAGCGCCCGGCCAGCTCGCGGTCGTGGGTGACCAGCACGAAGGCGGTGCCGCGCTCGCGCGCCAGCTCGAGCATCAGCGCGAACACGGCGCCGGCAGTGTCGCTGTCGAGGTTGCCGGTGGGCTCGTCGGCGAGCACGCAGCGCGGGTTGCCGACCAGCGCGCGTGCGATCGCCACCCGCTGGCGCTCGCCGCCCGACAGTTGCGCCGGGTGGTGCGCGGCGCGCTCGGCCAGGCCGACGCGCGCCAGCATCGCGCGCGCCGCGGCGCGCGCCGCCTCGCGCGACTCGCGCCGGATGCGCAGCGGCATCGCCACGTTGTCGAGCGCGCTGAACTCGGGCAGCAGGTGGTGGAACTGGTAGACGAAGCCCAGGTGCGCGTTGCGCCAGCGGCCCTGTTCGGCCGCGCCCATCGATGCGAAGTCGCGCCCCATCAGCTCCACGCGGCCGGCGGTGGGCGCGTCCAGCCCGCCCAGCAGGTGCAGCAGCGTGCTCTTGCCCGAGCCCGATGCGCCCACGATCGCCAGCGTGCGCCCGGCGTTGACCTGCAGGTCAACGCCGCGCAGCACGGTCACGTCGAGCGCGTCGGCGCCGCTGCCTTCGCGGAAGCGCTTGTGCAGGCCGCTGCCGCGCAGCACCGGCGGGGCGTCACTCATAGCGCAGCGCCTCGGCCGGGTCGACGCGGCTGGCGCGCCAGCTCGGGTACAGCGTGGCGACGAAGGCCAGCAGCAGCGAGATCAGCGCGATCGGCACGATGTCGCTCGCCAGCGGCTCGCTGGGCATGCGGCTGATCAGGTAGATGCTGCCGGGCAGGAAGGCCACGCCGAAGGCGCGCTCGATCGCCGGCACGATCGTGCCGATGTTCAGCGCCACCAGCAGCCCGAAGCCGACGCCGGCGGCGGTGCCGATGATGCCGGCCGCCGCGCCCTGCACCATGAAGATGCCCATGATCGAGCGCGGGCTCGCGCCCAGCGTGCGCAGGATCGCGATGTCGGCGCGCTTGTCGGTGACCGTCATCACCAGCGTCGACACCAGGTTGAAGGCGGCCACCGCGACGATCAGCGTCAGGATGATGAACATCAGCCTCTTTTCGATCTGCACCGCGTCGAACCAGTTGCGGTTGGTGCGCGTCCAGTCGCGCACGATGACCTCGGGCCCCAGGCTGATCGCCAGCTCGGCCGCCACCTGGCGCGCCGCATGCACGTCGCGCAGCCGCAACTGCACGCCGGTGGCGCCTTCGACGCGGAAGAAGCGCGCCGCGTCGTCCAGGTTGATCAGCGCCAGGCCGCTGTCGTATTCGTAGTGGCCGGCCTCGAAGGTGCCGGCCAGCGTGAACTGCTTCAGGCGCGGGATCACGCCGGCCGGCGTCATCTGGCCGCCGGCCGCGACCAGCGTGACCTTGTCGCCCACGCCGACGCCGAGCGCGCGCGCGAGCTCGGCGCCGAGCACGATGTGCCAGCTGCCGGGCGTGAGCGCGGCCAGCGTGGTGTCGCGCAGCTGCGCCGCCAGCGGCGTGACCGTGGCCTCGTCGGCCGGCGAGATGCCGCGCACCATGGCCGCGCGCATCGTGTCGCCGCGCGCCACCAGCGCCTGCGCGGCCACGAAGGGTGCGGCCCCGATCACCTGCGGGTTGCGCCGCGCCTGCTCGGCGGTTGTGCGCCAGTCGGGCAGCGCTTCGCCGTGCGGCTCGAAGATCTCGACATGCGCGATCACCGCGAGCATGCGGTCGCGCACCTCTTTCTGGAAGCCGTTCATCACGCTGAGCACGATGATCAGCGCGGCCACGCCGAGCGCGATGCCGAGCATCGACGCACCGGAGAGGAACGAGATGAAGCGGTTGCGCCGGCCGCTGCGCCCGGCGCGGGTGTAGCGCCAGCCGATCTGCAGTTCGTAGGGCAGGGTCAAGGCGGGGGGCTTTCGGGCTGCGCACGGCAAACAGGCCGGTCGGGGCAGCGGGCCGGCATCCTACCCGAGCCCTGCGGGTGGGGCGCCGGTGCCGGCCGCCGGATGGCCGCACCGATAATCGCGGCAATGCACTTGGTCGTCCCTTTTGCCGCCGGCCTGTCCGATGCCGCGGTGCAGGCGGCGCAGGGCTTGCGGCTGCCGGGGCTCGAGCGGCTGCTGGCGCGGCTGCAGCCGGCGGCGCTGCTGGGCACTGACGAATACGCGCTCAACCTGCCGCACGAACACCTGCTGGCGGCGCTTCAGGGCTGGGCCGCCGCGGACGGCCGGCTGCCCCTGGCCGCGCAGGCGGCGCGCGCCGACGGGCTGGTGGTGGAGCCCGGCAGCGGTTGGGGGCTGCTGACGCCCGCGCATTGGGACGTCGGGCGCGAGCAGATCATGCTGCGCGACCCGGCCGAGCTGGCGCTGGCCGAGGCCGAATCGCGTGCGCTGTTCGCGGCGGCGCAGCCGCTGTTCGCCGAACTGGGCTGGGCGCTGCACTGGGCGGCGCCGCTGCGCTGGTACGCGCGCCACGCGTCGCTGGCCGAGCTGGCGACCGCCACGCTGGACCGCGTGATCGGCCGCAACCTCGACCTGTGGCTGCCCGATCGCCTGGCCGGCGCGCCGGTGCGCCGGCTGCAAAGCGAGGTGCAGATGCTGTGGCACCAGCATCCGGTCAACGCGGCGCGCGAGGCGCGCGGCGCGCTGGCGGTCAACTCGTTCTGGCTGTGGGGCACCGGCGCCGCGCCTGCGGCCGCGAGCGCGCCGCAGGCCGAGCGCGACGATTCGCTGCAGGCCGCGTGGCGGGCCGAGGATTGGGCCGCCTGGGCTGAAGCGTGGCAGGCGCTCGACGCACGCCGGCTGGCGCCGCTGGCCGAAGCCGCGGCGCGCGGCGAGCCGGTGACGCTGAGCCTGGCCGGCGAGCGCCACGCGTGCCGCTTCGACCCGGCGCAGCGGCTGGGCTGGCGCCGGCTGCTGCCGGCCCGCACCCGGGTCGACGCCGCCCAATGGCTGGCACGGCTGTGAACGACGCGCCGACCCTGGAGATCCGCGACGTGCCGCCGCGCGCCGCCTTCGCGCTCGAGCAGGCCGGGGCGCACCCGCTGCTGGCGCGGCTGCTGGCCGCGCGCGGGGTGCGCGACGACGCCGATCTCGACGACAGCCTCGCGCGGCTGCTGCCGCCGCAGACGCTGCACGGTGCGGCGGCAGCGGCGCGGCTGCTGGCCGACCTGATCGAAGCCCGGCAGCGCATCTGCATCGTCGCCGACTACGACTGCGACGGCGCCACCGCCTGCGCGGTCGCGCTGCGCGGGCTGGCGCTGCTGGGCGCCGCACCCGGCACGCTGCACTACGTGGTGCCCGACCGCAGCGTGCACGGCTACGGCCTGACGCCGGCGATCGTCGAGCTGGCCGCGGCCCGGCAGCCGGCGCTGCTGGTCACGGTGGACAACGGCATCGCCAGCTTCGACGGCGTCGCGCACGCGCGCCGCGCCGGCATGCGGGTGCTGGTCACCGACCACCACCTGCCGGCCGCCGACGGCCGGCTGCCCGACGCCGACGTGATCGTCAACCCGAACCAGCCGGGCTGCGGCTTCGAGAGCAAGGCGATCGCCGGCGTCGGCGTGATGTTCTACGTGCTGCTGGCGCTGCGTGCCGAGCGGCGCGCGCGCGGCGCCTTCGATGCCGCGCAGCAGCCCAGGCTCGATGCGCTGCTCGACCTGGTGGCGCTGGGCACGGTGGCCGACGTGGTGCGGCTCGACGCCAACAACCGCCGGCTGGTGGCGCAGGGCCTGAAGCGGGTGCGCAGCGGCCGGCTGCAGCCGGGGCTGGCGGCGCTGTTCGCGGCGGCCGGGCGCGACCCGCGGCGCGCGAGCAGCTTCGACTTCGGCTTCGCGCTCGGCCCGCGCCTGAACGCCGCCGGGCGGCTGGCCGACATGACGCTGGGCATCGAATGCCTGCTCGCCGACGACGCGCAGCGCGCGGCCGAGCTGGCGGCGGCGCTGGATGCGATCAACCGCGAGCGGCGCGAAGTGGAATCGGGCATGCAGCAGCGCGCCGAGGATCTGCTGCCCGCGTGGCTGGCGGACGGCGCCGCGGCCGCGCCGCCGCCGGCGCTGGCGCTGTTCGACCCGCAGTTCCACGAGGGCGTGGTCGGCATCCTCGCCGGGCGGCTGAAGGACCGGCTGCACCGGCCGGCCTTCGTGTTCGCGCGCGGCGCCGACGGCGCGCTCAAGGGCTCGGGCCGCTCGATCGCGGGCTTTCACCTGCGCGACGCGCTCGACCTGGTCGCCAAGCGCGAGCCGGCGCTGCTGCAGCGCTTCGGCGGCCACGCGATGGCTGCCGGCTGCACGATCGCCGAAGCCGA
>JAFEFZ010000177.1 GCA_018240325.1 Pseudomonadota bacterium
CACGCTCGCCCGCGCCTTCGTGCGCGCGTTGCAGCGTGAGCCGGCGCTGCGCGGGCGGCTGCGGCTGGTGCTGGTGGGCGACGGGCCGCTGCGCGCGCAGTGCGCCGCGGTGCTGGCCGAGGCGGGCGTGGCCGAGCTGGCGTGGCTCCCAGGCGAGCGCGCCGACGTGCCGGCGGTCATGGGCGGCCTGCATGTGTTCGCGCTGCCGTCGCTGGCCGAAGGCGTGTCCAACACGATCCTCGAGGCGATGGCCAGCGGGCTGCCGGTGGCGGCCACGGCCGTCGGCGGCAATGTCGAGCTGGTGGAAGAGGGCGCCACCGGCCTGCTGGTGCCGGCGGCCGACCCGGAGGCGCTGGCCGGCGCGTTGATGGCGCTGGCGGCGGACCCCGGCCGCGCGGCCGCGATGGGCCGCGCCGGGCGGGCGATGGCCGAAGCGCGCTTCAGCCTCGACGCGATGGTGGCGACCTACAGGGGCGTGTATGACCGCGCGCTGGCTGCATCGGGGTACCGGCCCCGCGGCAGTGGTGAGCAGGTTGTGGGCTGACATCGTCGCAGGCGTCAGGGGCAACCCCCGAATCGCGGGGTGCCGAGCGGCGGGGGCGGCGTGGCAGAAGTCATGCGGGCCCCGGCCATCGCGCCGCGGCGGCGGTGGCGGGCCGGCATCTCGCCTACCATTTGCGCTCGGGCCGCTCCCGAGCAAGGTGCCTCCCAGGCACCACCACCGGCCAGCGGCCGGCGCGGCCAGCGACTGAACACCCCATGTGCGGCATCACCGGCATCTTCGACACCCGCCACCGGCGCGACATCGACCGCGGCGTGCTGCAGCGCATGAACGATTCGCAGCTGCACCGCGGCCCGGATGAAGGCAGCGTGCATGTGGAGCCTGGGCTGGGCCTCGGCCACCGGCGGCTGTCGATCATCGACATCGCCACCGGCCAGCAGCCGCTGGCCAACGAGGATGGCTCGGTGGTCGTCGTCTTCAACGGCGAGATCTACAACTACCAGCCGCTGATGGCCGAGCTGCAGGCCGCCGGCCACCGCTTCCGCACCAAGAGCGACACCGAATGCATCGTGCACGGCTGGGAGCAATGGGGCGAGGACTGCGTCAAGCGTTTCCGCGGCATGTTCGCCTTCGCGCTGTGGGACCGCAACCGCCAGACGCTGTTCCTGGCGCGCGACCGGTTGGGCGTCAAGCCGATGCACTACGCGCTGCTCGACGACGGCACGCTGCTGTTCGGCAGCGAGCTGAAGTCGCTGCTGGCCTACCGCGGCAGCCAGGGCGGGCTGCGGCGCGACCTCGACCCGCTGGCGGTGGAGGAGTACTTCGCGCTCGGCTACACGGCCGAGCCACGCACCATCTTCAAGCAGGCGAAGAAGCTGCCGCCGGCGCACACGCTGAGCATCCGCCGCGGCCAGCCGCTGCCCGAGCCGCGCGAATACTGGGACGTGCACTTCACCGGCGGCAACCCGAGCACGCTGGCCGACGCCTGCGCCGAGCTGCGCCAGCGGCTCGACGAATCGGTGCGGCTGCGCATGATCGCCGAGGTGCCGCTGGGCGCCTTTCTCTCGGGCGGCGTCGATTCCAGCGCCGTGGTGGCGACGATGGCCGGGCTGTCGGACGGGCCGGTGCACACCTGCTCGATCGCCTTCGACGACCCCAAGTACAACGAGAGCGAATTCGCGGCGATGGTGGCTGCGCGCTACCGCACCGACCACCGCGTCGAGACCGTCAAATCCGACGACTTCGAGCTGATCGACACGCTCGCGCGGCTGTACGACGAGCCCTATGCCGACAGCTCCGCGATCCCCACCTACCGCGTGTGCCAGCTGGCGCGCAAGCACGTGACGGTGGCGCTGTCGGGCGACGGCGGCGACGAGAGCTTCGCCGGCTACCGCCGCTACCGCATGCACCTGATGGAAGAGCGCATGCGCGCCGCGCTGCCGGCAGCGCTGCGCCAGCCGCTGTTCGGGCTGCTGGGCCGCGTCTACCCCAAGGCCGACTGGGCGCCGCGCGTGCTGCGCGCCAAGACCACCTTCGAAGGCATGGCGCGCACCTCGGTCGAGGCCTATTTCCATTCGGTGTCGATCCTGCGCGGGCCGATGCGCGCCCGCCTGTTCAGCCCGGCGCTGAAGCGCGAGCTGGGCGGCTACGACGCGCGGGCGGTGTTCGAGCATCACGCCGCGCGCGCCGGCACCGACGACCCGCTGTCGCTGGTGCAGTACCTGGACCTGAAGACCTACCTGGTCGGCGACATCA
This sequence comes from Pseudomonadota bacterium, assembly GCA_018240325.1. Lineage (GTDB taxonomy): Bacteria > Pseudomonadota > Gammaproteobacteria > Burkholderiales > Burkholderiaceae_C > Rubrivivax. The sequence goes on from JAFEFZ010000177.1 coordinate 2,258, forward strand.
ACACCAAGGTCGACCGCGCCAGCATGGCGCACAGCCTGGAAGTGCGCGAGCCGCTGATGGACCACAAGCTGGTCGAATGGCTGGCCACGCTGCCGCCGGCGCTGAAGGTGCGCGGCGGCGAAGGCAAGCTGCTGCTGAAGAAGGCAATGGAGCCGCTGCTGCCCGAGGCGGTGCTGTACCGGCCGAAGATGGGCTTCGCGGTGCCGCTGGAGCGCTGGTTCCGCGGCCCGCTGAAGCAGCGCGTGCGCGACGCCGTGCTCGGCGACCGGCTCGCCTCCACCGGCTGGTTCGACCGCAAGTATCTCGGGCACCTGGTCGATGCGCACCAGAGCGGCGTGCGCGACTACAGCTCGCCGCTGTGGACGCTGCTGATGTTCGAGGCCTTCCTGCGCAACGGCGTCGATGCGCCGGCGGCGCCTGCCGGCCAGCCCAACAGCCGCGAGAGCGCGCCGGCGCTGGCCTAGGCGGCGAGGAGATCGCGATGCAAGTCCAACGCAAGATCATCGACGTTCATGACACGCAGGTCGTGATCGAACTGCCGCAGTCGTTCGTCAATCGCCGCGTCGAGGTCATCGCATTGACGATGGACGACGCCCCTGAAGCGGCGCTGGCCCGCCGGCAGCCGAGCCCTGTGATCGCGCGCAAGGGCAGGACGCTCGGCGACCTGATTGCCCCGATCGTGGATGCCGGGGACTGGTCAGACGCTCCATGATCGTTCTCGACACCCACGTCTGGTACTGGTGGGCCTGCGATCAGCAGGTGCGCCTGTCCGCCGGCCTGTTGGAGACTCTGGCCGTGGCGCCGCGCGTCGGGGTGTCGGCGGTGTCGTGCTTCGAGATCGCCTTGGCCCAGCGGCGAGGGCGCATCGAACTGCCGTTGCCGCTGCGCGATTGGTTCGTCGAAGCGCTGGAGGGCTCTCAAGTCGAACTCCTGCCGCTGACTCCGGCGATTGCGGCGCGTGCGGTCGAATTGACCGACAGGCACCGCGACCCGTTCGATCGGATCATCATCGCGACGGCTATCGAACTCGACGGCAAGCTGGCTTCGCTCGATGGCGCTTTCGGTGAGTATCCGGAGCTTGCCGGCCGACTGTTCGCCTGATCTGCACCTGGACACAGCCTTGCGCATCCTGCACGTCCTCGACCACTCGATCCCGCTGCACAGCGGGTACACCTTCCGCACGCGCGCGATCCTGCGCGGGCAACGTCGGCTGGGCTGGCAGACCTTCCACCTCACCGGCCCCAAGCAAGGGGTAACGCAGGCGCTCGAAGACGAGGCCGACGGCCTGCACTTCTACCGCACGCCACTGCCCGAAGGCGGCCACCGGCTGCCGGGGCTGGACCAGTGGACGCTGATGCGCCGGGTTGAGCGGCGCCTGGCCGAAGTCGCCGCCCGGGTGCAGCCCGACCTGCTGCACGCGCACTCGCCGGTGCTCGACGCGATCCCGGCGCTGCGCGTCGGCCGCCGCCTGCGCATCCCGGTGGTCTACGAGGTGCGCGCCTTCTGGGAAGACGCCGCGGTGGACCACGGCTCCACCACCGAAGGCAGCCTGCGCTACCGCCTGACGCGGCGGCTCGAGAGCCACGCGCTGCGCCAGGCCGACCACGTGTTCACGATCTGCGAAGGCCTGCGCCGCGACATCGTGGCGCGCGGCATCGCGGCCGACAAGGTGACGGTGATCCCCAACGCGGTGGACATCGAATCGTTCACGCCGGGCGGCCGGCCGGACGATGCGCTGAAGGCGCGGCTGGGCCTGGGCGGCGCCACCGTGGTCGGCTTCATCGGCAGCTTCTACGCCTACGAAGGGCTGGACCTGCTGCTCGACGCGCTGCCCGCGCTGCTGCAGCGCCGCCCCGACGTGCGCGTGCTGCTCACCGGCGGCGGGCCGCAGGACGAGGCACTCAAGGCGCAGGTGCAGCGGCTGGGCCTGGCCGATAAGGTGGTGTTTACCGGCCGCGTGCCGCACAGCGAAGTGCAGCGCTACTACGACTTGGTCGACGTGCTCGCCTACCCGCGCCACAGCATGCGGCTGACCGAGTTGGTGACGCCGCTGAAACCCCTGGAGGCGATGGCGCAGGGGCGGCTGCTGGTGGCCAGCGACGTCGGCGGGCACAAGGAACTGATCCGCCACGGCGAGACCGGCTGGCTGTTCCGCGCCGGCAGCGCCGAAGCGCTCACCGGCGCGATCGACGAGCTGCTGGCGCGGCGCGACGACTGGCCGCGCCTGCGCGCGGCGGGCCGCGCCTTTGTCGAGCGCGAGCGCAACTGGGCGCGGTCGGTGGCACGCTATGAACCGGTCTTCCGGTCGCTCTCGGTGGGCATTCCAGCGTGAGTGCCTTCCAGGGGCTGAGCCTGACGATCGTCGGACCGTTGCCGCCGCCTGCCGGCGGCATGGCCAACCAGACACGCCAGCTCGCGGAACTGCTGGCGGCCGAAGGCGCCCGCGTGCAGCTGGTGCAGACCAATGCGCCCTATCGGCCGGCCTGGGTGGGCCGGCTGCCGGTCGTGCGCGCGGGCTTCCGCCTGGTGCCTTACCTGTACCGCCTGTGGCGGGCCGCCGGCAGCAGCCGGCTGTTCCACGTGATGGCCAACTCGGGCTGGTCGTGGCACCTGTTCTCGGCCCCGGCGATCGCGATCGCATCGCTGCGCGCGGTGCC
>JAFEFZ010000178.1 GCA_018240325.1 Pseudomonadota bacterium
GGGCCAAGGCCCGTACACACGGCTCCCCCGAGCCCCCTCCGAGAGGGGGCTCCAGCATGACCGTCGGGCCGGCCTTGCGGCCGGCGCAGGCCTCCAGCGTGCAGCAGGCGCGAGGAAGACACCACGGTCCGTCGGCCGGCAGGCCGACTCGTCAATCGAACTGGAGCCCCCTCTCGGAGGGGGCTCGGGGGAGCGGTGCATATGGACCGTCAGGTCCAAAGTGGCCTGCGGCCGCTTTGGACCGACAGCAGTCGCTGGCCGCCCGGCACTTCCTGCGTGGCCGGTCACCAGATGCGTGGCGGAGCAACTGACATGAATTCGAGCAAGCCACACGCCGCGGTACCGGTGCGGGTCTGGGACCTGCCCACCCGCATCTTCCACTGGCTGCTGGCGGCCTGCGTGATCGGCTCGGCAGTGAGCGCGCAGCTCGGCGGCAACGCGATGGTCTGGCACTTCCGCCTCGGCTACACGATCTGCACGCTGCTCGTGTTCCGGCTGCTGTGGGGGCTGGTCGGCGGGCACTGGTCGCGCTTCGCGAGTTTCGTGCCCACGCCAGGGCGCTTTCGCCGCTACCTGCGCGGGCAGCCGCTGCCGGGCGAGTACTTCGACGCCGGCCACAACCCGCTGGGCAGCCTGTCGGTGCTCGCGCTGATCGGCTTCCTGGCGGTGCAGGTCGCCACAGGACTGGTGGCCGACGACGAGATCGCCAACGTCGGCCCGCTGAACCGCTTCGTGTCGGGCGCCACCGCGGCGGCGGCCACCTGGTGGCACGCCGGCTGGGGCAAGGGGATCCTGATCGCGCTGGTGCTGCTGCACGTCGGCGCGATCCTGTACTACCGCTTCGGCCGCAGCACCAACCTGGTCTGGCCGATGTTGTCGGGCGACAAGGCACTGGCGCCGGGCACGCCGGCCAGCGCCGACGGCGCCGCCAGCCGCGCGCTGGCCCTGGTGCTGCTGGCCGCCTGCGCCGCCGCCACCGGCTGGCTGGTGGGGCTGGGCGGATGAGCCCGACGGGCCGTCCCGAGGGCGAATACCGCAAGGCGCAGCCCGAAGCCACCCCAGCGAGCGCCGCGCCTGCCGGTGGGCCGATGCCGCCGCCGCCCGACCCGGCCACCGGCGAGATCGCGCTGGTGCTCGCCGAAACCCCGGCGCAGGCCGATGCCGCGCGCACGCTGTTCCGCGAGTATGCGGCGGCGTTGGGCATCGACCTGGACTTCCAGGGCTTCGAGGAAGAGCTGGCCGCACTGCCCGGCGGCTACGCCCAGCCCGACGGCGCGCTGCTGCTGGCCTACGTCGGCGGGCAGCTGGCGGGCTGCGGCGCGCTGCGGCCGCTGGCCGACGTGGACCACGCCAACGCCTGCGAGATGAAGCGGCTGTTCGTGCGGCCGGGCTTTCGCCGCTTCGGCCTGGGCCGGCTGCTGGCCCAGGCGCTGCTCGACCGCGCCGCCGCGGCCGGTTATTCGTCGATGCTGCTCGACACGCTCGACGAAATGGAATCGGCGCGCGAGCTGTACGCGTCGCTCGGCTTCCAGGAGATCGCGCCCTACTACTACAACCCGATTCCCGGGGCGCACTACCTGAAGGTGGCGCTGTAGCCCGGCCGCTGCCCGGCCTATAGACTGCCGGCCTGCAGCCAAGGAGCGACACGACGATGAACCCGTTTCGCCAACTCATCCGCGCCGCCGGCCCGCACCCGCCGATCGGCACCATGATCGTCTCGGCCAGCCCGATCGTCGCCGAGGCGACCGGCCATGCCGGCTTCGACTGGGGCGTGATCGACATGGAGCACGCGCCCGCCGACACGATGCACGTGCTGCAGATCCTGCAGGCGGTGGGCAACACCAAGATGGTGCCGGTGGTGCGCGTGCCGTGGAACGAGCCGGTGATGGTCAAGCGCGTGCTCGACGCCGGCGCCGCCACGGTGCTGTTCCCCTTCGTGCAGAACGCCGACGAGGCGGCGCACGCGGTCGCTTCCACGCGCTATCCGCCGCGCGGCGTGCGCGGCATCTCCCACATGAGCCGCGCGTCCAAGTACGGCGCGGCGCCCAACTACGTGGGCAGCGCCGACGCCGACATGGGCGTGATCGTCGAGCTGGAGACGCCGCAGGCGCTGGAGCGGCTCGAGGAAATCGCCGCGGTGCCCGGGGTGGATGCGCTGTTCATCGGCCCGGCCGACCTGTCGGCCAGCATGGGCCATGTCGGCCGCTTCGCCCACCCCGAGGTGCTGCAGGCGATGGCCGACGCGGCGCGCCGCTGCCGCGCCGCCGGCATCCCGCTGGGCACCGTCGGCGGCAGCGCCGACGTGGTGACGCAGTACCGGGCGATGGGCTTTCGCTTCATCGCGGTGTCGTCCGACCTGGGGCTGCTGATGGCCGGTGCGCGCGCCGCGGTGCAGGCGCTGCGCATGGGCGGCGGCGAAACCCACGTGCACTCGCTGGACGGCGGCACGCGCACCGATGCCGGCTGAGCCGGCGCACGCCGGGTCGCACGCCGATGCGCAGCGCCTGCCGGCGGCGGCGCTGGCGGCTCGGGCACACCGGCAGCGCGGAGCCGCCGCACCGTGACACCGCCCCTTTGGGCGCGCGCCGCGCTGCTGGCGCGCCTGCGCGAAGCGCGCGAGTGGGATCTGGCCGTCGTCGGCGGCGGCGCCACCGGCCTCGGGGTGGCGCTGGACGCCGCGGCGCGCGGGCTGGCGGTGGTACTGCTGGAGCGCGGTGACTACGCCCAGGGCACTTCGTCGCGCGCGACCAAGCTGGTGCACGGCGGCGTGCGCTATCTGGCGCAGGGCGACGTGCCGCTGGTGCGCGAGGCGCTGCACGAGCGCGCGACGCTGCTGGCCAATGCGCCGCACGTCGCGCAGCCGCTGGCCTTCATCGTGCCCGGCTACAGGCTGTGGGAGCTGCCGTTCTACGGCGCCGGGCTCAAGGCCTACGACCTGCTGGCCGGCAGCCGCGGCCTGGGGCCGACCGAGCTGCTGGGCGCACGCCGCACCTGCGAGTTGCTGCCCGGCGTGCGCCGCCAGGGGCTGCTCGGCGCGATCCGCTACTGGGACGGCCAGTTCGACGACGCGCGCCTGGCGGTGCTGCTGGCGCGCACCGCGGTCAGCCGCGGCGCGCTCGCGCTGAACCACTGTGCGGTCGAGGGCCTGCTGCGCGAGCAGGGCCGTGTGTGCGGGCTGCGCGCGCGCGACGCCGAAACCGGCGAGGTCTTCGAGGTGCGCGCCCGCTGCGTCGTCAACGCGGCAGGCGTGTGGGTCGACGCGGTGCGCGGCCTGGACCGCGACCGCGACGCCCCGCCGCCGCCGCCGATGGTGGCGCCGAGCCAGGGCGTGCACCTGGTCGTCGACCGCGGCTTCCTGCCCGGGCTGCATGCGCTGCTCGTGCCGAAGACGCACGACGGCCGGGTGCTGTTCGCGGTGCCGTGGCTCGGCAAGACGGTGCTCGGCACCACCGACACGCCGCGCCACGACCTCGACCCCGAGCCGTCGCCCTTTCCCGACGAAGTCGGCTTCATCCTGAGCGAATCGGCACGGTACCTGGCCCGGGCGCCGACCCGCGCCGACGTGCGCTCGGTCTGGGTGGGCCTGCGGCCGCTGGTCAAGCCGGCCGACGACGACGGCGGCGACACCAAGGCGCTGTCGCGCGAGCACGTGGTGTCGGTGGCCCGCTCGGGCCTGGTCACGGTGACCGGCGGCAAGTGGACCACCTACCGTGCGATGGCCGAAGACGTGCTCGAGCGCTGCATGGCGCGCGGCCTGCTGCCGCGCCGGCCGCCGGGCGCCACCGCGCACCTGCCGCTGATCGGCGCCGCGCCGGGCCGGCCGCTGGGCGAGCCGCCGGGCGAGCACCTGTACGGCAGCGAAGCGCAGGCGCTGCGCGCACTGCCGGGCGCCGATCGCTGGCTGTGGCGCGACCCCGAATCGGGCCGCGGCGGCCTGAGCGAGGCGATGGTGCGCTTCGCGCTGCGCGCCGAGATGGCGCGGCGCATCGACGACGTGCTCGCGCGCCGGTCGCGCCTGCTGTTCCTCGACGCCGCGGCCGCCGCCGCACTGGCCGAGCCGGTAGCCGCGCTGATCGAGCAGGAGACCGGCCGCAGCGTCGATGCCGCCGAGCGCGCGGAATTCGCCGCGCTGACGCTGCACTACCGCAGCCTGCCCTGAGCGAGCCGCCGCGCGGCGGCCGTCCCGGCGGCGGCCTTCGTCCGGCCTGGAGCGCCCCTGGAGCGCTCCGGGGCTGCCCCTATAATTCCGCCGTTTTGCCGGAGCACGCCGCGCATTCCAGCCCGATGGTCCAGAGCAGCATCCGACCCATGGCCTGGGACGACGACGAGCCACCGCAGCCGGTTCATACCCTGAGCCGGGCCGAGGCGCAGGCCTTCCGGCGCAGGCACCCGCCGGTGTCCGTGTGGCGGGTGATCGCGACCCAGGTCGCGGTGGGTGCGGGGGTGGCCGCGGTCGCGTGGCTGATCTCCGGCGAGCGGATGGTCTTCGTGTCGGCGCTCTACGGCTGTGCCGTGGTGGCCGTGCCGGGCGCGCTGATGGCACGCGGCGCGACCAGCGCCAACTCGAGGGTGTCGCCGATGACGGGAGCTGTCAGCTTCATGTCGTGGGCGGCGGTCAAAATCGGAGTCTCGCTGCTGATGCTCGCATTGGCGCCGAGGATCGTGCAGCCCCTGAGCTGGCCGGCCCTGCTGGTGGCGATGGTGCTGTGCATGAAGGTCTACTGGCTCGCGCTGCTGTGGCGCGGCCGCAGGCCGGGCAACGACGGGCCGTAAAGAAGATCGAGGACAGGCGCAAGCGATGGCAGCCGAAGCTCAGACCCAAACCGCGGGTGAATACATCATCCACCATCTGCACCATCTGCGTAACGCGGAGCAGACGGCGGTCGCCGACTTCGGCATCTACAACATCGACTCGATCATCTGGGCCGCGCTGCTGGGCGCGCTGACCTGCTGGCTGCTGTGGGCCGCGGCGCGCAAGGCCACCTCGGGGGTGCCGGGCCGCTTCCAGGCCGCCGTCGAGGTACTGGTCGAGATGGTCGACAACCAGGCCAAGGGCATCGTGCGCAACGCCGAGAGCCGCAAGCTGGTGTCGCCGCTGGCGCTGACGCTGTTCGTCTGGATCTTCCTGATGAACGCGATGGACCTGCTGCCGGTCGACCTGATCCCGTACATCATCGAGCACGGCGGCATCGCCGGCTACCAGCGCGTGGTGCCCACCGCCGACCTGTCGGTGACGATGGGGCTGTCGGTGTCGGTGCTGCTGCTGTGCCTGTACTACAACGTCAAGATCAAGGGCCTGGGCGGCTGGATGCACGAGCTGTTCACCGCACCCTTCGGCGCGAAGTGGTTCCTGTACCCGGTGAACTTCGCGATGCAGATCATCGAGTTCATCTCCAAGACCGTGTCGCACGGCATGCGGTTGTTCGGCAACATGTATGCGGGCGAACTGGTGTTCATGCTGATCGCGCTGATGGGCGGCGCCTGGAGCCTGTCGGCCACCGGCATCGGCCTGGCGGTCGGCCACGTGATCGCCGGCACCGTGTGGGCGATCTTCCACATCCTGATCATCACGCTGCAGGCCTTCATCTTCATGATGCTGGCGCTGATCTACCTGGGCCAGGCGCACGACGCGCACTGAGCAAGGCCCGACTCGCCGTTTTGCCGTTCCCCCGTTTCACCCTTCTTCCAACCACAACCGTCCCACAGTAGGAGCATTCCATGGAAGTCATCAGCTTCGTCGCGCTGGCCACCGGCCTGATCATCGGTCTGGGCGCCATCGGTGCCTGTATCGGCATCGGCATCATGGGCAGCAAGTACCTCGAATCGGCCGCGCGCCAGCCCGAATTGATGGGCGAGCTGCAGACCAAGATGTTCCTGCTGGTCGGCCTGATCGACGCGGCGTTCATCATCGGCACCGGTATCGCGCTGTGGTTCGCCACCGCCAACCCGTTCCTCGGCCAGATCGCCAACCTGCCGAAGTAATCGCGCTTCGCGCCGGTTCGTGGAGCGCCGCCTTCGGCACGCTCCGGAGCACCCCATGACGAGGTCACAGTCGTGAGCATCAACGCCACCCTGATCGTCCAGATGATCGTGTTCGCGATCCTGGTCTGGTTCACGATGCGCTTTGTCTGGCCGCCGATCACCGCGGCGCTGGACGAGCGCGCACGCAAGATCGCCGACGGCCTGTCGGCCGCCGACAAGGCCCGGGCCGACCTGGCCGCCGCCGACAAGCGCGTCGAGCAGCAGCTCGCCTCCGCGCGCGACGACGTCGCCCGCCGCCTGGCCGACGCCGAGCGCCTGGCGCAGTCGATGATCGAGGAAGCCAAGACGCGCGCCAACGACGAAGGCGCGAAGATCATCGCCGCCGCCCGCGCCGAGGCCGATCAGGAAGCGGCCAAGGCGCGCGAAGCGCTGCGCGAGCAGGTCGCCGGCCTGGCCGTCAAGGGCGCCGAGGCGATCCTGCGGCGCGAAGTCAATGCCGGCGTGCACGCCGAGCTGCTGGCGCGGCTGAAGACCGAGCTCTGATCATGGCCGAGCTCGCCACCATCGCCCGCCCCTACGCCGAGGCGCTGTACGCGGTCGCGCGCGGCACCGGCATCGGCCCGCACCTGGCCGCGCTGGCCGGCGTGGCGGCCGACCCCGAGCTGCGCCAGTTCGCCGACAACCCCAAGGTGGACACCGAGCTGGTGTTCAACGTGATCAGCGACGTGCTCGGCCGCAAGGGCGTGGTCCTGGCGCCGACGCTGCAAAACCTGCTGCGCGCGGTGCTCGACAACGGCCGGCTCGCGGCCCTGCCCGAGATCGCGGCGCAGGTGCAGGCCTTGGCCAATGCCGACAGCGGCGTGTCGGACGTGCGCATCGAAAGTGCGTATCCGATCGACGACGCGCAGCTCGCCGAGGTGCTGGCTGCGCTGCAGCGCCGCTTCGGCCGCCGGCTCGAAGCCCGCGTCGAGTTGCGCCCCGAGCTGATCGGCGGCATCCGCGCCGTGGTCGGCGACGAAGTGCTCGACACCTCGGTCAAGGCCCGTCTGGAACAGATGAAGATGGCGCTGACGGCCTGAGGCCGCAAGCGACCTGGAGAACCCCATGCAACTGAACCCCGCCGAAATCTCCGAGCTGATCAAGAGCCGCATCGAGGGCTTGCAGGCCAGCGCCGACGTCAAGAACCAGGGCACGGTGGTGTCGGTCACCGACGGCATCGTGCGCATCCACGGCCTGTCCGACGCGATGCAGGGCGAGATGCTCGAGTTCCCGGCCACCGCCGCCGGCGTGCCGACCTTCGGGCTGGCGCTGAACCTCGAGCGCGACTCGGTCGGCGCGGTGATCCTGGGCGAGTACGAGCACATCTCCGAGGGCGACACCGTCAAGTGCACGGGGCGCATCCTGGAAGTGCCGGTGGGCCCCGAGCTGATCGGCCGCGTGGTCAACGCGCTCGGCCAGCCGATCGACGGCAAGGGCCCGATCGACGCGAAGATGACCGACGTGATCGAGAAGGTCGCGCCCGGCGTGATCGCGCGCCAGTCGGTCGGCCAGCCGGTGCAGACCGGGCTGAAGTCGATCGACTCGATGGTGCCGATCGGCCGCGGCCAGCGCGAGCTGATCATCGGCGACCGCCAGACCGGCAAGACCGCCGTCGCGATCGACACAATCATCAACCAGAAGGGTCAGAACATGACCTGCGTCTACGTCGCGATCGGGCAGAAGGCCAGCTCGATCAAGAACGTGGTGCGCGCGCTCGAGCAGCACGGCGCGATGGACTACACCATCGTCGTCGCCGCCAGCGCTTCCGAATCGGCGGCGATGCAGTACGTGTCGGCCTACTCGGGCTGCACGATGGGCGAGTACTTCCGCGACCGCGGCCAGGACGCGCTGATCATCTACGACGACCTGTCCAAGCAGGCCGTCGCCTACCGCCAGGTGTCGCTGCTGCTGCGCCGCCCGCCGGGCCGCGAAGCCTTCCCCGGCGACGTGTTCTACCTGCACAGCCGCCTGCTGGAGCGCGCCGCACGCGTGAACGCCGACTACGTCGAGAAGTTCACCAACGGCGCGGTCAAGGGCCAGACCGGGTCGCTGACGGCGCTGCCGATCATCGAGACGCAGGCGGGCGACGTGTCGGCCTTCGTGCCGACCAACGTGATCTCGATCACCGACGGCCAGATCTTCCTCGAGACCAACCTGTTCAACGCCGGCATCCGGCCCGCCATCAACGCCGGCATCTCGGTGTCGCGCGTGGGTTCGGCCGCGCAGACCAAGCTGATCAAGGGCCTGTCGGGCGGCATCCGCACCGACCTCGCGCAGTACCGCGAGCTGGCGGCGTTCGCGCAGTTCGCGTCCGACCTGGACGAAGCCACGCGCAAGCAGCTCGACCGCGGCGCGCGCGTGACCGAGCTGCTCAAGCAGCCGCAGTACAGCCCGCTGCCGATCAGCCTGATGGCGGCCACGCTGTTCGCGGTGAACAAGGGCTTCGTCGACAGCGTCGAGACCAAGCAGGGCCTGGCTTTCGAGCAGGGGCTGCACCAGCACCTGAAGTCCAGCCACGCCGCGCTGCTGGCCAAGCTCGAGGACAGCAAGCAGCTCGACAAGGAATCGGAAGCCGAGCTCACCGCCGCGATCGAGGCCTTCAAGAAGTCCTTCGGCTAGTCATGGCCCACCCCCGCAGCGCCTTCGGCGCTCCCCCCCAGGGGGGCGCCACGAGCGGCCCGGCGAAGCCGGTTCCGCCGTGGCCGCTCGAATCGTGCAACACGACCGGCGCGGTCTCTTGCGCCGGCATCGGATTGGGAGGCCGCTGATGGCAGCCGGGAAGGAAATCCGCGGCAAGATCGGCTCGGTGCAGAACACCCGCAAGATCACCAAGGCCATGGAGATGGTCGCCGCGAGCAAGATGCGCAAGGCGCAGGAGCGCATGCGCGCGGCACGCCCCTACGCGAGCAAGATCCGCACGTTGGCCGCCAACCTGTCGGAGGCCACGCCCGAGTACAAGCATCCGTTCATGCTGACGCACGACGATGCCAAGACCGCGGGCTTCATCGTCGTCACCACCGACAAGGGCCTGTGCGGCGGGCTGAACACCAACCTGCTGCGCGCGGTGACCAACAAGCTCAAGGAGCTGGAGGCGCAGGGCATCGGCGCCGAGTGCGTGGCGGTCGGCGGCAAGGGCCACGGCTTCCTGTCGCGCATCGGCGCGAAGGTGGTGTCGCACGTGACCCAGCTGGGCGACGTGCCGCGGCTGGACCGCCTGGTCGGGCCGGTCAAGGTGCTGGGCGACGCCTACCGCGAGGGCCGGCTCAAGTCGGTGTACCTGTGCTACACGCGCTTCATCAACACGATGCGCCAGGAGCCGGTGGTGCAGCAGCTGCTGCCGCTGTCGAAGGCCGAGCTGGTGCCCGACGCCGGCGGCGACCAGCGCGAGCACGGCTGGGACTACCTGTACGAGCCCGACGCGCCGACGGTCATCGACCAGCTGCTGCTGCGCTACATCGAGGTGCTGATCTACCAGGCGCTGGTCGAGAACATGGCCTCCGAGCAGTCGGCGCGCATGGTCGCGATGAAGGCGGCCACCGACAACGCCGGCAACCTGATCAACGAACTGCAGCTGATCTACAACAAGACGCGGCAGGCGGCGATCACGAAGGAGCTGTCCGAGATCGTCAGCGGCGCCGCCGCCATCGCCGGCTGAGGCCGCCGCACCCGTATTCGCTGAAGAAGGATTCGACCCATGTCCACCCCCCAGAACCAGGGCAAGATCGTGCAGTGCATCGGCGCCGTCGTCGACGTCGAGTTCCCGCGCGACCGGATGCCGCGCGTGTATGACGCGCTCAAGCTCGAAGGTACGGCGCTGACGCTGGAAGTGCAGCAGCAGCTCGGCGACGGCATCGTGCGCACGATCGCGCTCGGCAGCTCCGAAGGCCTGAAGCGCGGCCTGATGGTCACCAACACCGGCGCGGCGATCACCGTGCCGGTGGGCACCGCCACGCTCGGCCGCATCATGGACGTGCTCGGCAACCCGATCGACGAGCGCGGTCCGGTCGACGCGGCGCTGACGGCGCCGATCCACCGGCGCGCCCCGACCTACGACGAGCTGAGCCCGTCGCAGGAACTGCTCGAGACCGGCATCAAGGTCATCGACCTGATCTGCCCGTTCGCCAAGGGCGGCAAGGTCGGCCTGTTCGGCGGTGCCGGCGTCGGCAAGACCGTCAACATGATGGAGCTGATCAACAACATCGCCAAGGCGCACTCGGGTCTGTCGGTGTTCGCCGGCGTGGGCGAGCGCACGCGCGAGGGCAACGACTTCTATCACGAGATGTCGGACTCGAAGGTGGTGGTGCAGGAGGACCTGAGCCAGTCGAAGGTGGCGATGGTCTACGGCCAGATGAACGAGCCGCCGGGCAACCGCCTGCGCGTGGCGCTGACCGGCCTGACGATCGCCGAATCCTTCCGCGACGAAGGCCGCGACGTGCTGTTCTTCGTCGACAACATCTACCGCTACACGCTGGCCGGCACCGAGGTGTCGGCGCTGCTGGGCCGGATGCCGTCGGCGGTGGGCTACCAGCCGACGCTGGCCGAAGAGATGGGCCGGCTGCAGGAGCGCATCACCTCCACCAAGGTCGGCTCGATCACGTCGATCCAGGCCGTGTACGTGCCGGCGGACGACCTGACCGACCCGTCGCCGGCGACTACCTTCGCGCACCTGGACGCCACCGTGGTGCTGAGCCGCGACATCGCCGCGCTCGGCATCTACCCGGCGGTGGACCCGCTGGACTCCACCAGCCGCCAGATCGACCCGCACGTGGTCGGCGAGGAGCACTACAGCACCACGCGCGCGGTGCAGGCGACGCTGCAGCGCTACAAGGAGCTGCGCGACATCATCGCGATCCTGGGCATGGACGAGTTGAGCCCCGAAGACAAGCTGGCGGTGGCGCGCGCACGCAAGATCCAGCGCTTCCTGAGCCAGCCCTTCCACGTGGCCGAGGTGTTCACCGGCACCGCCGGCAAGTACGTGCCGCTGAAGGAAACGATCCGCGGCTTCAAGATGATCGTCAACGGCGAGTGCGACGCGCTGCCCGAGCAGGCCTTCTACATGGTCGGCAGCATCGACGAAGTCTTCGAGAAGGCCAAGAAGCTGCAGTAGGCGGCGCATACGGGAAGCATGCACATGGCCACCCTCCACGTCGACGTCGTCAGCGCCGAAGAGAACATCTTCACCGGCGAGGCGAAGTTCGTCGCGCTGCCCGGCGAACTGGGCGAACTGGGCATCTATCCGCGGCACACGCCGCTGATCACGCGCATCAAGCCGGGCGCGGTGCGCATCATCCGCGCCGACAACGACGAGGAGGAGTTCATCTTCGTCGCCGGCGGCATGCTCGAAGTGCAGCCGACCACGGTGACGGTGCTCGCCGACACCGCGATCCGCGGCCGCGACCTCGACGAAGCGCGCGCAGTGGAAGCGCGCAAGCAGGCCGAGGAAGCGATGAAGAACGCCAAGAGCGACATCGACTTCGCGAAGGCGCAGGGCGAATTCGCGGCGATGGCCGCGCAGATCGCCGCGATCCAGAAGCTGCGCAGGAAGTAGCCGCCCGGCTGCAACCCCGAAACCCGAGGCCCGCCCGGTTCGCCGCGCGGGCCTTGTCGCACTGTGGCCAGTGCCGGCTTGAGCGCCGCCCCCCACGGCGACGCCGGTTTGCGGGTATACCGGCTGCCTGCCTGTCTGCCGATGGAGGCCACGGATGGCGGTACGCATCGAACACGACACCTTCGGCCCGATCGAGGTCCCCGACCAGTGCCTGTGGGGCGCGCAGACGCAGCGCTCGCTGCAGCACTTCGCGGTGTCGACCGAGCGCATGCCGGTCGAGCTGATCCAGGCGCTGGTGCGGGTCAAGCGCGCCGCGGCGCAGACGAACGCCGAACTCGGCGTGCTCGACCCGAAGATGGCGCAGGCGATCGCCGCCGCCTGCGACGAGGTGCTGGCCGGGCGGCACGGCGCCGAGTTTCCGCTGTCGGTGTGGCAGACCGGATCGGGCACGCAGACCAACATGAACGTCAACGAGGTGCTGGCCAACCGCGCGTCGGAGCTGCTCGGCGGCAGCCGCGGCCCGCAGCGGCTGGTGCATCCGAACGACCACGTCAACCGCGGCCAGAGCAGCAACGACGTCTTTCCGACCGCGATGCACGTGGCCGCGGCGCTGGCGCTGCAGCAGCGGCTGCTGCCGGCGCTGGCCGGGCTGCGCGCGACGCTGCAGGCCAAGGCGCAGGCCTTCGCCGATATCGTCAAGATCGGCCGCACCCACTTGCAGGACGCGACGCCGTTGACGCTGGGGCAGGAGTTCTCCGGCTGGGTCGCGCAGCTCGACCTGGCGGCCGCGGCCGTCGCCGCGGCGCAGCCGGCAGTGCTGCAGCTGGCGATCGGCGGCACCGCGGTGGGCACCGGCCTGAACGCGCACCCCGAGTTCGGTGCCCGGACGGCGGCCGCGCTGGCGGCCGGCACCGGCCTGGGCTTCAGCAGTGCGCCGAACAAGTTCGCCGCGCTCGCCGGGCATGAGCCGCTGCTGGCGCTGCACGGCGCGCTGAAGACGCTCGCCGCCGCGCTGCACAAGATCGCCAACGATGTGCGCTGGCTCGCGAGCGGGCCGCGTGCCGGCATCGGCGAGCTGCGCATCCCCGAGAACGAGCCGGGCTCGTCGATCATGCCCGGCAAGGTCAACCCGACGCAGTGCGAGATGCTGACGATGGCGGCCGCGCAGGTGTTCGGCAACGATGCCGCCGTCACCTTCGGCGCGGCCTGCGGCAACTTCGAGCTGAACGTGTACAAGCCGCTGATCGCGAACGCACTGCTGCAGTCGATCCGGCTGCTGGGCGACGGCATGGCCAGCTTCGATGCGCACTGCGCGCAGGGCATCGAGGCCGATCGGCCGCGCATCGCCGAGCTGGTGCAGCGCTCGCTGATGCTGGTGACCGCGTTGGCGCCGCACATCGGCTACGAGCGCGCGGCGGCGATCGCGAAGCAGGCGCACGCCGGCGGCAGCAGCCTGCGCGACGCGGCGCTGGCCTCGGGCTGGGTCAGCGCGCAGCAGTTCGACGCCTGGGTGCGGCCCGAGGACATGACCGCACCGGGCAACCCGTAGTCAGCCGGGACGGCACCTGGAAGGAGCCGGTCGCGGCGGGCGGCCGGCCATGCGGCCGCCGCAGTACCAGCCGCGGCCCTGCGCGCGTATCCTCGCGCCCGCCGGGGTTCGGCACGGAGGCGGCGAGGATGGTGCGCAACGCGAAGCACAAGTCGGCGAATGGCGGCAGGCACGATCGCATCAGCCGCACCGACTACGAAGCGCGGCTGGAGCAGCTGCAGATCGAGCTGAACCAGCTCGCGCGCTGGCTGCAGCACACCGGCAACCGGCTGCTGGTGCTGGTCGAGGGGCGCGACACCGCCGGCAAGGGCGGCGTGATCTCGGCGATCACCGAAGCGCTGCCGCCGCGCTGGTGCCGCAGCATCGCGCTGCCCAAGCCGAGCGAGCGCGAGAGCACGCAGTGGTACTTCCAGCGATACGTCAAGTACCTGCCGGCTGCCGGCGAGATCGTGCTGTTCGACCGCAGCTGGTACAACCGCGCCGGCGTGGAGGCGGTGATGGGCTACTGCACCCCCGAGCAGACCAGCGCCTTCCTGCGCCAGGCGCCGGCCTTCGAGCGGCTGCTGGTCGACGACGGCATCCTGGTGTTCAAGTACTGGCTCACCGTCGACCAGGCGCTGCAGGAGGAGCGCTTCGCCGATCGCCTGAGCGACCCGCTCAAGCGCTGGAAGCTGTCGCCGGTGGATCTGGAGGCGCGCGAGCGCTACGAAGCCTACGGCGAAGCGCGCGACCGGATGCTCGAGGCCACCCACCAGCCGCATGCGCCGTGGACGCTGGTGGACTTCAACGACCAGCGCCGCGGCCGGCTGACGCTGATCCGCCACCTGCTCGACCGCCTGCCCGACGTGTCGCTGCCCGAGCCGCAGATCGACTTTCCGATGCTGTCGGGCAAGCCCAGGCGCGAGCGCTACCTGGGGCCGCTCAAGCCGATCCGCAACGTCTGAGAGGCTGAGAGGCATTCGCCCATGCCCGCCTTGCACGCCGGAACACGCCGGCGCGTCAGGCGATGACCACCGGCTGATCGGGCAGCTCGTTCGGGTTGCGGTCGCCGTCGGCGAGCGCATAGTGCCGGCGCAGCAGCGCGTCGACCCGGTCCACCGCCGCCGCGAGCCCTTCCTCGAAGCGGCCGGCCCTGAAGGCTTCGGCCATGCCGGCAGCCAGCATGCGCCAGGCGGCGGCATCGACCCGCAGGTTCAGGCCGCGGTCGGCGACGATCTCGACGGCGCGGTCGGCCAGCAGCAGGTAGACCAGCACGCCGTTGTTGTGCTCGGTGTCCCACACGCGCAGCTTGCCGAACATCGCGATTGCGCGCTCGCGCGCCGGTGCGCGGCGCCGCAGGTACGACAGCGGCAGCCCGGCTTCGATGCAGATGCGGATCTCGCCGCTGTGATGGCGCTCGCTGGCCTGCACGCGCGCGGCCAGCCGCCCCAGCGCCGCGGCGTCGAGCACGCGGTGCACGTCGGACTCGTCGAGCCAGCGGTGCCTGAGCAGGCGCAGCCAATGCTTCATCTACCAATCCCCCGAAGCGCCGCCGCCGCCGAAGTCGCCGCCGCCGCCCGAGCCGAAGCCGCCGCCGCCGCCGAAGCCCCCGCCGCCGCCCCAGCCGCCCCCCGGGCCGCCGCTGATGCCGCCCGGCGGCCACCGGCCCCAGCCGCCACCGCGGCGCGAGGCCTGCCGCGCCAGCCGCCGCAGGCTCAGCGCACCGACCATGATCAGCGCCAGCAGCGCGGCGACGACCGCCGCGCCCAGCCCGGCGCCCAGGGCCCAGGCGGCGACGCCGGCGCCGCCGCCGGTGAGCACCATCGCCAGCTTGCGGCCGAGCACCTGGGTCAGGATGCCGCCGACCACGAACACGGCGATGAAGAAGAACATCGCCAGTTCGTCCCAGCTCGTGCCCAGGGCAGCCGGCGGCGGGCCGCGCTGCCCCGCCTGCGGCTGGGGCAGGCCTTCGCTGTCGATGCGCGCGATCAGCGCGGCGACGCCGGCCTCCAGCCCGCCGGCGAAGTCGCCGCTCTTGAAGGCCGGCGCGATCTGGCGGTCGATGATCTGATGCGCCGCCAGGTCGGGCACCGCGCCTTCCAGCGTCTTGGCCACCTCGATGCGGATGCGGCGGTCGTTCTTGGCGACGACGATCAGCAGCCCGTCGCCGATGTCGCGCCGGCCGATCTTCCAGCTGTCGGCCACGCGCTGCGCGTAGGCGGCGATGTCCTCGGGCTGGGTGCTCGGCACCAGCAGCACGACGATCTGCGTGCCCTTGGATTGCTCGAAGGCGGCGAGCCTGGCTTCGAGCTGCTCGCGCTGCGCCGGCTCGAGCGTGCCGGTCTGGTCGATCACGCGCGCGCTCAGCGCGGGCACCGGCAGCACGTCCTGCGCGGCGGCGGGCAGCGCGGCGATGCCCCAGGCCAGCGCGAGCAGCAGCAGGCGCAGCATCGGCCGTGGGCAGCGCTTCAGTGGTGCAGGGCCTGGCTGCCGCTCACTTGGAGGCTGCGGCCGCCGGCGCTGCCGGCTTGTCGAAACTCACCGCGGGCGGCGCGCTGATCTGCGCCTCGTTCAGCACCGCGAAGTTCGGCTTGACTGCGTAGCCGAAGATCATCGCCGTCAGGTTGGTCGGGAAGCTGCGCGCCAGCACGTTGTAGTCGTTGACCGCCTTGATGTAGCGGTTGCGCGCGACCGTGATGCGGTTCTCGGTGCCTTCGAGCTGCACGCGCAGGTCGCGGAAGGACTGGTTGGCCTTCAGCTCGGGGTAGCGCTCGACCGTGACCATCAGCCGGCTCAGCGCGCCGCTCAATTCGGCCTGCGCGGCCTGGAACTTGGCAAAGGCTTCGGGGTCGTTGATGAGCTCGGGGGTGGCCTGGATGCCGGTGGCGCGGGCACGGGCCTCGACCACCTTGGTCAGCGTCTCCTGCTCGAAGTTGGCCTCGCCCTTGACGGTCGCGACGATGTTCGGGACCAGGTCGGCGCGGCGCTGGTACTGGTTCAGCACCTCGGACCAGGCCGCCTTGACCTGCTCGTCCAGGCGCTGGAACTGGTTGAAGCCGCAGCCCGACAGCAGCAGCAGGGCGGTGATCGCGGCCCACCAGGCCGCCAGGCGCGTTCTCGTCATCGGGGGCTCCGCGGTCGACAAGCGCGCATCGTACCCAAGCGCGCCGCGGCCGGCTGCCGGCCGCGGCGCCCGGGATCCGCGGTCAGTCGAACTCGAAGGAGCGCACCTCGTAGCCCTTGGCGGCGATCGCCTTGACCAGCGCCTCGATCTGCTGCGGCCCGCGCGTTTCGAGCGTCAGCTCGATCTCGGTCTCGCGCACGTCGGCCAGGTTGAAGGTGCGCTTCTGGTGGATGTCGAGGATGCTCGCCTGGTTCGCGGCGGCGATCGTGGCCAGATCGACGATGCTGGCCGGCCGGTCGGGCACGGTCACGATGAACTTGGACAGCCGCCCTTCCTTGGCGAGACCCTTGTTCAGCACCTTGCCGAGGAAGGTGGTGTCGATGTTGCCGCCCGACAGCACGCAGCACACCTTCTTGCCCGCGATGCCGGCGATCTTGCCGTGCAGCACCGCCGCCACCGAAACCGCGCCCGAGCCCTCGGTCACGGTGTTTTCGTTCTCCAGCAGCGCCAGGATGCCGTCGGCGACCTCGTCCTCGTCGACGGTCACGATCTCGTCGATGTACTTGGCGATGATCGGATAGGTGTGGCGCCCCGGCGTGGCCACCGAGATGCCGTCGGCGATCGAGCTGCCGCGCACCGTCGTGATCTTGCCCGCCGCCACGCTGGCCTTGGTGCTGGCGATGTTCGCCGCCTGCACGCCGACGAAGCGGATCTTCGGGTTCAGCGCCTTCATCGCCACCAGCATGCCCGCCGCCAGCCCGCCGCCGCCGATCGGCACGACGACGACGTCCAGGTCGGGCTGCTGCTCGAGCAGCTCCAGCCCGATCGTGCCCTGGCCGGCGATCACGTGCGGGTCGTCGAAGGCGTGCACGAAGGTGTAGCCCTTTTCCTTCTGCAGCTCCACCGCGCGGCCGAAGGCGTCGTCGTAGCCGGCGCCGTGCAGCACGACTTCGGCGCCGTACTCGGCCGTCCCGTTGATCTTGGCCAGCGGCGCGGTCTCGGGCATCACGATGGTCGCGTGGATGCCGTTGAGCTGCGCGGCGAAGGCCAGGCCCTGTGCGTGGTTGCCGGCCGAGGCCGCGATCACGCCCGCCTTGCGCGCCTTGTCGTCCAGGCTGACGACGGCGTACATCGCGCCGCGGTCCTTGAACGCGCCGGTGCGCTGCTGGTTCTCCATCTTCACGTACAGATCGCAGCCGGCGCGCTTGCTCAGCTTGGGCGAATGCTTGCACGGCGACAGCAGCACGTGCTCGCGGATCGCCTTCAAGGCGGCCTGGACGTCGGCCAGGCTGACGCTGATCTCGGAACTCATCGGTCGTCTCCCCTCGTCGGTGGTGGGTTGGGCGGCGCGGCGATCAGCCCGCCAGCGCGATGCACTCGATCTCGACCAGCACGTCCAGCGGCAGGCGCGCGACCTGCACGGTGGAGCGCGCCGGCTTGTGGCCGGCGAACGCGCGCTCGTAGACGGCGTTCATCTTCGGGAACTCCTCGAGGTTCTGCATGAAGACCGTCGTCTTCAGCACCTTCGACATCCCGCTGCCGGCGGCCTGCAGCACCGCGCCCAGGTTCTTCAGCACCTGCTCGGTCTGCGCCTCGATGCCGGCGGCGCCGACCTTCATCGTCTGCGGATCGAGCGGGATCTGCCCCGAGCAAAAGACCATGCCGCCGTGCACGATCGCCTGGCAGTAGGGCCCGATCGCCTTGGGTGCGTGTTCAGTCGCGACTTCGTTCATGTCAATTTGCCTCCTTCTGCGCTTCGGGTCAGCAATCCACCCACACGACGGCCAACCCGCCCTGCGAGGTTTCCTTGTACTTCTCGCACATGTCCTTGCCGGTCTGGTAGAGCACCTGGACCACCTGGTCGAAGGTGGGCCGCGCCGGCTCCTCGCCGCGCAGCATCGTCAGCCGCACCGCGTTGACCGCCTTGTTCGCGGCGAGCGCGTTGCGCTTGATGCACGGCACCTGCACCAGGCCGGCGACCGGGTCGCAGGTCAGCCCGAGGTTGTGCTCCAGCGCCATCGCGCCGGCGTTCAGCACCTGCTCGACGGTGCCGCCCAGCACCTGGCACAGCCCGGTGGCCGCCATCAGGCAGGCCGAGCCCACCTCGCCCTGGCAGCCGACCTCGGCGCCCGAGAAGGAGGCGTTGATCTTGACCGGGATCGCGCAGCCGGCCGATGCCAGCAGGAAGTCGCAGATCGAGTCGTCGGTGACGTCGCGGCCGAACTTCTTGTAGGCCTGCAGCACCGCCGGCACGATGCCCGACGCGCCCATCGTCGGCGCGGTGACCACCTGCCCGAGCGTCGCGTTGACCTCCATCACCGCCAGCGCGTAGGCGTTGACGTGGTCCTGCAGCTCGAACAGCTGCGCGCCCCAGGGCGTGCCCTTGACCTGGTCCCAGATCTCCTTGGCGTGGCGCTTCAGGCCCAGCCCCGGGATCTCGCCCTCGGCCGCCAGGCCGATCTCGATGCCCTTCTCCATGACGGCGGCGATCTCGAGCAGCTGCCGCTTGATCTCGGGCGCGGTGCGCCAGCTCAGCTCGTTGCGCATCACGATCTGCGCGATCGACTGGCCTTCCTGCCTGCACAACGCCGCGAGCTGCGCGCCGGTCGTGTACGGGAACGGCTTCTTCACGTCGCCGACCACGTCCTTCGGGTTCAGCGACTCCTTCTCGCAGACGATGAAGCCGCCGCCGATCGAGAAATACAGGCCGCGCTTGACTTCCTGGCCGGCGGCGTCCAACGCGACGAAGGCGATGCCGTTCGGGTGGGTGTCGTAGCTCTTGTCGCCGTACCACTTGATGTCGTGGGCCGGGTCGAAGGGCACCATCTTCACGCCGCCCAGGTGCAGCGTCTTCTCGCGCTCGATGCGCTGCTGCTTGCCCGGGATCGAGGCGCTGTCCAGCGAGGCCGGCTCGTTGCCTTCGAGCCCCAGCATCGACGCCAGGTCGGTGAAGTGGCCCTTGCCGGTCAGCGCCATCGACGCGTACAGCTCCACCTGCACCTTGGCGCTGCGGTCGAATCCGCCTTCCGCCTTCAGCTCCCGCAGGAAGCGCTGCGCGGCCACCATCGGGCCGAAGGTGTGCGAGCTCGAAGGCCCGACGCCGACTTTGTAGATGTCGAAAACGCTGATCGCCATGGTCGCCTCCTCGCGTTCGGTCGAAGGTGGCCGCGCTGCCCCGTGCAGCGCGGCTTCAGAAGACGGTCAGGCCGCGGCGCCGGAACTGGCCGCGCACGCGCTCCACGAGCTCGGGCGCGGGCGGCTGCGTGTCGGCGAGCTGGTACGGAATGCCGAGCTTGGCCCACTTGTCGGCGCCCATCTGGTGGAACTTCAGGATCTCCACGCGTTGCACCGTCTTCAGGCCGGCCACGATGTCGGCAATCTTCTCGACGTTGTCGTGGCCGTCGGTCAGGCCGGGCACCAGCACGAAGCGCACCCACATCGGGCGGCCCAGGTCGGACAGCCGGCGCGCATAGGCGAGCGTCGGCTCCAGCGGATGGCCGGTCACGCGCTTGTAGACCTCCGGGTCGCCCGACTTGATGTCCAGCAGGTGCAGGTCGACGTCGGCCAGTTCGGCGTCGGTCATGCGCGCGCCCAGCCGGCCCGAGGTGTCCAGGCAGGTGTGGATGCCGTGCGACTTGCAGTAGCGGAAGATGGCGGTGACGAAGCCGTGCTGCTGTACCGGCTCGCCGCCGGAGATCGTCAGCCCGCCGCCGGAGATCTTCAGCACGCGCTCGTACTTGAAGATCTCGGCCTTCATCTCGTCCAGCGTCACCGGCTGGCCGTTCAGCTTGTGCCAGGTGTCGGGGTTGTGGCAGTACTGGCAGCGCAGCGGGCAGCCGGTGAGGAACAGCACGAAGCGGATGCCCGGGCCGTCCACCGTGCTGCCGATCTCGACCGAATGCACGTAGCCGATGCGGTCGTCGTCGCGCTTGTCGTCCTCGGCATCGACGAGGTCGGTGTCGTAGACCTCGGCGTAGGTGGCGTGGGTCTTGATCTCCTCGTCGCCGTGCGGGTCGACGAGGAGTTCGTAGCGGCTGCCGATGTGCGGCGCGGACATCCCCAGCCCCTCAGGCGCGGCCGTGGAAGGTGCGGTTGATCACGTCCATCTGCTGCTCCTTGGTCAGCTTGACGAAGTTGACCGCGTAGCCCGACACGCGGATCGTCAGCTGCGGGTACTTCTCGGGCTGCTCCATCGCCTCTTGCAGCGTGTCGCGGTTCAGCACGTTGAGGTTGGAGTGGAAGCCGTTGGACGAGAAGTACGCGTCCAGGCCGCCGACCGCGCGCGTGATCCGCTCCTCGTCGCAGCCCAGCGACGTGGGCACGATCGAGATCGTCAGCGAGATGCCGTCCTCGGCGTCGTCGTAGGGCAGCTTGGCCACCGACATCATCGACGCCATCCAGCCGCTGGAATCGGCGCCGTTGGACGGGTTCGCGCCGGGTGCGAAGGGCTCACCCAGGCGGCGGCCGTCGGGCGTGTTGCCGGTCTGCTTGCCGTAGACGACGTTGGAGGTGATCGTCAGCACCGACTGCGTGTGGATCGCCTCGCGGTAGGTCTCGTAGTTGCGGATCTTGTTCATCATCTTCGTCACCAGCATGCTGGCGATCGAATCGGCGCGCTCGTCGTTGTTGCCGTACTTCGGGAAGCTGCCCTCGACCTGGTAGTCGACGACCAGCCCGGTGTCGTCGCGCACCGGCCGCACCTTGGCGTACTTGATCGCCGACAGGCTGTCGGCCGTGTGCGACAGCCCGGCGATGCCGCAGGCCAGCGTGCGGATGATGTCGCGGTCGTGCAGCGCCATCAGCACCGACTCGTAGCAGTACTTGTCGTGCATGTAGTGGATGATGTTCAGCGCGTTCACGTAGGTGCCCGCCAGCCAGTCCATCACCTCGTCGAAGCGCGCCATCACGTCGTCGTAGTCGAGCACCTCGCCGGCGGCCGGCGCGAACATCGGCGCGACCTGCTTGCCGCTCTTCTCGTCGCGCCCGCCGTTGATCGCGAACAGCAGCGCCTTGGGCAGGTTGACGCGCGCGCCGAAGTACTGCATCTGCTTGCCCACGGCCATGCCCGACACGCAGCAGGCGATCGCGGCGTCGTCGCCGAACTTCGGCCGCATCATGTCGTCCGACATGTACTGGATCGAGCTGGTGTCGACCGAGCACTTGGCGGCGAAGCGCTTGAAGCCGTCGGGCAGCCGCGGCGACCAGCCCACCGTCAGGTTCGGCTCGGGCGCCGGGCCGAGGTTGTACAGGGTCTGCAGCGTGCGGAAGCTGGTCTTGGTCACCAGCGTGCGGCCGTCCTGGCCCATGCCGCCGATGAATTCGGTGACCCAGGTCGGGTCGCCCGAGAACAGCTGGTTGTATTCGGGCGTGCGCAGGAAGCGCACGATGCGGAACTTGACCACGAGGTCGTCGATCAGCTCCTGCGCCTGCGATTCGGTGAGCGCGCCTTCGCGCAGGTCGCGCTCGAGGTAGATGTCCAGGAAGGTCGACAGCCGCCCCACCGACATGGCCGCGCCGTTCTGCTCCTTGATCGCCGCGAGGTAGGCGAAGTAGGTCCACTGCACCGCCTCGCGCCCCGTGGCCGCCGGGCGCGACACGTCGTAGCCGTAGGCCTGCGCCATCTGGCCGATCTGCGCGAGCGAGCGCAGCTGGGTGGCCAGCTCCTCGCGCAGCCGGATCACCTGCTCGGTGGAATGCCGGTCGTCGAGCTCGGCGCGCTCGACCTGCTTCTCGGCGATCAGGAAGTCCAGCCCGTACAGCGCCAGGCGGCGATAGTCGCCGATGATCCGGCCGCGGCCGTAGGCGTCGGGCAGCCCGGTGATGATGCCCGAGCTGCGGCACTTGCGGATCGTCTCGGTATAGGCGTCGAACACGCCGTCGTTGTGGGTCTTGCAGTGCTCGGTGTAGATCTTGGCGACCTCGGGGTCGGGCTCGAAGCCGTAGGCCTCGAGGCTCGCCTCGACCACGCGCCAGCCGCCCTTGGGCATGATCGCGCGCTTCAGCGGCGCATCGGTCTGCAGCCCGACGATCAGCTCGAGCTTCTGGTCGATGTAGCCGGGGCCGTGCGCAGTGATCGTCGACGGCACCTGCGACACGTCGAGCACGCCCTTCTTCGTCTCCTCGGCCAGCAGCACCAGCAGCTTCTTCCACAGGTTGCGCGTGCGCTCGGTGGCGCCGGCCAGGAACGACGCGTCGCCTTCGTACGGCGTGTAGTTGTGCTGGATGAAGTCGCGCACCGCGACGCGCGTGTTCCACGTGCCCGGCCGGAAGCCGCGCCAGGCGTGCCGGCGCAGCTCGGCGGGATCGGTGTTCGCGGAATCGAAGACGGCTTTCGGATTGGCTGCCATGAAGGCTCTCCCTCTGGATTGCAGGTGCGCCGGCCTGCCCCTGGGCCGGCAAGGGCCGGACTTCAGGTGCCGGCGACGATGCGGTGGGCGTGGCGCGCGATCATCAGTTCCTCGTTGGTGGGCAGCACCCAGACCGCCGCCGGGCTGGTCGGCGTCGAGATGCGCATCGCCGAGCGGGCGTTGGCCTGCTCGTCGATCTCGATGCCCAGCCAGCGGCTGCCCTCGCAGACCCCGCGGCGCACGGGCGCCGCCCGCTCGCCGATGCCGGCGGTGAACACCACCGCATCGAGGCCTCCCAGAGCTGCCGCCAACGATCCCATTTCGCGCACGATGCGGTAGACAAACAAATCGACCGCGAGTTCCGCGCGCGGCTCGCGGCTTTCGAGCAGCGCGCGCATGTCGCTCGACACGCCCGACACGCCCAGCAGCCCCGATTCCTTGTACAGCAGCGTCTCGATCGCCGCCGCGTCCATGTGCAGCGACTGCATCAGGTACAGCACCACGCCGGGGTCGAGCGCGCCGCAGCGCGTGCCCATCGGCAGGCCGTCGAGCGCGGTGAATCCCATCGTCGAGGCGACGCTGACCCCGCCCTTCAGCGCGCACATGCTGGCGCCGTTGCCCAGGTGCAAGACGATGGTGCGCCCGGCAGCCGCGCGCGGGTCGTGCTGCGGCAGCACGCCGGCGATGTACTCGTAGGACAGGCCGTGGAAGCCGTAGCGGCGCACGCCGCGGTCGGTGATCGACGGCGGCAGCGCGTAGGCCTCGGCCAGCGGCGGGATCGTGCGGTGGAAGGCGGTGTCGAAGCAGGCGACCTGCGGGATATCGGGGTGCGCCTCCAGCAGCGTGCGGATCGGCAGCAGGTTGTGCGGCTGGTGCAGCGGCGCCAGCGGCACGAACTGCTCGAGCGTATCCAGCACCTTGGCATCGATGCGCATCGGCGCGGCATAGAGCTCGCCGCCGTGCACGACGCGGTGCCCGATGGCGGCGACCCGGGTGTCGCCCGAGTGCTCTTTGAGCCAGCCGAGCAGGAATTCGAGCGCGCCGGCATGGCGCGGCGGCTCGGCCCAGGCGTGCTCACCGACCGTCTGCCCGGCAGCGTCGCGCGCGCGAAAGCTCGCCTGCCCGTACAGTTCTTCCAGGTTGCCGGCAACCTTGACTTCGAGCGCACCGCCGGCGCCGGCGGCGAATTCGGTGAACTTCAGGCTGGACGAGCCTGCATTCAGCACCAGGATCGCGTCGGCCACGGCTCAGCCCCCCTTGGCCGCAATCTGGCGGCGGCGCTGCGCGACCAGTGCGGCCACTGCGCACGAGGCGAGGCGGCTCTGCACCGTATCGGCGCGGCTGGTCAGCGTGATCGGCACGCGCGCGCCCAGCACGATGCCGGCCGAGTCGGCATTCATCATGAACGACAGGCTCTTGGCCAGCATGTTGCCGGCTTCCAGGTCGGGCACCACCAGGATGTCGGCATGGCCGGCGACCGGGCCCGTGATGCCCTTGATCCTGGCGGCCTCGGGGCTGATCGCGTTGTCGAGCGCCAGCGGGCCGTCGAGCAGAGCGCCGGTGATCTGGCCGCGGTCGGCCATCTTGCACAGCGCGCCGGCCTCGATCGTGGAGTCGAGCTTCGGGTTGATCTTCTCCATCGCCGACAGGATCGCCACCTTGGGCTGGGCGATGCCCAGCGCGTGCGCGAAGTCGATCGCGTTCTGGATGATGTCGACCTTGTCTTCGAGCGTCGGGAAGATGTTGATCGCCGCGTCGGTGATGATCAGCACGTTCGGGTGGCCCGGCACGTCCATCACGAAGCAATGGCTCAGCCGCCGCTCGGTGCGCAGCCCGCCTGCGCGGTTGACCACGGCGCCCAGCATTTCGTCGGTGCTGAGCGAGCCCTTCATCAGCATCTCGGCCCGGCCCTCGCGCACCAGCGCCACCGCCTTGCCGGCCGACTCGTGGCTGTAGTCGGCGTGGACGATCTCGTAGGCCGAGATGTCCACCTGCGCAGCGGCGGCGGCTGCGATGATCTTCTCGCGCGGGCCGACGAGGATCGGCGTGATGATCCCTTCTTCGGCCCCTTCGACGGCGCCGCGCAGCGCCGAGGCGTCGCACGGGTGTGCGACGGCAGTGGTCGCCCGGGGCCCCGCCTTTGCGGCGGCCAGCAGACGTTGGTAGTTCTCGCGACCTGTGAGCATGGTTCCTCTGTAATCGGGTTGCACCAGCCGCGAGTATCGTCCCAGCGGCGGGCCCGTGGACCTGCTCCGCCATCGCGGCAGCCCGATCGATGCCGAAGGCGATGGGCACTGCGCTGCACCGGGCCAAGCCTGACCGCCGGCAGTGTTGCACGCCCGGAATCGGCTGGCTGTACGGGGTTACACCAGTTATGGTATCCCCAATCGCGTGGGTAGCATGCCTGGCGCAGCAGCGGCAGCGCGCGCTGCGCGGGCTTGCGGGCCCCGTGGCGCGCCGGCTCGAGCCGGCTGCCGGCAATCCGGCCGGCGGCCGCCGGCGGCATCGTGTTCCCGAAGCGAGGAGGCTTCAATGACCACTGACATTGCCATAGTCTTTGCGGTGATCCTCGCCGCTCTCGCACTGTTCATCTGGCAGAAGATCCCGGCGGTGATCGTCGCGGTGCTGGTGTCGCTGTCGCTGTTCGTCGCGGGCATCCTGAGTCCGGGCGAGGTGCTGGCCGGCCTGGGCGACCCGGTGGTGATCCTGATCGCCGGCCTGTTCGTCGTCGGCGCCGGGCTCGAGGTTTCGGGCGTCACCACCTGGGCGGGCCAGCAGCTGGTCGCCAAATCGGCCGGCAACAAGACCCGCGCCTTCGTGCTGCTGATCCTGATCGCGGCGCTCGTGACCGCGGCGATCAGCGTCAACGGCACGGTGGCCGCACTGATGCCGATGGTGATCGTCGTCGCGATGCGCCTGGGGGTGCCGACCTCGCAGCTGCTGGTGCCGCTGTGCTTCACCGCGCACAGCGCGACGATGCTGACGCTGCTGGGCGCGCCGCTGAACGTGATCTCCTCCAACGTCGCGGCCGAGGCCGGCTTCGGCGGGATCGGCTTCTTCGAGTTCGCGATCGCCGGCATCCCGATGCTGATCGGCTCGGCCGTGATCATGGTGCTGACGCAGCGCTTCCTGCTGCCGCACCGCAACGGCGATTCGCTGCCGCCCGACTTCAGCGCGCACGCGCAGAACCTGGTCGAGCACTACCGCATCGAGGACGGGCTGCAGCGGCTGCGCGTGCGCGGCACGTCGGCCTACGTGGGCAAGGCGCGCGACGCCGTCGACCTGAAGGCCTACGCCGGCCTGAGCCTGGTGGCCGTGCAGGAAGGCGACAGCGGCAAGCCGCTGCAGCGCGCCCAGATCGCCGAAGGCGACTACCTGCTGGTGCGCGGCGACGCGCAGGCCGTCGGCCGGCTGGCCGCCGAGCAGCACCTGGCGCTGCGCACCGACGAGGGCGCCGCCGGCGCCGTCACCGAGACGCTGTTCAACAAGGGCTCGGGCCTGGCCGAAGTGATCATCCCGCCGCGCTCGAAGCTGGCCGGCCAGACCGCCTTCGTCGGCATGTCGGCGCGCAGCGGCGAGCTGATGGTGCTGGGCATCCAGCGCGGCGGGCAGGATCTGCCGCCCGGCCCGGTGACGCTGGGCGTCGGCGACCACCTGCTGCTGCAGGGCACCTGGGCGGCGCTGGACAAGAACCTGTCCGACCCGCAGGTGCTGGTGGTCGATTCGCCCGAGGTGGTGCGCCGGCAGTCGATCCCGCTGGGCCACAAGGCCTGGGAGGCGCTGATCGTGCTGGCCGCGCTGGTCGTGATGCTCGTGGGCGGCTGGTTCCCGGCGGCGCTGGTGGCGGTGATCTGCTCGGTCGCGTTGATACTGCTGGGCGTGCTGACGGTGCCGCAGGCCTACAAGGGCATCGACTGGAACACCTGCATCCTGGTCGGCGGCATGATCCCGCTGGCCACGGCGATGACCAAGACCGGCGCGGCCGTGCTGATCGCCGACATACTGATCAACGCCGTCGGCGCCGCCGGGCCGCGTGCGGTGCTGGCGGGGCTGTTCCTGGTGACCTTCGCGCTCACCCAGCTGATGAGCAACACCGCGGCCGCGTTGGTGATGCTGCCGATCGCGGTGGCCACCGGCAGCGAGCTGGGCATCTCGCCGATGCCGCTGATCATCGGCGTGACGATAGCCGCGCACGGCGCGCTGCTGACCCCGGTGGCGACCCCGGTGAACCTGATGGTCATGGGCGCCGGCGGCTACAAGTTCGGCGACTACTGGAAGTTCGGCCTGCCGATCGGCGCCTGGTGGCTGTTCGTCGCGATGTTCATCGCGCCGCTGTACTGGAAGTTCGCAGTCTAGGAGACCGCGCATCTATCATCCGCGGGGCTGCAGCGAGCTGCAGCCCCGCGGCGCATTTGGAGACGACGCATGGCGAACCCGAGCACGACCGTTCCCACCCATGATGTCGTGCCTTGGCATGCGCTCGGCACGGACGACGTGCTGAACCGCCTGTCCACCAGCGCCGGCAACGGGCTCGATGCGGCCGAAGCCGCGGCCCGCCTGCAGCAGTACGGCGCGAACCGCCTGCCCGAAGGCAAGAAGATCGGGCCGTTCAAGCGCTTCTTGCTGCAGCTGAACAACATCCTGGTGTACGTGCTGCTGGGCGCGGGCTTCGTCAAGCTGATGCTCGGCCTGTGGCTCGACGCGGGGATCATCTTCGCCGTCGTGCTGCTCAATGCGCTGCTGGGCTTCATCCAGGAGGGCAGGGCCGAACAGGCACTGGATTCGATCCGCAACATGCTGTCGGCCGAGGCGCGCACGCTGCGCGGCGGCCAGACGCGGATGACGCCGGCCGAGGAGCTGGTGCCCGGCGACATCGTGCTGCTCGAGTCGGGCGACAAGGTGCCCGCCGACCTGCGGCTGATCGACGTGAAGAACCTGCGCACCGAGGAGGCGGCCCTGACCGGCGAATCGGTGCCCGCCGACAAGAGCAGCGAGCCGGTGGCCGAGAAGTCGACCGTCGGCGACCGCGAGAGCATGGCCTTCTCGGGCACGATGGTCGTGTCGGGCCGCGCCACCGGCGTCGTCGTGGCCACCGGCAGCCACACCGAGCTGGGCCGCATCAACCAGCTGCTGGCCAGCGTCAGCCCGCTGGAGACGCCGCTGCTGCGCCAGATCAAGAAGTTCGGCTACGCGATCACCACCGCCATCGGCATCGTCAGCGTGATCGTGTTCGCCTACGGCCGCTGGGTGATCGGCATGGACTTCGTCGAGCTGTTCCAGGCCGTCGTCGCGATCGCGGTGTCGGTGATCCCCGAGGGGCTGCCCGCGCTGATCACGATCACGCTGGCGATCGGCGTGCAGCGCATGGCCACGCGCAACGCGATCATCCGGCGGCTGCCGGCGGTGGAGACGCTGGGGTCGGTGTCGCGGATCTGCTCCGACAAGACGGGCACGCTGACGCTGATGGAGATGATGGTGGTGTCCACCGCCACCGCCGAATCGGCTTTCGAGATCAGCGGCAACGGCTACGCGCCCGAAGGCGAGATCAAGCAGGCCGGCCGGCCCGCCGACCTGGCCGACCCGGTGCTGCAGCTGCTGGGGCGGGTGTCGATGCTGTGCAACGACGCCGAGCTGTTCCAGAGTGAAGGCAGCTGGAAGGTCGAGGGCGACCCCACCGAGGGCGCGCTCTATCCGTTCGCCACCAAGATGGGGATGGAGCGCGAGGCGCAGCAGCAGGCGTTCCCGCGCATCGACGCGATCCCCTTCGAGTCGGAGCACAAGTTCATGGCCACGCTGCACCGCACGGCCGACGGCCGCGAGTGCCTGCTGGTCAAGGGTGCGCCCGAGGTGATCCTCGAGCACTGCGACCGCCAGCAGCAGCGCAGCGGCCAGGCCGCGCCGCTGGACCGCGCGCACTTCGCGCGCGCTTCCGACCAGATGGCCGGCCAGGGCGAGCGCGTGCTGGCGCTGGCCTGGCTGGAAGACCCGGGCCTGCAGGCCGGCAGCCTCGGCCCGGCCGACCTGCCGAAGAACCTGGTGCTGCTGGGCCTGATCGGCCTGCTCGACCCGCCGCGCAAGGAGGCGATCGAGGCGGTGAAGGAATGCCACGGCGGCGGCATCCGCGTGACGATGATCACCGGCGACCACCGGATCACCGCGGCGGCGATCGCCAAGATGCTGGGCATCGGCGACGGCAAGACGGCCGTCACCGGCGCCGAGATCGAGGACATGAACGAGTACGCGCTGCGCGAGAGGGTGCGCGAGGTGGACGTGTTCGCGCGCGCCAGCCCCGAGCACAAGCTGCGGCTGGTCAAGGCGATCCAGGCGAACGGGCAGGTGGTGGCGATGACCGGCGACGGCGTCAACGACGCGCCGTCGCTGAAGAAGGCCGACATCGGCGTGGCGATGGGCATCAAGGGCACCGAGGTCACCAAGGAAGCCGCCGGCATGATCCTGGCCGACGACAACTTCGCGTCGATCGGCGCCGCGGTCAAGGAAGGCCGCACCGTCTACAACAACATCGAGAAGGCGATCCTGTTCCTGCTGCCCACCAACGTGGCGCAAGGCCTGGTCATCGCAGTGGCGATCTTCTTCGGCTTCACGCTGCCGATCACCGCGCCGCAGGTGCTGTGGGTCAACATGGTGACCTCGGTCGCGCTCGGGCTGGTGATGTCCTTCGAGCCGCACGAGCCCGACGTGATGCAGCGCCCGCCGCGCGCGGTGGACCGGTCGATCCTGACCGCCTTCGGCGTCTGGCGGGTGGTCTTCGTCGGCCTGGCGCTGGTCGCCTACACGCTGTGGGCCTTCTTCCTGTCGAAGCGGCTGGGCGCTTCCGACCAGCTCGCGCGCACCGTGGCCGTCAACGCGATCACGATCGGCCAGTGCTTCTACCTGCTCAACAGCCGCTACATGCTCGAAAGCTCGGTGTCGATCAAGGCGCACCTGGAGAACAAGTACCTGCCGCTGGGCATCGGCGCGGTCATCGTGCTGCAGCTGCTGTTCACCTATGCGCCGCCGCTGCAGATGATCTTCGGCAACGAGGGAATCCCGCTGCGCGTGTGGCCGCCGCTGCTGGCCGGCGGGGTCGTGTTCTTCCTGGTCGTCGAGCTCGAGAAACTGGTGATCCGGTCGTCGTCGCTGCGCGCCAAGGTCACCGCCGTGGAAGCCGGCACCTGAAGCGAAACACCGGCGGCCTGCACGCGCCGGCGCGCTCGGGCCGCCGGCTCATCGGGCTGGCGTCAGCGCCGAATCCGCACCCGGCCTCGCGAGACCGCGCAGCGCCCATCTCCCTTCCCCCTTCTCCCTTCCCCCCTCCCCGCCTGAAGCCACTCCGCCATGAGCGACATCGCAATCGTCCTGACCCTCGTCCTGGTCATCCTCGGGCTGTTCGTCTGGAACCGGTTCCCGCCGGTGCTGGTGGCCGTCGGGGCCTCGCTGGCACTGTTCTACCTCGGGATCATCGACGGCAACCAGGCGGTGAGCGGCTTCGGCATCCCGGTCGTCATCTTCATCGCGTCGCTGTTCGTGATCGCAGCCGGCCTCGAGCTGACCGGCGTCACCGCCTGGGCAGGCCAGTGGCTGATTTCCCGCGCCGGAGACAGCCAGGTCAAGCTCTATCTGTCGCTGCTCGCACTCGTCGTCATCCTGACCGCGATCGTCAGCCTCAACGGTGCGGTCGCCGCAGTGATGCCGATCGCGGTCATCGTGGCCGTGCGCACGGGGATGCCGATCTCTCACCTGCTGATTCCGGTGGCGTTCGCGGGGCATTCGGCCACCATGCTGACGCTGCTCGGCTCGAACCCGAACGTGCTCGTGAACATCGCCGCGCAGGATGCGAAGCTCAGGCAGTTCGGCTTCTTCGAGTACGCATGGCTCGGCGTGCCGATGGTCGCGGGGACGGCGTTGATCCTGCTGACGGTCGGACGCCGCCTGCTGCCGGTGCGCACCAGCGATTCCCTGCCGGCGAACTTCAGCGAACACGCGCGCACGCTCGTCGAGCACTACCGTCTCGAGGAAGGCCTGCACCGGCTGCGGGTGCGGTCGTCGTCCGCGTTCGTGGGCCAGGCGCCGTCGGCGATCAGCCTGCAGGACTACCCCGGCCTGACCCTGATCGCAATGCTGGACGGCGCCAAAGGTGAAGCGCTGACCCGCGCCAG
Source organism: Pseudomonadota bacterium (assembly GCA_018240325.1). Classification (GTDB taxonomy): domain Bacteria; phylum Pseudomonadota; class Gammaproteobacteria; order Burkholderiales; family Burkholderiaceae_C; genus Rubrivivax. Next base: position 30,725 of record JAFEFZ010000178.1, read on the forward strand.
CCTTGCAGCCGGCGACACCCTGCTGGTTCGCGGTGATCTGCAGATGCTCGGCCGCCTCGCATCGGAGCAGCATCTCGCCTTTCGTTCGGAGGAAGGGCCGAACCAGGTCGCGCAGACGCTGTTCAACCGCAATTCCGGGCTGGCTGAAGTCGTGATTCCGCCGCGGTCGAAGTTGATCGGCACCGCGGTGTTTCCCGGCATGACGGTTCGCGAAGGGGATTTGATGGTGCTGGCCGTGCAACGGGCCGGCGAGAACCTCGGGGCGCAGCCCACCGCGCTGAACGCCGGCGATCACC
>JAFEFZ010000179.1 GCA_018240325.1 Pseudomonadota bacterium
ATGGGCGAAAGCCTCTCAGCCTCTCAGCCGGCGCTGCGCGCCGCGGCCGGCCCGAGCACTTCGTGCAGGCTGACGCTGTGGCCGATCATGATCAGCGCCGGCGCGCGCACGTCGTGCAGCATCGCCAACTCGGGCAGCGTCTGCACCGTGCCCGCGATCGTGCGCTGCGCCGGCAGTGTCGCGCGTTCGATCACGGCGGCCGGCGTGTCGGGCGCCAGCCCGTGCCGCACCAGCTGCGCGCAGATCACGGGCAGCGCGCCCACGCCCATGTAGATCACCACCGTCTGCCGCGGCCGCGCGAGCATCTGCCAGTCGAGGTCGATGCCGTCCTCGTCGCCGGCCGCGCAGCGGTGGCCGGTGGCGAACACCAGCGTGCCGGCGTGGTCGCGGTGCGTCAACGGCATGCCGGCACAGGCGGCGGCGCCCTGCGCCGCGCTGATGCCGGGGATCACCTCGAACGGGATCCCGTGTGCGGCCAGCGCCTGTGCCTCTTCGCCGCCGCGGCCGAAGATGTACGGATCGCCGCCCTTGAGCCGCAGCACCGGCCGGCCGCTGCGGGCCAGCCGCACCATCAGCTCGATGATGCCGCCCTGACTCAGGCTGTGGTGGCCCGCCTGCTTGCCGACGTAGATCCGGTCGGCGCCGCGCGGCAGCAGCTCGAGCACCTCCTTGCCGACCAGGTGGTCGTACATCACCAGGCTGCAGGCCTGCAACGCCTTGGCGGCCTTGACCGTCAGCAGCTCCGGGTCGCCCGGGCCGGCGCCGACCAGCGTGACCTTGGCTGCGGCGCCGGCGGCAGCCGCGTCGAAGCGCAGGGGTTCGTCGCTCACGCTCAAATGCTTCACCTTGCCGATCAGTCGCGGTCCGGGGCCATTGTCGAAATTGCAACGCATGGGCATCCTTGAACTGAGTCAAGGACGCGCCGGGGACAGCCGGAGGACGATAAACCCGGTTCGGGCATGGTAGCTTGTGCCTGCGGCCGTCCTGGCCTGCCCGAGTCGATCCACCACAAGGAGGAATCCAGATGAGATCCGTGCGTATCGGGCCGGTCGCGGCCGCGTTGGCGATCCTGAGCCTGGGGGCGCAGGCTCAGGGCACGAAGGACGAGAAGATCGTCGCGCCCGTCGAACGGGAATACCTGGGCGCTGCATCGCCGCTGGTGACCGAGCCGATGCACCAGAGCTCGAACCCGAAGGCGCCGCCGATGACCGAGGCGGAATTCACGCGGGCGCGCCAGATCTACTTCGAGCGTTGCGCCGGCTGCCACGGCGTGCTGCGCAAGGGCGCGACCGGCAAGCCGCTGACGCCGGACATCACGGTCGGCAAGGGCACCGACTACCTGAAGGTGTTCATCGCCTACGGCTCGCCCGCGGGCATGCCCAACTGGCTGACCAGCGGCGACTTCGACGAAAAGACGGTCGACCTGATGGCGCGCTACATCCAGCACGACCCGCCGGTGCCGCCGGAGTGGAGCCTGGCCGACGCCAAGGGCACGTGGAAGGTGCTGATTCCGCCGGAAGCGCGCCCGAAGAAGAAGATGAACAACTACAACATCGAGAACATCTTCTCGACCACGTTGCGCGACGCCGGCGAGATTGCGCTGATCGACGGCGACACCAAGGAGATCATCAACATCGTCAAGACCGGCTACGCGGTGCACATCTCGCGCATGTCGGCTTCGGGGCGCTACCTGTTCGTGATCGGCCGCGACGCCAAGATCAACATCATCGACCTGTGGATGGAGAAGCCCGACAACGTGGCTGAAATCAAGGTCGGGCTGGAGGCGCGCTCGGTCGACACCAGCAAGTTCAAGGGCTACGAGGACAAGCTGGCGATTGCCGGCACCTACTGGCCGCCGCAGTACACGATCATGGACGGCTCGACGCTCGAGCCGCTGCGCATCGTGTCCACCCGCGGCATGGTCGTCGGCACGCAGGAATACCACCCCGAGCCGCGCGTGGCCGCGATCGTGGCCTCGCACTTCAAGCCCGAGTTCATCGTCAACGTGAAGGAGACCGGCAAGACGCTGCTGGTCGACTATTCGAACCTGGATTCGCTGCGCACCGTCGAGATCGGCTCGGCGCAGTTCCTGCACGACGGCGGCTGGGACGCGAGCAAGCGCTACTTCCTGGTGGCGGCCAACAACAGCAACAAGATCGCGATCATCGACGCCAAGGAGCAGCGGCTCGCCGGCCTGCCCGAAGTCGGCCGCATCCCGCACCCGGGCCGCGGCGCGAACTTCGTGCACCCGAAGTTCGGGCCGGTGTGGGCCACCAGCCACCTGGGCGACGAGACGATCTCGCTGATCGGCACCGACCCGGTGAAGTACAAGCAGTACGCGTTCAAGCAGGTCGCGCAGATCAAGGCGCAGGGCGGCGGTTCGCTGTTCATCAAGACGCACCCGAAGTCCGGCCACCTGTACACCGACACGACGCTGAACCCCGATCCGAAGCTGTCGCAGTCGGTGGCGGTGTTCGACATCAAGAACCTCGACAAGGGCTTCACCGTGCTGCCGATCGCCGAATGGGCCAGCATCAAGGATGACGGGGCCAAGCGCGTGGTGCAGCCTGAGTACAACAAGGCGGGCGACGAAGTCTGGTTCTCGGTGTGGAGCGCGAAGGACAAGGAAAGCGCGATCGTGATCGTCGACGACAAGACGCTGAAGCTGAAGAAGGTGATCAAGGATCCGCGGCTGATCACGCCGACCGGCCACTTCAACGTCTACAACACCCAGCACGACATCTACTGATAATCCGTCGGGGCAGCAGGCGGGCGCGATGGGCGCGCCCGCGCTGCCTGACCACGATCGGGCAAGGAGAGAATCGATGAGGACACATCTGGCAATTGCGTTGGCGGGCGTGCTCGCTGCCGGCGGCGCCTGGGCGGCGAGCCCCGAAGAAGCGATGAACAAGGCCGGCTGCATGGCCTGCCATTCGAAGGACAAGAAGCTGGTCGGTCCGTCGTTCAAGGACATCGCGGCCAAGTACAAGGGCCAGGCCGACGCAGTGGCGAAGCTCTCGGAAAAGGTGCGCAAGGGCGGTCAAGGCGTGTGGGGCCCGGTGCCGATGTCGCCGAACCCGCCGGACAAGATCAGCGACGCCGACCTGAAGGCGGCGGTCGAGTTCATCCTGAAGACCTGAACCAGGGAGCGCGCGATGCGCGCCGCCGCCCCGCTGCTGCTGATCGCCGGATGCTTCGCCGCCAGCGCGGCCGCGTCGGATCCGGGAACACAGCGGCAGCAGGAACTGGTGCGCATGGTGCGGCAGGATTGCGGCTCGTGCCACGGGCTGCGCCTGACCGGCGGCCTGGGCCCGGCGCTGACGCCGTCGGCCTTGGCCGACAAGCCGGTCGAGGCGCTGGCCGCAACCATCTACCACGGCCGCCCGGGCACCGCGATGCCCGGCTGGCGCGGCATGCTGAGCGAGGATGACGCTGCATGGATCGCCGTGCAGCTGACGCGCGGTTTCCCGGAAGAACGGCAGGCAGGGCGGTGAAACGACGGCAGTGGCTCACGGCCGCCGCGGCAGCGCCGGTGCTTTCGGCCTGTGCGGCCGCGCCGGACGGGGGCAAGGTCGCGGCGCCGGCCGGCACCGGCGACCTGGGCGTGGTCGTCGAGCGCGCGCGCGGCTCGCTCCTGCTGGTCAACACCAGTACGCGCGCGGCCCTGGCACGCGTCGACGGCCTGGGCGACCTGTCGCATGCGTCGGTGGTGTTCTCGCGCGACGGCGGCACGGCCTACGTGTTCGGCCGCGACGGCGCGCTCACGCAGGTGAACCTGCTCGAGCGCCGCATCGAGCGCCGCGTGGTGCAGGCCGGCAACTCGATCGGCGGCGCGATCTCGCAGGACGGCACGCTGGTGGCGGCGCAGAACTACACGCCCGGCGGCGTCAAGGTGTTCGACGCACGCACGCTCGAGCTGGTGGCCGACATCCCGGCCGAGTACGCGCCCGGCAAGCGTTCGCGCGTGGTCGGCCTGGCCGACGTGCCGGGCAATCGCTTCATCTTCGCGTTGTTCGACGCCGACGCGATCTGGGTCGCCGACCTGAGCGACCGCGCCCGCCCGGCGGTCACCCGGATCGACGCCATCGGCCGCCAGCCCTACGATGCGCTGGTCACGCCCGACGGCCGGCACTACATCGCCGGGCTGTTCGGCGAGGATGGGCTGGCGCTGGTCGACCTGTGGGACGAGCCGTGGCGCGCGCGCCGCATCCTCGCCGGCTACGGCCGCGGCGAGCAGCCGCTGCCGGTGTACAAGATGCCGCATCTGCGCGGCTGGGCGGTGGCCGGCCGGCATGCGTACCTGCCGGCGATCGGCCGCCACGAAGTGCTGGTGGTCGATACCGCGAGCTGGCAGGAAGTGGGCCGCGTCGCGGTCGCCGGCCAGCCGGTGTTCGTGATGGCGCGCCCCGACGGCCGCCAGGTCTGGGTCAACTTCGCGGTGCCCGACTACGACCGCGTGCAGGTGATCGACACGCCCACGCGCAAGGTGGTGCGCACCCTCGAGCCGGGCCGCGCCGTGTTGCACATGGAATTCACGCCGCGCGGGGAGGCCGTGTGGATCAGCTCGCGCGACGCCAACCGCGTGTCGGTGGTCGACACGCAGCGCTTCACGACGCTGGCCACGCTCGACGCCGATGCGCCCAGCGGCATCTTCTTCACCAGTCGCGCGGCGCGCATGGGTTTCTGACGATGGACGCCGTGTTCGCCGACCCGCTGGACCTGGCGCTGCTGAACGACTGGCAGCACGGCTTCCCGCTGCAGCCGCAGCCCTTTGCAGCGATCGGCGCGCGCCTGGGCGTGCCGGCCGCCGAAGTGCTGGCGCGCTACCGCGTGCTGCAGGCGCAGGGCGTCGTCAGTCGAATCGGCGGCGCCTTCGGTGCCGGAGCCGGCGGCGCGGCGTTGTTGTGCGCGTTCGCGGTGCCGCCGGCGCGGCTCGACGAGGTGGCTGCGATCGTCTCGGCGCAGCCCGGGGTCAACCACAACTACGAGCGCGAGCACGCGTACAACCTGTGGTTCGTGATCACCGGCGCCGAACCCGCCGCCGTGCACGCGGCGGTCGACGCGCTCGATGCGGCCAGCGGCCTGCGGCCGCTGCGGCTGCCGATGCTGCGTCCGTATCGGATCGACCTCGGCTTCGACCTGCGCGGCACGATCGCCGCGCGCGGCCCGGTGGGCCGAGCGGCCGCCGAGCCGGTGCACGCGGCCGACCGGCCGCTGGCGGCCTGCGTCGAACTCGGCCTGCCGCTGGTCGAGCACCCCTACGCCGTCTGGGCGCAGGGCAGCAGCCGCAGCGAAGCCGACGTGCTGGGCACGCTGCAACGCTGGCTGGCGCAGGGCACGCTGCGCCGCTTCGGCGTGGTGGTGCGCCACCACGAGACGGGTTTCGCGCACAACGCGATGACCGTGTTCGACGTGCCCGACGAGCGGGTCGATGCCTGCGGCGAGCGGCTGGCGGTGCAGCCGGGGGTGACGCTGGCCTACCGGCGCGGGCGCGACAACGGCTGGTGCTACAACCTGTACTGCATGGTGCACGGCCGCGACCGCGCCGCGGTGGCGGCGGCGGTCGATGCCGCGATCGACGGCGCCGGGCTGGGCGCGTGGCCGCGCGCGCGGCTGTTCAGCCGCCGGCGCTTCAAGCAGTGCGGCGCCCGCTACTTCGGCGCTGCGGCGCAGCCCGCCGATGCGCGTTGCGCAGGAGCCGAAGGTGTCACAGCCTAGGGCGCAACCGATGGCGGCGATCGATGCGCGCGATGCGCGCCTGATCGAGCGGCTGCACGGCGAACTGCCGCTGTCCGACCATCCTTTCGCCGACGTCGGCGCGCAGATCGGCATGAGCGAGGAAGAGGTGCTCGAGCGCCTGGGCCGGTTGCTGGCGCATGGCGTGCTGACGCGCTTCGGGCCGATGTACCAGATCGAGCGCGCGGGCGGCCGCTTCGTGCTGGCGGCGCTCGAGGTACCGGCCGAGCGCTTCGACCAGGTGGCGGCGATCGTCAACGCCCAGCCCGAGGTCGCGCACAACTACCGGCGCGAGCATGCGCTGAACATGTGGTTCGTGGTCGCGGCCGAATCGGCCGCCTTGTGCGACGCGGCGCTCGACCGCATCGGCCAGGCCAGCGGCTTGCCGGTGTATGCGTTCCCGAAGGAGCGCGAATATTTCGTGGAGCTGCAGCTGCCGGTCCTGGACACCACGCGATCGGGCCGCGACGGGAGTTCGGCATGAAACTGAGCGACTTCGACCGGCGCCTGATCGAAGCCACGCAGAGCGGCCTGCCGCTGGTACCGAGGCCCTACGAGGCCGTGGGCGCGATGCTCGGCGTCAGCGGCGAAGCGGTGCGCGAGCGCTTCGCGCAGATGCTGCGCGACGGCCTGGTGCGGCGCATCGGCGCCGTGCCCAACCACTACCGGCTGGGCTACACCGCCAACGGCATGACGGTGTGGGACGTGGACGACGCGCGGGTCGACGCGCTCGGCGAGCGGGTCGGCGCCTTGCCCGGCGTGAGCCACTGCTACCGCCGCCCGCGCGCGCTGCCGCGCTGGCCCTACAACCTGTATGCGATGGTGCATGGCCGCACGCGCGATGCGGTCGAGGCCCAGCGGCTGCGGATCCGTGCATTGCTCGGCGATGCCTGCCGCGGCGACGAAGTGCTGTACTCTAGTGCGATCCTGAAGAAGACCGGACTGCGCATCAAGGAAGGCTGAACATGCTGCGCGTATCGCACTATCTGCGGCTGCTGGCCGATGCCGAACGCAGCGGCGAACTGCCGCCGCCGCCCACCCGCCGCGGCGGCGCCGCGCCCGGGCCGGTGGTGATCTGGAACCTGATCCGGCGCTGCAACCTGACCTGCAAGCATTGCTACGCGCTGTCGGCCGACCACGACTACGAAGGCGAGCTCGACACGGCCGAGGTCTACCGCGTGATGGACGACCTGAAGGCCTACCGCGTGCCGGTGCTGATCCTGTCGGGCGGCGAGCCGCTGCTGCGCCCCGATCTTTTCGAGATCGCCGCGCGTGCGCGCGACATGGGCTTCTACGTCGGCCTGTCGAGCAACGGCACGCTGATCGACGCCGCGATGGCCGACCGTATCGCCGCCGCGAAGTTCGACTACGTGGGCGTCAGCCTCGACGGCATCGGCGCGGTGCACGACCGCTTCCGCCGGCTGATCGGCGCCTATGCCAGCAGCCTGGCCGGCATCCGGCTCCTGGGCGAGCGCGGCGTGAAGGTCGGGCTGCGCTACACGATGACGATGCTCAACGCGGACGAGTTGCAGCCGCTGCTGCAGCTGATGCGCGACGAAGGCGCGACCAAGTTCTACTTCTCGCACCTGAACTACGCCGGCCGCGGCAACATCCACCGCGCCAAGGACGCGCAGTTCGCGGCCACGCGCCGCGCGCTCGACCTGCTGTTCGAGCACGCGTGGCGCGACGCCCGGGACGGCGTGGCGCGCGAGTACGTGACCGGCAACAACGACGCCGACGGCCCGTACCTGCTGCAGTGGGTGCAGCAGCGCTTCCCGCGCTGGGCGCCGGGACTGCGCGCGCACCTGGTGGCCTGGGGCGGCAATTCCAGCGGCGTCAATGTCGCCAACATCGACAACCTCGGCGACGTGCACCCCGACACGATGTGGTGGCACCACCGGCTGGGCAACGTGCGCGAGCGTCCGTTCTCGCAGATCTGGGACGACACCTCCGACCCGCTGATGGCCGGGCTGAAGCAGCGGCCGCGCCCGGTGCAGGGGCGCTGCGCCGAGTGCAGCCACCTGGACATCTGCGGCGGCAACACCCGCGTGCGCGCGCAGCAGGTCACCGGCAACCCCTGGGCCGAGGATCCGGGCTGCTACCTCGATGACGCCGAGATCGGCGTCGAATCGGCGGGCGAGCGCATCGCGGTCACCCCCTTCGGGGCGCGCGCCCGTTGAGCATGGCCGTCGCACGCCCCGCGGCGTGGCGGCTGCTGCTGGCCGCGGGGCTGCTGGGGATCGCAGTCGCGAGCGCGCAGGCGCAGCGCGATCCCGCGCATGCCGATGCGAAGGCCTCGCAGCCGGCCGCGGCCGATGCGGCCGGGCTGTATGCGCAGCACTGTGCCGCCTGCCACGGCGCGCAGCGCACCGGCGGCATGGGCCCGGCGCTGCTGCCCGAAAGCCTGGAGCGGCTGCGCCGGCCCGAGGCGCTGAAGGTCATCACCGCCGGCCGGCCGGCCACGCAGATGCCCGGTTTCAGCGGGCAACTGGGCAGCGGCGAAATCGCGGCGCTGGCCGCGTGGATCTACACGCCGGTCGTGCCGGCGCCCGTGTGGAGCGAAGCCGACATCCGTGCGTCGCACAGCGTCGTCGCCGATGCGGCGAAACTGCCGAACAAGCCGGTGTGGCGCGCCGACCCGATGAACCTGTTCGTCGTGGTCGAGGGCGGCGACCACCACGTGTCGCTGGTCGACGGCGACCGCTTCGAGGTGATCCACCGCTTCCCGAGCCGCTGGGCGCTGCACGGCGGGCCGAAGTTCAGCCCCGACGGGCGCTTCGTCTACTTCGGCTCGCGCGACGGCTGGATCACCAAGTACGACCTGTGGAACCTGACGGTGGTGGCCGAAGTGCGCGCCGGGCTGAACATGCGCAACATCGCGGTCAGCAGCGACGGCGCCTACGTGATGGCGGCCAACTACTTCCCGCACACGCTGGCGCTGTTCGATTCCGGCCTGAACCTGCTGAAGACCTACGCGGCCGCCGGCCTCGACGGCAAGCAGACGTCGCGCGTATCGGCGGTGTACGACGCCGCGCCGCGGCGCAGCTTCGTGGTCGCGATGAAGGACATCCCCGAGCTGTGGGAGATTTCGTACGACCCGAAGGCCGAGCCGATCTACGACGGCCTGGTGCACGACTACAAGCTCGGCGAAGGCATCGCCAAGCCCGGCTTCCTCGGCGTCAGGCGCACGATCCTCGAAGAGCCGCTGGACGACTTCTTCTTCGACCAGTCCTACGCCTATGCGCTGGGTGCGTCGCGGCCGCGCGCCGACGGCGCGCCCAGCGGCCAGGTGGTCAACCTCGACGTGCGCCGTCCGATCGCCACGCTGCCGATCGCCGGCATGCCGCACCTGGGCTCCGGCATCACCTTCCCGTACCGCGGCAGCACCGTGCTCGCCAGCCCGAACCTGAAGGACGGCACGATCACGGTGATCGACCTGAAGGATTGGAAGCTGGTGCGCACGATCCCCGTACCCGGGCCGGGCTTCTTCATGCGCAGCCACGAGGCGACCCCGTACGCGTGGACCGATTCGATGATGAGCCCGACGGCGAAGGACACGCTGACGATCATCGACAAGCGCACGCTCGAGCCGGTGGCCAGCGTGCGCGAGCCCGGCAAGACGCTCGCCCACATCGAGTTCACCCAGGACGGCCGCTACGCGCTCGCCAGCGTGTGGGAGCAGGACGGCGCAGTGATCGTCTACGACGCAAAGACCTTCAAGGAGGTCAAGCGCCTGCCGATGAGCAAGCCGGTGGGCAAGTACAACGTGCACAACAAGATCACGCGCTCCGAAGGCACTTCGCACTGAGGCCCTCGGCCGGCCGCGGGCGGTCGCGGCGCCGTTTCGGCGGCGCCGCGCCGGCTGCCGCGCCACGGGCGGCTTCAGCGCCGCCGCGCCGGCTGCCGCGCCACGGGCGGCTTCAGCGCCGCCGCGCTTGGGCCGCGAGCAGCACCACCACGCCGGCCAGCACCACGCCGGCGGCCGCCCACTCGCCGGCGCTGACCGCCTCGCCGCCCAGCGTGACGCCCAGCGCCAGCCCGATCACCGGGTTGACGAAGGTGTAGCTGGACGCCAGCGCCGCACCGGCACGCTCGAGCAGCAGCATGTAGGCCGAGAAGCCGAGCAGCGAACCGGCCACCACCAGATAGGCCCAACTCGCCAGCGCACGCGGCTCGGGCGGCCAGGCCGGCGCCTCGCCGGCGGCCCAGGACATCGCCATCAGCACCACGCCGCCGGCGAGCATCTGGCTCGCATAGCCGGCCGTGCCCGGCGCGAGCCCGAGCCGGCGCCCACCCGGCAGGCCGTGCAGCGCCCAGACGCTGCCGGCCGCCCAGGCCAGGCAACCCAGCGCCATCGCCAGCAGGCCGGCGGGCGACGCACCGAAACCCTGGCCGGCCGACAGCAGCGCCACACCCAGCAGGCCCAGGCCGATGCCGGCCGCCTCGAGCCGGCCCGGGCGCACGCCATACGGCCATTGCAGCGCCGCGACCAACGCCGGCACGACGGCGATGAACGCCACCACCAGGCCCGAGCCGACGCTCTGCTGCGCGTAGGCGACGCCGCCATAGCCGCCGCCGAGCATCAGCACGCCGAGCGCCACCGCACTGCGCCACTCGTCGCGGCTCGGCCAGCGTGCGCCGCGCCACGCGGCAAAGGCGCCCAGCAGCAGCCCGGCGGCGACGAAGCGCGTGCCCATCTGGAAGAAGGGCGGGAAGCTGACCAGCGCCCACTTGATCGTCAGGTAGGTCGAGCCCCAGACCAGCCAGGTGGCGCTCAGGCAGGCGGCGATCAGCGGCGCGGTGAGCGCCGGCAGCGGCGCGCGCAGGGTGGCGGTGGCGGTCGACATGGACAAGATGGTATGCACGCCATCCGCACGCTTCCATGGGTCAATGAAGGTTCGGCGACTAGATGCCCTTGATTCCAAAGGCTGTGAAGCGAAAATCCTTCGCATGCCTGATTTCGACAGCTACGACACCCGGATCCTGGCCGAGCTGCAGGCCGATGCGCGCCTGACGATGGCCGAACTGGGCCGCCGCGTGCACCTGAGCCAGCCGGCCGTGACCGAGCGGGTGCGCAAGCTCGAGGCGGCCGGCGTGATCACCGGCTACCGCGCCACGGTCAGCCTGGCCGCGCTCGGCTACGGCATCCGCGCGCTGGTGCGGGTGGGACGCTGCGAATACGCGGCGATGCAGCGGCTGATCGACGCCACGCCGGAGATCGCCAGCGCCTGGAACGTGACCGGCGAGGATTCGTGGATCTGCGAGATCGCGGTGGTCGACGTCGCCCACCTCGACCGCGTCGTCAACGCGCTGTGGACGCTGGGCCAGACCTCGACCTCGATCATCCTGCGCGCGCCCTGCGAGCACCGGCTGATGCTGCCGCCGCGTCGCGAGCCGCCGCCCTGAGGGCGCCCCCAGGGCCGGGCTGCGCCCGCCCCCTGCTTCGCGGCAGCCAAGGGAACCTGGGGCAGCCCGGCGCGCTTGGGAGCCCGCGGTGGCGCCGCCCTGAAGGGCGGACACCGCGCAAAGGCGCAGCCTACCGCCGCCGTGCTCAGCCGTGCGCCGCCGCCAGCACCGCGTTGAAGGTCGCGCTCGGGCGCATCACCGCCTTGACCTTCTGCGGGTCGGCGCGGTAGTAGCCGCCGATGTCCGCCGGCTTGCCTTGCACCGCGGCGAACTCGGCCACGATCTTGGCTTCGTTGTCGGCCAGCGCCTTGGCCAGCGGCGCGAACTGCGCGGCCAGCGCCTTGTCTTCGGTCTGCGCCGCCAGCGCCTGCGCCCAGTACATCGCCAGGTAGAACTGGCTGCCGCGGTTGTCCAGTTCGTGGGTCTTGGGCGACGGCGACTTGCGGTTGTCGAGCAGCGTGCCGGTGGCCGCATCGAGCGTCGTCGCCAGGATCTTGGCCTTGGCGTTGCCGGTCATGGTGCCCAGATCCTCCAGGCTCACCGCCAGCGCCAGGAACTCGCCGAGCGAATCCCAGCGCAGGTGGTTTTCCTCGACCAGCTGCTGCACGTGCTTCGGCGCCGAGCCGCCGGCGCCGGTCTCGTACATGCCGCCGCCGGCCATCAGCGGCACGATCGACAGCATCTTCGCGCTCGTGCCCAGCTCCATGATCGGGAACAGGTCGGTCAGGTAGTCGCGCAGGATGTTGCCGGTGACGCTGATCGTGTCCAGCCCGCGGATCACGCGCTCGAGCGTGTAGCGCATCGCGCGCACCTGGCTCATGATCTGGATGTCCAGGCCTTCGGTGTCGTGGTCCTGCAGGTACAGCTTGACCTTCTTGATCAGCTCGTTCTCGTGCGGGCGGTACGGGTCGAGCCAGAACACCGCCGGCATGCCCGAGTTGCGCGCCCGCGCGACCGCGAGCTTGACCCAGTCGCGGATCGGCGCGTCCTTGACCTGGCACATGCGCCAGATGTCGCCTTCCTCGACGTTCTGCGTCAGCAGCACCTCGCCGGTGGCGAGGTCGGTGATGTTGGCCACGCCGTCCTCGGCGATCTCGAAGGTCTTGTCGTGCGAGCCGTATTCCTCGGCCTGCTGCGCCATCAGGCCGACGTTGGGCACGGTGCCCATCGTCTTCGGGTCGAAGGCGCCGTGCCACTTGCAGAAGTTGATCATCTCCTGGTAGATGCGCGCGAAGGTGCTCTCGGGCATCACCGCCTTGACCTCCTTCAGCCGGCCGTCGGCGCCGTACATCTTGCCGCCGGCACGGATCATCGCCGGCATCGACGCGTCGACGATCACGTCGCTGGGCGAATGGAAGTTGGTGATGCCCTTGGCCGAGTCGACCATCGCGAGCTCGGGCCGGTGCTCGTGGCAGGCGTGCAGATCTTCCATGATCTCTTCGCGCTGCGATTCGGGCAGCTTGGCGATCTTGGTGTACAGGTCGACCATGCCGTTGTTGACGTTGATGCCCAGGCTGTCGAACAGCTTGCCGTGCTTGGCGAACGCTTCCTTGTAGAAGATGCGCACGCAGTGGCCGAAGACGATCGGGTGCGACACCTTCATCATCGTCGCCTTCACGTGCAGCGAGAACATCACGCCGTACTTGCGCGCGTCCTCGATCTCGCGCTCGTAGAAGGCCAGCAGCGCCTTCTTGCTCATGAACATCGAGTCGATCACCTCGCCCGCCTGCAGCGCGACCTTGGGCTTGAGCACGACGGTCTTGCCGCTCTTGGTGACAAGCTCCATCTTCACGTCGCGCGCGCGGTCGAGCGTCATCGACTTCTCGCCGTGGTAGAAGTCGCCGCCGTGCATGTGCGACACGTGGCTGCGCGAGGCCTGCGCCCATTCGGCCATCGAATGCGGGTTCTTGCGCGCGTATTCCTTGACCGCGCGCGGCGCGCGCCGGTCGGAGTTGCCTTCGCGCAGCACCGGGTTCACGGCCGAGCCGATGCACTTGGCGTAGCGCGCGCGGATCGCCTTCTCTTCGTCGGTCTTCGGGTCGTCGGGGTAGTCGGGCAACGCGTAGCCCTTGGCCTGCAGCTCCTTGATCGCCGCCGTCAGCTGCGGCACCGACGCGCTGATGTTGGGCAGCTTGATGATGTTGGCGTCGGGCTCGAGCGTCTTCTTGCCGAGTTCGGCCAGCGTGTCGGGCACGCGCTGCTCGGGTTTCAGGTATTCGGGGAAATTGCCCAGGATGCGCGCGGCGACCGAGATGTCGCTGGTGTCCACGCGGATGCCCGCCGGCTTGGTGAAGGCGCGGATCACCGGCAGGAACGCGGCGGTCGCCAATGCGGGCGCCTCGTCGGTCAGCGTGTAGATGATGGTCGGCTCGGTGCTCATACGGGGTCTCCTCGGTGGGGCCGTGCAGCGCCGGTGCCGGTCCGGCTGGGCGGCCGCTGCGGTGGCCGCTACTGTACGGCCACGCGCGCCCGCGCACTTGACGGCCGCCTTACGCGCAGCGGCCGCTCGACCTGCGCCGATGGCGGATCAGAGCAACGCGAGCAGCCCGAGCGCCGACTTGGTGATCGCGGTGGCGACGATCTGGGCGGCGCACAGCAGCGCCGCGGCGAAGGCGGCCACGCGCGCCGGCCGCGGCAACCCCGGCCGCAGCGCCACGATGCCGAGCCCGATGTACACCAGCAGGCCGATGATCTTCGCTGCCAGCCACGGCAGGTGCAGCGGGTTCAGCGACGCGATCCAGGCGAGCATCAGCGCCGAGCCCAGCAGCACCGTGTCGACCACGTGCGGCACGGTGCGCGCCGGCAGGCTGCGCACCCAGGCGGCGCCGGCGAGCGCCGCGCTGCCGCGCAACGCGAAGCCGGCGACCGACACCACGACGGCGCCCTGGTGCAGCAGCTTCCAGGCGGCGTACTCCACGCCGGCTGCGCGCGCTACTGCAACGCCGGCTGGTACTGCATCAGCCGGCGGGTGTCGCGGATGCGGATGTCGCGCTTGTCGATCTCGATCAGCCCGGCCGCTTCCAGCTCGTGCAGCACGCGCGAGAAGTATTCCGGCGTCAGCGACAGCCGCGACGCGACCGTCGCCTTGCTCACCGGCAGCGAGACCGTCAGCTCGTCGCCGTTGATCGGCTGGTCTTCGATGTCGCGCAGCAGGTAGCCGATCACCCGCTGCATGCCGTTGTGCAATGAATAGGCCTGCACGTCGCGCACCAGGCCGTGCAGGCGCCGCGAGATCCCGGCCAGCATGCGCAACGCGAAGCGCGGGTCCAGCGCGATCTCGTCCAGCACCGCGCGCTTGCCCACCGACAGCAACAGCGTGTCGGTCAGCGTCTGCGCGTTGATGAAGTGGGGCTTGTCGATGAACATGATCGCTTCGGCGAAGCTGGTGCCGGGCCCGGCGAGTTCGATCACCTTCTCCTGCCCGGCGGGCGAGATCGCGAACAGCTTGACCTGACCGACCACGGTCACGTGGAAGCCGTCGCAGGGCTCACCCACCCGGAACACCATGTCGCCGCGCGTCAGCCGCCGCAGTTGGCAGCCCTGCGCCAGCCGCTGCAATTCGTCCGGCCCCATGTCGTTGAACAGCGGCAGCACCGACAGGTAGCGGGGCAGATCGAAGTTTTTCAGGTCCACGGCAGACGGCGGCTCACGTTAGGGCGGAATTCTGGAAACCGGTACTGTCGCGACAGTTGACCTGGATCAATGCACGAACCGCGAAGCTGCGAATACGAGCAGCGCGGCGCCGGCATTGTGCAACGCTGCCAGCCACAGGGGCAGGCCGGCCGCCGTCAACTGCATGCCGATCGCGACCTGGGCGAGCAGCAGCACGGCCAGCAGCACCGCGGCCGCAGGACTGCCGCGGCGCCATGCCCGCATCGCCGCCGCCAGCACCAGCAAGGCGGCCGGCAACGCGCCCACACGGTGCAGCAGTTGGGCCAGCGCGCCGGGCTCGGCCGAGCCGCCGCCGGGGCCGATCAGCGGTTCGCGCCACGGGTCGAGCGTGTCCCAGCCGACACCGGCCGCGGCCAGACGGCAACTGCTCCAGTCGGTGCAGCTGATGCCGGCAAAGGAGCCGCTGGCCAACCCGCCGAGCGCCGCCTGCAGCAGCAGCACGGCCACGGCAGCCGCCGTCCAGCCGCTGGCACGCGCGGCCGGGCCGCTTCCCGCGAGCGTCAGCCGCGCGGCCAGCGCGATCATCGCCAGCCCGCCCGTCAGATTGCCGATCGTCACCGCCGGTACCCGGGCGCTCGCGGTCCAGCGGCCGAGCACGGCAAGGAACAGCGTCAGCGCCAGCAGTGCGGCGGCGAGCGCGGCCTCGCGGGGCAGCCGCGGCCGAGCGCCGACGCTGAGCACCAGCATGGCGAGCACCGCGGCCAGTGCGGCAACGGCGGCGATGCGGTGCGCCAGGCGCGCGGCGTGCAGCGCCGGGCTCAGATCCCGAGGCGTGTCGGCCTGCGGCTCGCGCAGCACCTGCCCGTAGCAGCGCGGCCAGTCGGCACAGCCGAGTCCGGATCGCTCCAGCCGCAGCGTCGCGCTCAGGCTGGTGACCGCCAACACCAGCAGTGCGCAGCCCCAGGCCAGCCGGCGCAGCAACGCCAGCCGGCGCGCCGGAGACATCGGCGGCGGCTTCGGGGTCGTCGGCAAGGTCGGCATGAAAAGACGCGCCCGGGCTGCCCGGCGCGCGGCGCGCATCGTAGCGGCATCGGCTGCCGCCCCCGGCCGGCCGCGGCAGCGCGCATTCTTGACTTGGTTCAAGTGAAGGGATTTGCCCGATTCGCAGAATCCGGCGCAACCGTGCCGAGGTGTCGGCGCGGCGCCTATTGCGAAGGAGCCGAGATGAATCCCGCCGACGACCCGAACGAGCCCGTGCCCTTCATGCAACAACTGCTGGACAACCCGTTCCTGCTGCTGTTCCTCGGCGTGATGATCCCGATGCTGCTCTACATCGTGTGGGGCGTGGTCGACATCCTCAGCATTCCCGTAGCCAAGTAGCCGCCCCGCCGCACGCCAGCGTCCAACCTCGAAGGAGCCCAGATGAGCGCCATCCTGCCCCCGTCGGAACGACTGTGGTGGAAACACCCGATCGACCGCGTCGAAGGAACCTGGATCGCGATCTCGCTGATCTGGTGCCTGATCATGTTCGCGATGATGGTCGGCTGGCACATCTGGGGCACGCAGAACCTGTCCACCGAAACCTACAAGACCCCGCCCGACCTGTTCGCGGCCAAGACGCAGGCGATGGTCGACAAGTACACGGTGCGCACCGAGACCGACGACAAGATCCCGGTGGTCGCGCCGCCGCCCGGCAGCGACGTGTACCTGATCGCGCGGCTGTGGAACTTCTGGCCGATCCTCGAGCTGGAGAAGGGCAAGACCTACCGGCTGCACCTGACCGCGATGGACTACAACCACGGCTTTTCCCTGCAGCCGGCCAACATCAACATCCAGATGGTGCCCGGCTACGAGCACGTGATCACGGTCACGCCGAACCAGTCCGGCACCTACGGGCTGGTGTGCAACGAGTTCTGCGGCATCGGCCATCACACGATGGTCAGCAAGCTGTACGTGAAGTGATCGGGCCCACGAGATGAGTACCACTACCTATCGCACCTGCCCGCGCTCCGGGCTGCAGTTCGAGGCCAAGGCCGAGACGCTGATCATCGCCAACGCCGTCGCAGGGGTGGTCTTCCTGCTGATCGGCGGCCTGCTCGCGATCGGCGTCGTCGGCACGCGCTGGCCGGCCTTGCACTGGCTGCAGGCAGACACCTTCTATCAGGTGCTGACGGCGCACGGCTTGAACATGCTGATCTACTGGATGATCTTCTTCGAGATCGCGATCCTGTACTTCTGCTCGTCCACGCTGCTGCGCTGCCGCATCGCGACGCCCAAGATCGCGTGGGCGGCCTTCGCGCTGATGGTGATCGGGGCGGTGATGAACAACATCTCGGTCTACGAGGGTGCATCCAGCGTGATGATGACCTCGTACGTGCCGATGATGGCGTCGCCGAACTTCTATCTCGGCCTGGTGCTGTTCGCGGTCGGCGCGCTGATCGGTTGCTTCGTGTTCTTCGGCACGCTGGTCGTCGCCAAGCGCGACAAGACCTACACCGGCTCGGTGCCGCTGGTGACCTTCGGCGCCATGACCGCCGCGATCATCGCGGTGTTCACGATCGCCTCGGGCGCGATCATCCTGATCCCGACCTGGCTGCTGTCGATCGGCGTGATCAACGCGGTCGACCCGCTGATGTACCGCATGATCTGGTGGGGGCTGGGCCACAGCTCGCAGCAGATCAACGTGGCCGCGCACATCTCGGTGTGGTATGCGGTGGCGGCGATCGTCTTCGGCGCCAAGCCGATGAGCGAGCGCGTGTCGCGCAGCGCCTTCCTGCTCTACATCCTGTTCCTGCAGCTGGCCAGCGCGCACCACCTGCTCGCCGACCCGGGTCTGTCCACCGGCTGGAAAGTGGTCAACACCAGCTACTTCATGTACTTCGCGGTGCTGGCCTCGATGCTGCACGGCCTGACGATCCCGGGCGCGATGGAAGTCGCGCAGCGGCAGAAGGGCTACAACAAGGGCCTGTTCGAGTGGCTGCGCAAGGCGCCGTGGAGCAACCCCAGCTTCAGCGGCGTGTTCATCGCGATCATCGGCTTCGGCTTCCTCGGCGGCATCACCGGCGTGATGATGGGCACCGAGCAGCTGAACATGATCATCCACAACACGATCTACGTGCCGGGCCACTTCCACGCGACCGTCGTCGTCGGCACCACGCTGACCTTCATGGCGCTGACCTACTTCCTGATCCCGACGCTGTTCAAGCGCGAGATGATCGCGCCCACGATGGCGAAGTGGCAGCCGTACCTGTTCGGCTTCTCGATGTACTTCTTCTGCCTGGTGATGATGGGCGCGGGCACGCTCGGCGTGTCGCGCCGGCACTGGGACATGGCCTTCAGCGGCAACGCGCTGGCCTACGAGTGGCCCGGGGCGGCGTACCTGATGATGGGGCTGGTCGGCATCAGCGGCATGGTGGCGATCGTCGGCGGCGCGATGTACATCTACATCACGGTCGGCTCGCTGCTGTGGGGCCGCAAGCTCGAAGGCGGTGCGCCGTCGCCGAAGTTCACGCCGATCCCGGTGGGTGCGCCCACCGCGGCGGTGCAGACCGCGCACGGCTCGGCCGGCTTCGCCGCACCCGGCACCTTCATGCTGGCGATGGTGTTCCTGGTGGCCTTCGTGCTGTACTACTTCATCAACTGGAAGTACCTGTCCACCCTGTGGGGCCTGAGCTGAGGCGGCTGCGCCGGCACCCCCAGGCTTCGAGCGGAACCAGCACATGAACACCGGCGTCGCGGCACACGGCAGGGCGCGCAGCAGCGGCCGCACGCTGCGGCTGGTGTTCGGCCTGTTCAAGCTGCGCATCGGCGTGATGATCATGCTGACCGCGCTGGTCGGGCTGGCGGTGACGCCGGGGCCGGCGCTCGCGCCGGCGCAGGTGCTGGTGCTGGCGCTGGCGGTGCTGCTGGCATCGGCGAGTGCCGGCGCCTTCAACCAGTACGTGGAGCGCGATTCCGACCGGCTGATGGCGCGCACCCGCGGGCGCGCGTTCGCCAGCGGCGTGTTCCGGGCGCACCCGGGATGGCTCGCACTGTTCGGCGCGATGCTGCTGGCGGCGGTGGCCGCCGCCTGGTGGGTGCTCAACGGCTGGAGCGCGCTGTTCGTGTTTCTCGGCGCCTTCACCTACGGCGTCGTGTACACGGTGTGGCTGAAGCGGCGCAGCTGGACGAACATCGTGATCGGCGGGCTGGCCGGCAGCTTCGCGGTGCTGGCCGGCGGGGCGGCAGTGGACCCAGCGCTCGGCCCGCTGCCGCTGCTGCTGGCGCTGGTGCTGTTCCTGTGGACGCCGCCGCACTTCTGGAGCCTGGCGATCGCCGGCCATGCCGACTACGCGGCGGCCGGCGTGCCGATGCTGCCGGTGGTGGCCGGCGTCGAGCGGGCGGCGCGCGTGGTGTACGCCAGCACGCTGGCGCTGGTCGTGGCGTCGCTGTTGCCGGCCTTCTTCGGCGCGGGCTGGGTCTACACCACCGGCGCGGCCGCAGGCGGGTTCTGGTTCCTGCGCGAAGCCCGGGCACTGGCCGCTGCGCCCGCGCGTCGCACTGCGATGCGTGCGTTCTTTGCATCGCTGGTACAACTGAGCCTGCTGCTGGCCGGCGCCAGCATCGACGGCGTGCTGCGCTGACGCACGGCACACCCGCCGGCCACGTGCCGCGGACGCTTTTCGCCATGTTCCCCGACGACCGCACCCCCAACCGCAACCGCCTGGGGCGCAGCGCACGCGCCGCACTGGGCGCATGGCTGTGCGGGGCCGCGCTGGCGGCATCGGCCGCGCCTGCGCCTCCGCAGGTCACGCGGCCCGGAGAGCCGCCGCGCTTCACGCTGCCCGCGGGGCCGACCGTGCCGCCGGCGCCGACGCTGCAGGAAGACGAGGCATTGCGGGTCAGCCGCGAGGCGATCGGGCGCCAGCTGGGCGAGCATGCGCTGCTCGACCGGCAGGGGCGGCCGGTGCGCTTGTCCGCCTGGCGCGGCAAGCCGCTGCTGGTGAGCTTCATCTATACCGGCTGCTTCCAGGTCTGCCCGGCGAGCACGCGCGCGCTGCGCGACGCGATCGAGCCGCTGATCGAGGCCTTCGGCGCCGACAGCTTCCAGGTGATCAGCATCGGGTTCAACCAGCCCGCCGACTCGCCCACGGCGATGCGCGCCTTCGCCGCGCAGCATGGCGTGAACGTGCCCAACTGGGACTTCCTGAGTCCGCCGCCCGCGGCGGTGCAGGCGCTGCTGCGCGACTTCGGGTTTTCCTACGTGGCGACGCCTTCGGGTTTCGACCATGTGGTCGGGGTGACCGTCGTCGACGCCGAAGGCCGCATCTACTCGCACGTGTACGGCGAGCGGCCGCGGCCCGACCAGCTCGGCGAGCCGTTGCGCCAGCTGTTGCGCGCAGGCGAGATGCCGCAGCGCAGCGCCGTGTCGGCGCTGGTGGAGCGGGTGCGCATCATCTGCACCGTGTACGACGCCGAGACCGGGCGCTACCGCTTCAACTACGGGCTGGTGCTCGAGATCATCGGCGGCGTGCTGTTCGCAACCGCGATGCTGGTGTTCTTCGCCTTCGAATGGCGCGACCGTCGCCGGCGCCGCCGCGCAGTGGCGCAGCCCGCGCCGCCGCAAACGGCGGCGCTGCCGTCACCGCCCCGTGCATGAGCAGCCCGGCACTGGCGCCGTACCCGGCAGTCGGCGAGCAGGCCCCGGGCGCGCTGCGCGGCGCCTGGCAACGCGTCGAGCGCGCATGCGACAGCCTGGTCGGCGGTGCCGATGCCAACCCGCTGCGCCACCTGGGCTCGCTCGCGTTCGCCTTGTTCGGGGTGCTGGTGCTCAGCGGCATCTACCTGTACGCGGTGATCGACACCTCGGCCGCCGGCGCCTGGCCGTCGATCGACCGGCTGTCGCGCGAGCAGTGGTACCTGGGCGGCGTGCTGCGCAGCCTGCATCGCTACGCCGCCGATGCCTTCGTGATCGTGATCTTGCTGCACCTGCTGCGCGAGGCGGTGTTCGGCCGCTTCCGCGGCTTTCGGCGCTTCTCGTGGTTGACCGGCGTGCCGGCACTCGCGCTGGTGTTCGTGTCGGCGATCGGCGGCTTCTGGCTCAACTGGGATCTTCTGGGCCAGTATTCGGCGATCGCCAGCGCCGAGCTGCTGGACGCGCTGCCCTTCTTCGCGACGCCGCTGTCGCGCAACTTCATCAACGTGGCCGCGGTCAGCGACCGGCTGTTCTCGCTGTTCGTGTTCGTGCACCTGGGCGTGCCGCTGCTGCTGGTGTTCGCGCTGTGGTTCCACGTGCAGCGCATCAGCCGCCCGGCGGTGCTGCCGCCGCGCGCGGTCGCGCTGCCGGCGCTGGCGGCACTGCTGCTGCTGGCGCTGCTGCGGCCGGTGATGAGCCATCCGCCGGCCGATCTGGCGCACGTGCCGACGCCGCTGGCGCTCGATTGGTGGCTGCTGGCGATCCACCCGCTGACCGACATCGGCTCGCCGGCATTGGTCTGGGCGCTGCTCGCGCTGGCCTTCGCGGTGCTGCTCGGCCTGCCGTTCCTGCCCGCGCGCCGCGCACAGCCGCCGGTGGCGGTGGTCGATCCGGCCAACTGCAGCGGCTGCCGGCGCTGCTTCGACGACTGCCCGTACGCGGCAGTGACGATGGTGCCGCACGCCAACGGCCGCAGCGGCCGCTTCATGGCCAGCGTGGACGCCGACCTGTGCGCGAGCTGCGGCATCTGTGTCGGTGCCTGCCCGTCGTCCACGCCCTTCCGCCGGGCGGCGGAGCTGGTCACCGGGATCGACATGCCGGCTGCGCCGATCGGCGCGCTGCGCGCGCGGCTCAGGCGCGGCCTGCAAGGCAGCCGCGCACCGCGGCCGATCGCCGCCTTCGTCTGCGAGCGGGCGGCACCGCTGCCCGATGCGGCGGCTGCCGACGTGCTGGCGCTGCCCCTGGTGTGCCTGGCTGCGCTGCCGCCGTCCTTCGTCGAGTACGCGCTGCGCGACGGCGCCGCTGGTGTGCTGCTGGTCGGCTGCCGCGGCTGCGAATACCGGCTCGGGCGCCGCTGGACCGAGGATCGCCTGGCCGCGCGGCGCGAACCGCATCTGCGCCCGTCGGTGCCGCCCGAACGGCTGGCGCTGCTGTGGGCCGACCCGGGCGAGGAAGACGCGCTGGCGTGCACGATCGGTGCGTTGCGCGCGCGGCTCGCAGCGCAGATGCCGCCCACCGATCCTTTCGTGGGCCCCACAGCCGCCGCGCCGGCCGCCGGCCGCGGCATGGAGTTGCAGGATGACTGAAGCCGCTGCCGCGCCGCGAGGGCCGCTTGCCTGGGCCGGGCAGGCGCTGCTCTACGGCTTCTTCGCGCTGCTGGTCGGCGTGTTCACGACCTGGCCGGTCTACCACGCGCTGCAGCCGAACGATGCGCTGATCAAGCTGAGCTTCAGCCACGCCGGCAAGCCGGTGACCGAATGCCGCAAGCGCACGCCGGAAGAGCTGGCCAAGCTGCCGCCGAACATGCGCGCGCCGCTGGATTGCCCGCGCGAGCGCTCGCCCGTGATCGTGGAACTGGACATCGACGGCAAGCAGGTCTTCAGCCGTGCGGCGCAGCCCTCCGGCCTGCGGCGCGACGGGCCGGCGACGGTCTACTACCGCATGGTCGTGCCCGCAGGCAGCCACCAGCTGGCCGTGCGGCTGAAGGACGACGTGCGCGCGCCCGGCTTCACCCATACCCGCGAAGAGACCGTGAAGCTCGATCCGACGCAGATCGTCGTGGTCGACTTCGACCCAGCCACCCAGAGCATCACCATCCAGTGACCGCAGCCCTGCCCAGCCTCTTCGAGCGCGCGCCGCCGGTCGCGGCCGCGCGCACCGGCACCGCCTTCGCGCTGCCGGTGCCCACCGATGCACGCGCCACGCTGGCGCGCGGCTGGCTGTGGCTGGCGCTGGCCTCGCTGCTCGGCTCGGGGCTGTTCTCGGTGCTGCTGGTGGCGTCGCGCACGCCGGGGCTGAACCGGCTGTTCGACCGGCCCGATTTCTTCCGCGTCGCGCTGGTGGTGCACGTGGACCTGTCGGTGCTGGTGTGGTTCTGCGCGCTGGCCGGCCTGCTGTGGACACTGAACGGCAGCGCGCGCGGCCTGCGCTGGGGCTGGACGGCCTTCCTGGCTTGTGCCGCCGGGGCCGCGCTGATGGCGCTGGCGCCCTTCGCCGGCGACGGCGAGCCGGTGATGGCCAACTACATCCCGATGCTCGACGGCCCGCTGTTCGTCGCGGCGCTGCTGCTGTTCGGCGCGGGCGTCGCGCTGCTGGTGCTGCGCGCGCTGCTGGCCGCGCCGCCGGTGGGTGCTCGGCCCGACGGCGCCGCCGCGCTGCGCTTCGGGCTGAATGCCAGCGTGGTGGCCACGGCGGTGGCGCTGCTGGCCTTCGGCTGGTCGTGGGCGGTAGTGCCGCGCAGCCTGGACGCCCGCGCGTACTACGAGATCCTGTACTGGGGCGGCGGCCATGCGCTGCAGTTCACCTGGACGCTGCTGATGCTGGTGGCCTGGCTGTGGCTGGCGGGTGCGGGCGGCGCGCGTGCGCCGCTGTCGCCGCGGCTGGCGGTGGCGCTGTTCGCGCTGGCGCTGCTGAGCGTGTTCGCCACGCCGCTGGCCTACCTGGTGGGCCACCCGGCCAGCGTCGAGCACCGCGCGCTGCACACCTGGGCGATGCGCATCGGCGGCGGGCTCGCGGTGCTGCCGGTGGCGCTGGCGGTGCTGGCCGGCCTGGCCGCCCGGCGCGCCGGGTCCGAGCTGCCGGCGCCGCAGCGGCCGCTGCGTGCCGCGCTGCTCAGCTCGATGCTGCTGTTTGCCGCCGGCGGGCTGATCGGGGTGTTCATCAGCGGCAGCAACGTGCGCGTGCCGGCGCACTATCACGGCTGCATCGTCGGCGTGACGCTGGCGCTGATGGGGTTGGTGCTGCTGCTGCTGCCGCGCCTGGGCTACGGTGCGCCGCAGGGCCGGCTGGCGGTGGCGCAGCCCTGGGTCTACGGGCTGGGGCAGCTGCTGCACATCCTCGGCCTGGTGTGGTCGGGCGGCTACGGCGTGCAGCGCAAGGTCGCCGGCAGCGAGCAAGTGCTGCGCAGCTTCGGCGAGGTCGCCGGCATGGGCCTGATGGGCCTGGGCGGCGCAGTCGCGATCGCCGGCGGGCTGCTGTTCGTGTGGGTGGTGGCGCGCGCGCTGCGCGCGCCCGCGGGGGAGGGGCACTGATGGGCAAGCTGCAGGCCGCGCTGCGCTGGGCCTTCATGCGGGTCGAGGCGCTGTTCAACCGCGCCTTCGGCGACCGGATGAACCCGCTGTACCAGCTGGGCACGATCGGCTTCTTCCTGTTCTGGCTGGCGGTGATCAGCGGCCTGTACCTGTACGCGTTCTTCGGCACCGGCGTGGCCCAGGCCTACGAATCGATGCGCAGCATCACCCACGTGCAGTGGTGGGCCGGCGGCATCCTGCGCAGCGTGCACCGTTATGCGTCGGCGGCGATGGTGATGGTGATGCTGCTGCACATGGTGCGCAACTTCGCCTTCGACCGGCTGCGGGGCTTCCGCTGGTTCTCGTGGGTCACGGGCGTCGCGTTGATATGGGGCGTGTACGTGTCGGGCATCAACGGCTACATGCTGCCGTGGGACCGGCTGGCGCAGTTCGTGATCACCGCCACCTTCGAGTGGCTCGACGCGCTGCCTGGATTCGGCGGCGCGCTGATGCGCAACCTGATCCGCCCCGAGAGCATCAGCGACCGCTTCTTCTCGCTGCTGTCGTTCCTGCACATCGGCGTGCCGCTGGTGGTGCTGCTGCTGCTGTTCGTGCACGTGCAGCGCGTGCCCAAGGCGCGCACCAACCCGCCGCGGCCGATCATGATCAGCGTCGCGGTCACGCTGCTGGTGCTGTCGCTGGCGTACCCGGCCGTCAGCCAGGGCGGGCCGGCCGACCTGGCGCGCGCAGTGGCCTCGGTGGGGCTGGACTGGTTCTACCTGCCGCTGTATCCGTTGCTCGATGCCTGGGGCTACCGCGCGGGCTGGATCCTGGTCGGCGCGGGCACGCTGCTGCTGCTGCTGCTGCCGTGGCTGCCGCCGATGCGGCGCAGCGCCAAGGGCGAGCACCGCATGACGGTGCACCCGGCCACCGAGCCGATCCCGGTGCGTGCCGGCGAGACGCTGCTCGACGCCGGTCTGCGCCACGGCCTGACGCTGCCCTACGAGTGCCGCAACGGCGGCTGCGGCGTGTGCCGCTGCGTGGTGCTGCACGGCAGCGTCGACCACGGGGCATACCAGCCCGCGGTGCTCACCGCCGCGCAGCGCGCGCGCGGCGAAGCGCTGATGTGCTGTGCAACCGCGCTCGGCGACGTCGACATCGAAGTGCCCGACGGCGCCGTGGCGCGCGCGCCGCGCCGGATGTACACCGCCGCCGTCGAGAGCCTCGAGCGGATCGCGCCCGAAGTGATGCGCGTGATGCTCGTGTTGCCGCAGGGCGAGCGGGTGGAGTTCCGCGCCGGCCAGTACATCGACATCGTGCTCGACGACGGCAGCCGGCGGGCCTTCTCGTTCGCCAACCCGCCGGGCGACGATCCGCGCATCGAGCTGCACGTGCGCCGCATCCCGGGCGGGCGTTTTACCGGCCACGTGTTCGACACGATGAAGGTGGGCGACCCGCTGCGCTTCGAGGGCCCGCTGGGCGAGTTCACGCTGCGCGAAGGCCGGCAGCCGATCCTGTTCGTGGCCGGCGCCACCGGTTTCGCGCCGATCAAGAGCATCGTCGAAGACGCCTTCGCCCGCGGCGTGCAGCGGCCGATGCTGCTGTACTGGGGCGTGCGCCACGCGGCCGACCTGTACGCGCTCGAACTGGCCGAGCGCTGGCAGCGCGAGCATTCGAACTTCCGCGTGGTGCCGGTGCTGTCGGAGCCCGACCCGAGCTGGGAAGGGCGGCGCGGGTTGGTGCACGAAGCGATGCTTTCCGACCACCCCGACCTGAGCGGGCAAGAGGTCTACGTCTGCGGCTCGGTGCGCATGGTCGAGGCGGCGGTGCCGGCCTTCCTGAAGCAGGGGCTGGCCGAAGAGTCCTGCTTCACCGATGCCTTCGTGGTGCCGGGAGCCCCGCCGCCGGCGGCGCCGGCAGCGGCAGACGGCGCCGGGCCCCGGCCGGCCTAGGCGGCCCGTACGGGCCGGCCGCGCCGGCTTCACTAGAATCACCCGTTTGCCGCCCGCAGCCGCGGGCCCGATGAGGGACGCCCCGTGTTCATCTCCGAAGCCTTTGCCCAGACCGCCGCCTCGGGCGGCACCGAGTCGAGCCTGCTCAGCCTGCTGCCGCTGGTGCTGATGTTCGTGGTGCTGTACTTCATCATGATCCGCCCGCAGATGAAGCGCCAGAAGGAGCACAAGGCGATGGTCGAAGCGCTGGCCAAGGGCGACGAGGTCGTGATCTCCGGCGGCGTGCTCGGCCGCATCGCCAGGCTCGGCGACACCACGCTGCACGTCGAGGTGGCCAACGGCGTCGAGCTGCAGGTGCAGCGCAGCGCGGTCGTGCAGGTGCTGCCCAAGGGCAGCTTCAAGTAGGCCGCGGCGGCACCCGCCGCCGTGGCGCCGCGGCCCGCGCCGCCGGCGCCCGCGCCCGAGGACCATCGATGAACCGCTACCCGCTGTGGAAGTACGCGATCCTGCTGGTCGCGCTGCTCGTCGGCGTGCTCTACACGCTGCCCAACTTCTTCGGCGAGGCGCCGGCGGTGCAGGTGTCCAGCGCCAAGGCGACGCTGAAGATCGAGGCTGATTTCGCCGCGCGCGTGCGCCAGCTGCTCGAGGCCGGCGGCGTGCAGCCCGACTTCGTGCAGTTCGACGGCAACTCGGTCAAGGCGCGCCTGGCCGACACCGATGCGCAGATCAAGGCGCGCGACGTGCTCGACAAGGCGCTGAACACCGACCCGGCCGATCCGCGCTACATCGTCGCGCTGAACCTGCTGTCGCGCTCGCCGGCGTGGCTGGCGCGCATCCACGCGCTGCCGATGTACCTGGGGCTGGACTTGCGCGGCGGCGTGCACTTCCTGATGCAGGTCGACATGAAGGCCGCGCTGACCAAGAAGGCCGAGTCCGTGGCCGGCGACATGCGCACGCTGCTGCGCGACAAGGGCGTGCGCCACGGCGGCATCAGCCGCGTCGGCGACACCGTCGAGCTGCGCGCGCGCGACGACGCGATGCTGCGCAGCGCCCAGGCGCTGCTGAGCGACCAGCTGCCCGACTGGCAGTGGGCGCCGGCCGGCAGCGACGCCGA
>JAFEFZ010000017.1 GCA_018240325.1 Pseudomonadota bacterium
CGGCACGAAGCCCGAGCCGGCGCCGGCCGCTCGGGCTGCGGCGGTGGCAGCGGTGCCGCGGTTGCGCAACAGCGCGGTCGGCATCGTCAGCCCGGCGGTGCGGGCCGCTGCCGCCGCATTCACTGCACGGTGATGTGGTTGTCGCGGATCACCTTGCCCCAGCGCTCGAAGTCGCGCTGCATGCGCGCGCGCATGTCCTGCGGCGACTGCCACGCGGCATAGGCGCCGGCTGCCTCGAGCTTCTTCTGCACCTCGGCGTCGGCGAGCGCGGCCTTCAGATCCGCGGCCAGCCGCGCGATCACGTCGGCCGGTGTTGCCGCCGGGGCAAGCAGGCCGCCCCAGGACACCGCGTCGAAGCCGGGGAACCCCTGCTCCGCGACCGTCTTGACGTCGGGAAGCGCCGGCACGCGCTGCGGCGAGCCCACCGCGATCGCGCGCAGCTTGCCTGCGCGGATGTGCTGGAGCACGGCCACCAGATCGGAGAACATCATCGGCACCTGCCCGCCCAGCAGATCGGCCACCGCCGGCGAGCTGCCGCGATAGGGCACATGCTGCAAGTCGAACCCGGCAAGGTTCTTCAGCATCTCGGTCGACAGGTGCCCGAAGCTGCCCTGGCCGGCGGACGTGTAGTTGAGCTTGCCCCCTTGCGCCTTGGCCTTGGCGATCAGCTGCTGCAGATCAGTCACGCCGGGCATCGCCTGCGGGTTGACGACCAGCACGAGCGGCAGGTCATAGAGCGTTGCGACCGCAGTGAAGTCGCGGAACAGGTCGTAGCCCCTGACCTGCATCAGGTGCGCCGCCAACAGCGTCGGCGTCGCCAGCAGCATCAGCGTGTAGCCGTCCGGCTTGCTCCTGGCGACGCCCTGCGCGGCGATCGTGCCCGAGGCGCCGGACTTGTTCTCGACGATCACCGTCTGCTGCAGGCCGGCCGACAGCTTCTCGCCGATGATGCGCGCGGCCGTGTCGGTCGGCCCGCCGGGCGGATACGGCACGACCAGCGTGACCGGCTTGCTCGGCCAGGCTTGCGCGTGCGCGCGGCCGGCGACCACCGGCAGCGCGAGTGCCAGCAGTGCACGCCGCCGGCTGAAGAGCAGTTCGCGGGTCATGCGTCTTCCTCCAGGCCCCGGATCACGAAACGACGCCATCGGCCCGCAACGCCGCGAGCTGCGCTTCGGACAGCCCGAGCTCCTCGGTCAGCACCGACACCGTGTCGGCGCCGAGCTGCGGCGGCGGCCTGTGCACCGGCGAGCGCACGCCGTCGAAGCGATACGGCGGCGCCAGCACATGGGCAGACCCGGCCTGCGGGTGCGGCTGCGTGGTCACCAGCCCGCCTTCGACCGCGCGCCCGGACGTGAGCGCCTCGTGCAGCCCGAGAACCTCGCCGCAGGGGATGCCGCAGCGTCGCAGTCTGTCGAGCAGGTCGCTTCGCTTGCGCCGCGCGATCTCGACGTTCAGTTGCGGCACCAGTTCGGCGCGATTCGCCGAGCGGCCCAGGTTGTTGCGGAAGCGCTCGTCATCGGCCAGATCCGGGCGCTCGATGACTTCGCGACAGAAGCGCTCGAACTGGGTGTTGTTGCCGACCGTGATGACCACCGGCCCGTCGGCGGCGTCGAACACGCCGTAGGGCACGATCGACGGGTGCGCGTTGCCGTAGCGCGGCGGGTCCTCGCCCATCAGCAACGCCTCTAGCCCGTAGTACGCGCTGATCGTCAGCCCGCAGTCGAACAGCGCCATCTCGATGTGCCGGCCCTGCCCGGTGCGGGTGCGCTCGAAGAGCGCCGCGAGCACCGCCTGCGCGGCGTACATGCCGGTGAACATGTCGACGACGGCGACGCCGAACTTCAGCGGCGGCCGCCCGGCCTCGCCGTTCAACGCCATCAGCCCCGCCTCGCCCTGCACGACCAGGTCATAGCCGGGACGCGCCGCCTCGGGCCCGCTGCGGTTGTAGCCCGAGATCGAGCAGTAGATCAGGCCCGGGTGCCCGGCGCGCAGTTGCTCGTACCCGAGCCCCATCTTCTCGATGCCGCCGAACTTGAAGTTCTGCAGCACCACGTCGCTGCGCTGCGCGAGCTCGCGCGCGAGTTGCTGGCCTTCCGGCTTGGCCAGGTCGACGCCGATCGATCGCTTGCTGCGGTTGACGCTGTTGAAGTAGGCAGTCTCGGTGGCACCGACGCGCAGCCCCCAGTCGCGGGTGTCGTCGCCGCGGTCGGGGTGCTCGACCTTGATCACGTCGGCGCCGAGGTCGCCGAGCACTTGGCCGCACAGCGGCCCGGCGAGCACGCGCGACAGATCGAGCACGCGCACGCCGGCCAGCGGCCGCGCGGCGTCGCCGCTCACGCAGCCCCCTTGCCGCCGCGCACTTCGGGTGCCGCAGCGGCCCAGTCGGGCGGACGCTTCTCGATGAAGGCCTGCACGCCTTCCAGCGCCGCGTGCTGCATCATGTTGCAGGCCATCGTGTTCACCGCGTCGGCGTACGCGGCCTCGATGCCGGTCTCGAGCTGGCGGTAGAACAGCGCCTTGCCCAGCGCGATGCTGGCGCGCGGCTTGGCGACGATGCTCGCCGCCAGCGCCTCGACTTCGGCGTCGAGCCGGTCGGCATCGGCCAC
>JAFEFZ010000180.1 GCA_018240325.1 Pseudomonadota bacterium
CCGCCGGCGGCGCTGCCGGCGCCGCGCCGCGGCCCTGCCCGGGCGAACCGCAGGCGCGGCGCGATCAGCGCGTGGCCGCGCGTGCGGCCCGCGCCGCGGCCACTTCGGCCGGGCGCAGCGCGGCGGCGGTGCGGTCGAGCACGCCGTTGACGAAGCGGTGGCCGTCGGTGCCGCCGAAGCTCTTGGCCAGTTCCACGCCTTCGTTGATGACCACGCGGTACGGGATCTCGACGCAGTGGCGCAATTCGTACGCGCCGATCCACAGCACCGCGTGCTCCACCGGCGACAGCAGCGCCAGCGCGCGGTCCAGCGCCGGCGCCAGCAGCGCGTCGAGCGCGTCGGCCTCGGCAATGCAGCCGTGCAGCAGCGCGTCGAAGTGTTCGCGGTCGATCTGCGCGAAGTCGTCCATCTCCTGCAGGTGCGCCTCGATCTGCGCCGGCTCGGCACGCGCCAGCAGCCACTGGTACAGGCCCTTGAGCGCGACTTCGCGCGCGCGCCGCCGCGCGCTGCGCGGGTTGGGGCGCTTGCGTGCCGGCCCGGCCGCGGGCGCGTCGCCGTGCTCCGCGGTGGTCACAGCGCGTCCAGCAGTTGCGCCATCTCGATCGCCACGCGCGCCGCGTCGCGGCCCTTGTCGGCGGCGCGGGCCCAGGCCTGGGCCTCGTTCTCGACGGTCAGGATGGCGTTGGCCACCGGCAGGCGGTGGTCGAGCGCGACCCGGCTGACACCGGCGCCGCTTTCGTTGGCCACCAGCTCGAAGTGGTAGGTTTCGCCGCGCACGATGCAGCCCAGCGCGATGAGCGCGTCGAAGTCGTCGCCGTCGGCCAGCGCCTGCAGCGCCAGCGGGATCTCGAGCGCGCCCGGCACCTGCACGCGGCGGATGTCGGCCTCGGCCACGCCCAGCGCCGCCAGCTCGGCCAGGCAGGCGCGCAGCAGCTCGGCGGTGACCGGCTCGTTGAAGCGCGCCTGCACGATGCCCACGCGCCGGCCGGTGCCGTCGAGGCCCTGCGCGCTGCCCTGGTCGGCGTGCTGCATGCTCAATCCCCCGCGCCGACGAAGCCGGTGACTTCGAGGCCGTAGCCGGTCATGCTGGGCATGCGCCGCGGGCTGCCCAGCAGCTTCATGCGCGCCACGCCCAGCTCGCGCAGGATCTGCGCGCCGATGCCGTAGGTGCGCAGGTCGAGCATCGCCGCGGGCGCCGCCGCCGGCACGTCGGGCGCGCCCAGCAGCCGCGCCTCGAACGCGACGCTGTCCTGCTGGGTGCAGTTCAGCAGCACCGCGATGCCGCGGCTCGCGGCGTGCAGCGCCGTCAGCGCGCGCGGCAGCGGCCAGCTGTGGCCGCTGTCGCCGGCATCGAGCAGGTCGAGCGCGGTGAAGGGCTCGTGCACCCGCACCAGCACCTCGTCGGCCGGGCCCCAGCTGCCGTGCGCCAGCGCCAGGTGCACGCCGCCGGCGCGGTCGCCGAACACGTGGCAGTCGAAGAGCCCCTGCGCGGTGTGCAGCCGGCGCTGGCCGCGGTGCTTGATCAGCGTCTCGTGGCGGCTGCGGTGGCCGATCAGGTCGGCGATCGTGCCGATCTTGAGCCCGTGCTCGCGCGCGAAGACCTGCAAGTCCGGCAGCCGCGCCATCGTGCCGTCGTCCTTCATGATCTCGCAGATCACCGCGGCCGGCTCGAGCCCCGCCATGCGCGCCAGGTCGCAGCCGGCTTCGGTATGGCCGGCGCGCATCAGCACGCCGCCGTCCTGCGCCTGCAGCGGGAAGATGTGGCCGGGCTGCACCAGGTCGCTGGCCTTGGCGTCGCGCGCCACCGCCGCCTGCACGGTGCGCGCGCGGTCGGCGGCCGAGATGCCGGTGGTCACCCCGGTGGCCGCCTCGATCGACACCGTGAACGCGGTGCCGTGCTGCGCCATGTTGTGGCGCGTCATCGGCGGCAGGTTCAGCCGCTCGCAGCGCTCGCGCGTCAGCGTCAGGCAGATCAGCCCGCGCGCGTGGCGCGCCATGAAGTTGATCGCCGCCGGCGTCACGTGCTCGGCGGCGAGGATCAGGTCGCCCTCGTTTTCGCGGTCTTCCTCGTCGACGAGGATCACCATGCGGCCGGCGGCAAGCTCGGCCACCAGCTCGGGTACGGGTGCGATCGGCATCGGCGGATTGTAGGCGGCGCCCCTCGCGGGCCCCGGCCGGCGCCGCGCCCGGGACGGCACGCCGGTTTGCCCGCGGCTGGCCGCGCGTGCTGCCCGGGCGCGTGCGGCGCGGCCGCCGTCAGCCGGGCGCCGGCGCGCTGCCGAGCATGCGCTCGACGTAGCGCGCGATCAGGTCCACCTCGAGGTTCACGCGCATCCCCGGCGCCAGGGTGCCGAGCGTGGTCTGCTGCAGCGTGTGCGGGATCAGGTTGATGCTGAACAGGCAGCCGTCGGCCGCGTCTTCGACCCGGTTGACGGTCAGGCTGACGCCGTTGACGGTGATCGACCCCTTGTACGCGAGGAAGCGGGCCAGCTCGCGCGGCGCGCGCACGCACAGCTCGTGGTGGCCGCCCAGGCCGGCGAAGCGGGTGACGGTGCCGATGCCGTCCACATGGCCGCTGACCAGGTGGCCGCCGAGGCGGTCATTGGCGCGCAGCGCCTTCTCGAGGTTGACCGGCCCGGGCGCGTCGAGCCCGGCGGTCTTGTCCAGGCTCTCGGCCGAGATGTCGAGCTCGAAGCGCGCGGCTGCGGCGTCGAAGGTGGTGACCGTCATGCACGCGCCGTTCAGCGCGATGCTGTCGCCGCCCTGCACGTCGCTGAGGTAGCCGGCGGGCGCCTGCACCACCAGGTGCAGCCCGCCCGGCGCCGGCCGGGCTTCGGTGATCCGGCCGATGCCGGTGATGATGCCGGTGAACATGCGGCGATTGTCGGCCATCGCCGCGCCGCGCCCGGCGAACGACGCGTGCCGCCCGGGCAACCCCGGGCGCCCGCCAAGGCGGCCCGGGCGCCTGCCCGGACCATGGGGCGCGCTCAGCCGGCCCGGCGCGCGTGCAGCCGCAGGGTGCGGCTTGCCGGGTGATGCCCGCATCTGCAAGCCGGGCCGGCGTGCGATGCAGTGCGCGCTCAGCGTTCGCCGGGCCGGCGCGCGCGCAGCCGCAGGTCGTCGCCGACGCACGCCACGTCCACGAAGCGCCAGCGCAGCGCGTCGGCGAGCGCATCGAACGGGCCCAGCGCCGCCAGATCGCGCCCGGCGCCGATCAGCAGCGGCGCCACGTACACCAGCAGCTCGTCCACCAGCCCCGCACGCAGCAGCGCGCCGTTGAGCGTGCGGCCGGCCTCGACGTGCAGCTCGTTCACCTCGCGCCGCGCCAGCTCGTCGAGCAACGCCGCCAGGTCCACCAGCCCGCCGGGCGCGGGCAGCCGGCACAGCGCGGCGCCGCGCGCCTGCAGCGCGGCAGCGCGCGCCGCAACGGCAGCGTCGGCTGCGTCGGCCGAAAAAGCTGCGGTGGCGGCAATGGCTGCGCTGGCCGCAACGGCCGCGTCTGTCGCGTCGGCCGCTGCGGCCGCTGCGGCCGTTGCAGCCGTTGCAGCCGTTGCGGTCGTTGCAGCCGCGCCGCCTGCGTCAGCCGCATGCACGACCAGCACCGCGCCCGGCGGCGCCAGGATGCGCGCGGCCGGCGGCGTGCGCAGCCGCGAATCGGCCACCACGCGCAGCGGCTGGCGCGCGCTGGGCACCAGCCGCACGTCCAGCCGCGGGTCGTCGTCGCGCACCGTGCCCACGCCGGTGAGCACCGCGCCGGCGCGGCGGCGCCATGCGTGGCCGTCGGCGCGCGCCGCCTCGCCGGTGATCCACTGGCTGGCGCCGTTGGCGAGCGCGGTGCGGCCGTCGAGCGACGCCGCGATCTTCAGGCGCACCCACGGCCGCCCGCGGGTCATGCGCGCGAAGAAGCCGATGTTCAGCTCGCGCGCCGCCACGGCGGCGTCGCTGTCGGGCGGCGCCAGCTCCACCGCGATGCCGGCCGCGCGCAGCCGCGCGAAGCCTTGCCCGGCCACGCGCGGGTTCGGGTCGCCCACAGCGGCCACCACGCGCGCGATGCCGGCGGCGGCCAGCGCTTCGCAGCACGGCGGCGTGCGGCCGTGGTGCGCGCAGGGCTCGAGGCTGACCCAGGCGGTGGCGCCGCGCAATTCGTGCCCGGCCGCGCGCGCCGCCTGCAGCGCCACCACCTCGGCGTGCGGCCCGCCCGCCTGCTGCGTGAAGCCGCTGCCGAGCACGCGGCCGTCGGCGGCACCGATCACGCAGCCCACGCGCGGGTTCGGGTCGCTCAGGCCCACCGCCTGTTGGGCCAGCGCGAGCGTGTCGCGCAGGCGGGCAAGGTCGAGGTCGGCAAGCGGCATGCGCGCGAGTCTAGGGCGGCGGCGCAGCCGGCAGCGGGGGCGCGAAAGCGACGACGCCCGTCGGCGACGGGCGTCGGTGGGCGAAGGCGCCTCGAGCCTTCAGCGCTTGCGGCGGCGTGCGGCCCAGCCCATCGACGCCAGGCCCAGGGCCAGCAGTGCGGCGGTCGAGGGTTCGGGCAGCGGCGGCGGCGGTTCCTGCCGGGTGGTGTTCAGGGTGATGTTGTCGAACACTACTTGATTGGGCCTGCCGACAAATGCGATTCGTGTAATACCGAGATCGGTGAGATCGCCGCTCGCATATTCCCGCCAACCGCAGAACGATGTCGCGCAGGGCCGCAGGAGCGTCGACTGCACCAGCGATTCATCCTTGAAGAGCTGCAAACCAGGGGCGGAACTCGGGCCGGTGTCGTTATAGACGAACAGGAGTTCGGTGATTGCGAAGCCAGTGTCGACCCACAGGTCAAAAGACTTGGCGTCATCTTGTACGGCACCGACGGCCCAAATGCCCGATGGCGGCTTGCCGAAGTTGCCGTAGCAACCCGTCTGGCCAGATTCCTTGGAACAGATCGCTATGGCCTGGTCGCTGAAGGTCACCCCGAGCTTCTGGCTGCCGTCCCGGCCGAAGCCAGGGTCACCGTTGTAGTAACCGAGCACGGCGGAACCGACAACCCTGCCGTCAACGACCTGAGTCTGGACTGGCTTGCCTTCCTTTGTTGCCACTGGGATCCCCTTGCCGTCAGGCCCGTCGAAGTCGAGCGTGACCTTGTCGGCCCATGCCGGGGATGCGCTGTAGACCAACGCGGCGATGGCGGCTGCCGCTGCAACACGAAATGGTTTCATGGGATTTCTAAGTTTTGGTTGTCGCGATGCCGGCTCGCAAAAGCGTGCATTTGTGCACGTTCGGCGCCGCGACTGTAGCCCCAAGCCCGGCCCTCGCGAAGCCGCAGGGGCCCCCTCATCCTCGGGGGC
>JAFEFZ010000181.1 GCA_018240325.1 Pseudomonadota bacterium
ACGCCGCCGCGCGCATAGCCGCGCGGGTTGCACACGACGCGGGTGGCATGGACGCGGTAGTCGAAGCTGTCGTGCGTGTGCCCGTGGATCCACAGCGGCACGCCGTCGGCGTCCAGCAGGTACGCGGCGTCGGACACGAAGGCGGCGTTGAGCAGCGAGCCTTCGAAGCGCGGATGGATGCTGTGCCGCGTGGGTGCGTGGTGGGTGATCACCACCGTCGGGCCGGGATGCGGGCGCTGAAGCCGCTCGCGCAGCCAGCCGGCGTCGCGCCGGAACAGCGCCGCCGAATCCTCGGGCGTGAAGATTTCGTCCGACGCGGCGCGCGTGCGGATGCGGCTGAAATCGCGCATCAGGCGCACGGCCTCGGCCTTCGACGCCGCCTGCTGCTGCGGATCGGCGAACAGGCCGAAATCGGTCCACAAGGTGGCGCCCAGGAAGCGCACGCCGCCGATGACCAACTCGTCGCGGTCGAGCACGTGGATGTGCGTGCCGGCGCACAACTGCCGCAGCTCTTCGATCGTGCCGTCGAGGCTGCCGCCGTAGAACTCGTGGTTGCCGGGCACGTACAGCACCGGCTTCTCGAATCGCAGCGCCCAGGCCACCGCCTGGCGCGGGCGCGACACGTCGCCGGCCAGCACCACCAGGTCGGCGTCGTTGAGCGGCCAATCCATCGCGTCGAATCCCAGGTGCAGGTCGGACAGGATGTTCAGCTTCATCGGCGGACGGCCGGTCGATCGGCGTGTGGGGTGGTGCAGCCGCGCGAGCGTACGGCCGGATCTTGTGTATCACAAGCCGCCCGGCAGGTCCGGCAAGGGGATTCCTGCGGGGCGGGTGCGGAGCGGGTGTCTGGCGCGGACGAGGCCTCGTGCGGCGGTTGCAACCGGCGCCCAGGTGCCCGGCGGCGCAGCCGCCGTGGCCTGCGCCGAAGGCCGGGCCGGGCACCGCCCGGCCCTTGCTCAGCCTGCCGCGCCCGCGCCGTGGTCGAAGGGCAGTTTCAGCTGCGACAGATCCTTGCGGGTCTCGACCAGCACCAGCGGCCCTTCGTCGACCGCCACCCGCGGCCTGGGCAGGCGCGGCACGTGGACCGGCCGAGGCTCGGCGGCGATCGTCTGCTGCGCCACCAGGATCCGCTCGGCGTCGGAATTCACCCATTCCAGGCCGGCCGATCGGGCCAGATCGCGCAGTTCGTCCAGCGGCAGCACGAAGGCCTGCGGCGACGCTGCCGCCACCGGTGCCGCCGCCGGCGCCGCGGCCGGGGTCTGACCGCGCACGACTGCGGCGTCGTCGGCCGCTGCCGGCGTTGCGGCCTGGACCACCGCGCCGGCGTGCGCCGCTTGCCCGGCCTGCGGCGGCGCCTCGGCCTGCGGCTGTGTCTCGACTTGCGGCTGTGTCTCGGCCGGCGACAGTGCCCCGGCCTGCGGCTGTGCCTCAGCCTGCGGCCGCGCCTCGGCCTGCGGCAGCGCCTCGGCCT
>JAFEFZ010000182.1 GCA_018240325.1 Pseudomonadota bacterium
CCCCGTGCGCCACGTTTTCGCGTAGGAACGGCTGCAAGTGGTGAAACGATGAACGGCCGCAACGGACCGACAGCATTCGTCGGGCGCACCGTGTTTCATGCGCCGCGGGACGCGCAGCGCGCGGGGGAGCCCCCGCAATGAAGCGCGTGTGCCCGCTGCTCGAGCGCGAAACCGCGACCACCACGCTGGCGATCGCGCCGCCGCCGTGGGTGGTGCGCGAGTGCCGCGAGAGCGGCTTCGTGTTCCTCGAGAACCCGCCCGGCTACGACAGCCTGCGCGCCGAAGTCGCATGGGAAGTCTCGTCGGCGCGCGAATCCGAGCGCCGCGCTGCGGCCGAGCCGGCGCTGTACGCGCTCAGCACCGCCGCCAAGCGTTTCCGCCTGCGCGTGCTCAAGCGCAACAAGGTCGCCGACCTGGCCGTGGCGATCGTGCGCCGGCTGCGCGCGCCGCAGATCCGGCTGCTCGACGTCGGCTGCGGCGAAGGCACGCTGCTGGGCACGGTGATGGAGCGGCTGCCCGATGCGCTGCGCGCGCGCTGCCGGCCGCTGGGCATCGAGATCAGCGACGAGCTCGCGCGCCGCTCGCAGGCGGCGCTCGCCGCGTACGGCGGCCAGTGCGTGCATGCCAGCGCGCTCGACGGGCTGGCAGGGCTGGCGGCGAACAGCCTCGACCTGATCGTGCTGGCGTCGTTCCTCGAACACGAGATCCAGCCGCTGCCGCTGCTGCGCGAATGCGCGCGCACGCTGCGCGCCGGCGGCCGCGTGATCGTCAAGGTGCCCAACTACGCCAGCTGGAACCGCCGCCTGCGCGGCACGCGCTGGTGCGGCTACCGCTGGCCCGACCACGTCAACTACTTCACCCCGGCGACGCTGGCGGCGGCGGCGCGCGCCGCCGGGCTCGAAGTCGTGCGCATGAACGCCTTCGACCGGCTGCCGATCAGCGACAGCCTGTACGCGGTGCTCGGGCCGCGGGCGAACACCGCATGAAGCTGTGCGCGCTCACCGCCGGGCCGCACCGCGACGACGAGGTGTTCCGCGCCGGTGCCGGCCCGCAGGGCGGAGAGTTCTACCTGCCCTATGCGCTGATCCGCGACGAGTTCGCGCGCTTCGGCGTCGAGCTGCACACCGCCGACCGGTGCACCGGCCGGCCGGTGGACTTCGAGCTGCACGTCAACGCGCAGCGCCGGCTGTCGGGCCGGCCGGCCTATGCCTACCTGTACGAAGACCCGCTGGTGCGGCCGCGCAATGCCGACCCCGCGCTGCTGAAGCGCTACCGGCGGCTGTTCACCTGGAACGACGAGCTGGTCGACGGCGCGCACGTGATCAAGCTCGACATCCCGAACGAGCTGCGCTTCGAGCCCTTCGCGCCCTGGGCCGAGCGCGACCTGTTCTGCGTGATGATCGCGCGCAACACCGCGCTCAGCCGCCCCGACCCGCGCAACCTGCACGGCCGGCGCGTGCGCATCGCGCGCCACTTCGAGGCGCACGCGCCGGAGCTGTTCGCGCTCTACGGCCGCGGCTGGGACCAGCCGCACGTGCGCGCCGGCGTGCTCGGCCGCGCGCACAAGCGGCTGCGCGAATGGCACCGCCGGCTGCGGCCGCAGCCGCCCGCCTTCCCGAGCTGGCGCGGGCCGGTGCCCACCAAGGGCGAGGTGCTGCGGCGCGCGCGCTTCGCGATCGCCTTCGAGAACGTGCGCGGCAGCCGCGGCTACCTGACCGAGAAGATCTTCGACTGCTTCGTGCACGGCTGCGTGCCGGTGTACCTGGGAACGCCGGGTGCGGCGGCCGCCTTCCCGAGCGACTGCCTGGTCGATGCCGACCGTTTCGCCGACGATGCGGCGCTGCTCGCGCACCTGCGCGCGATCGACGCGCCGCGCTTCGCCGCGATGCAGGCGGCGATCGCCGCGTTCCTGCGCAGCAGCGCCGCGCAGCGCTTCAGCCGCGAGTACTTCGCGCGCACGCTGGTCGCCGGCATCGCCGCCGACCAGGGCCTTGCGCCGCTCGCCC
Organism: Pseudomonadota bacterium; assembly: GCA_018240325.1. Taxonomy (GTDB): domain Bacteria; phylum Pseudomonadota; class Gammaproteobacteria; order Burkholderiales; family Burkholderiaceae_C; genus Rubrivivax. Next base: position 2,007 of record JAFEFZ010000182.1, read on the forward strand.
CGGCGGCCTGACCCCCCCCCTGAAGGGGGCCCCCATCGAGCCGCCCATCAGCGGGTTTCGCGGCACGCCGCGCCTGCGAAGAATGCGTTCCAGGCCGCTGCGATGGGCGCGCGGCCCAACCGCCCGAACAGGAGTTGCACCATGAAGATCCGCTCGCTCGTCACGCTGTGCCTTGCCGCCTTCGCCTTCGCCGCCGCGCAGGCCGCGGTCGATGCCAACAAGGCTTCGCAGGCCGAACTGGAAACGGTCAAGGGCATCGGCCCGGGGCTGTCGGCCAAGATCCTCGACGCGCGCAAGGCCGGCGCGTTCAAGGACTGGGGCGATCTGGTCGACCGCGTCGGCGGCATCGGCCCGGGCAACGCCGCGCGCTTCTCGCAGAACGGGCTGACGGTCAACGCCGCCGCCTACACCGCCGCCGCGGCGCCGGCCACCGCCCAGCAGCCGCAGCCCAAGGCCGCGAAGGCCGGCAGCAAGGCAGCCGACGCCGCGCCCGCCGCCCGGCCATAAGCCGCGCCCCGGCGCAGCCGGGCGGCAACCGTCGCCCGGCTGCGTGGCGGAGCCGACGGGCCCGACCCCGGGTCCGGGCCGGATCGGCGCGGGATCACGGGAGTACCTCCGGGCTGCGCCCTGCGGGATTCGCCGTTCTGACGGCCTATCGGACCCATGCCCCCCGACGGCGCAGTGCGCCGCAACCGCGCCCACAATCGGGCGATGTACCGGGCGGCCCTGCTTGCCTGGCGGGTTCTGGCCTGCGCGCTGATGGCGGCGCTTTCAACTGCCGCGGCTGCGGCCGAACCCGTCACGGTCGGCTCCAAGCGCTTCACCGAAAGCTACGTGCTCGGCGAGATCGTGCGCCAGACGCTCGAGCGAGCCGGCGTGCCGGCCGTGCACCGCCGCGGCCTGGGCAACAC
>JAFEFZ010000183.1 GCA_018240325.1 Pseudomonadota bacterium
CCGACGGCGGGGTGGCCAACGGAGTGAATAAGAATTTGGCTGAACGGAGTTGGCCACCCCGTCGGCGGCCCCGTGCAGCACGTTTTCGCGTGGGAGCGACCGCATGCTGCGGTGAAACGATGAACGGCCGCAACGGGCCGACGCCGGTCGATGCCGTCGGGCATTTGGTGCGTCGCGGGTCGCGCGATGCGCGGTGGAGCAGCTGACATGCGCTGGCTGGTGCTGCTGCTGGTGCTGGCCAACGTGGCCTTCTTCGCGCTCGCCCAAGGTTGGCTCGCGCCGCTGGCGGTGCTGTCCACCAGCGCGCAGCGTGAACCGCAGCGGCTGGCCGCACAGGTGCAGCCGCAGGCGCTGCGCATCGTCGCGACGGGCGCCGCCACGGCCGCGGCAGCTTCGGCCGCCACAGCCGCTGCCGCCGCCGCGGCCGCAGCGACGTCGGACGCGGCACCGGCCACGGCCGGCTCGAACGAGGATTGAGCGCCGCGGCGCCGGCTTCAGTCTCGCCGGCGCAAGGCCAGCACCGCCGCGGCCAGCCCCAGCAGCGCTGCACCGCCGAAGGCACCGCCGCCGCCGCCATCCGCGGGCTGCCCCGGATCGGGCGGCGCGTCGGCGGCGCGCACCACGATCGGCTGCTGCACGGCGGCGCTGCGGCCCTGGTCGTCGGTGACGCTCAGGCTGACGGTGGCGGTGCCTTCGGCCAGCGCCGGCAGCGTGACGTCGGCGGCCGCCGGGTTGCCGCCCAGCGCGCCGACGGCGCCGCCGTCGGCAACCAGCGCCCAGGCCTGGCCTGCAAGGGCCGCGCCCACGCCCGGCAGGCTGCCGGCGGCGCTCAGCCGGATCGTGTCGCCGACCCTGGGCGAGGCCGGGTCCAGCGTGATGCGCGGCAGCACGCCGTCGGCCGCGGCCACCGCGGCGGCGGCGTCGAGCATGCCGGCGCCGCACAGGCCGGTGCGGCAATAGCACTGCAGCTGGTCGCTGCCGTCGGGCGGCCGGCACAGGCCGACGGCCTGGCCGTTTTCGTCGGTGCCGGCGCCGCTGGTCGGGAAGGGCCGCGCGCTGGCCTGCACCAGCCGCCGCAGTTCCTCGGGCAGCAGCTGCGGCCGCGCCGACACCATCAGCGCCAGGCTGCCGGCGACGATCGGCGCGGCGAAGCTGGTGCCGGCGCTGTAGTCGTACGAATCGGTCCAGATCGAGCCGCCGGCGTCGGGCCGCTGCAGCCCACTGTTGCTGGTGCTCAGGATCGGGTACAGGCAGGGCTCGTTCGCGCCCAGGTTGACGCAGTTGCCGGCCGGGGCGGCGATCGCGATCTGCGGGCCCAGGTCGGAATAGCCGACCTTGGTGCCGGCGTGGCGCAGCCCCGCCACCGCGATCACGCCGTCGCAGTTGGCCGGCAACTCCACCGCATGGCCGGCGCTGTTGCCGGCGGCGGCGACCACCGCGACGCCTGCGGCCTGCAGCTCGCGCAGCACCGCCGGGTAGCCGGTCGCGGCGCAACTGCCGCTGCCGCCCAGGCTCAGGTTCAGGATGCGCGCCGGGTTCGGGTTGCGCGGCACGCCGGGCACGTCCAGCCCAGCGGCCCAGCGCATGCCGGCGAGGATGTCGGAATCCCAGCCGCCGCACTTGCCGAGCACGCGCACCGGCAGGATGCGCACGCCGTAGGCCGTTCCGGCCATGCCCAGGCCGTTGTTGGCGACCGCGCCGACCAGGCCCGCGACCTGGGTGCCGTGCCACGAGCTGGGCGAGACGCCGCAGCCCTCGAAAGGGCCGCCGCGCTTGGTGTTCTCGGCCGACGTGATCCAGTCGCCCGGGTCGCTGGCGTCCGGGTCGCGGCCGTCGCCGTCGTTGGCGGTGGCGACGTCGGCGATGAAGTCGTAGCCGGGCAGCATCGCGCCGGCCAGATCCAGGTGGCCGGCGAGCACGCCGGTGTCGACCACCGCCACCACCACCGACGCGCTGCCGGTGACGCGGTCCCACGCGGCCTGCGCATTGACCGCCGAACGCAGCTCGCCCGCCGGCGCGCGCAGGTACCACTGGCCGACGGCCGGGCCGCGGCCGTCGGCCGGCCCGGCCGCGAACAGCGGGTCGTTGGGCAGCGCCAGCGCGCGCCGGCGCTGGTCGACCACCGCCGATTCCACCTGCGGATGGGCCGCCAGCCGGCGCGCCAGCGTCGCCGCGTCCAGCCCGGGCGCGCTCAGCACCTGGCTGCGCTCACTGATCGCGGCGCCGGCCGTGAGCGCGGTGCCGGCCGCCTCGGCCAGCGCGCGCGCGCGGCGCTGCGCGGCTTCGGCCACCAGCAGCGCCGAGCGCTGCCGCGGCGTCAGCGGCGTCTCGCGCAGCAGCTCGGCATCGGGCTTCAGGGTGACGATCACCCGCGCCGCTGCCGGTGCGTCGGCTGCGTGCGCCGGCAGCACGGCAGCGGCCGCCAGCAGCAGCAGGCCGAGCCGGCGGCCGATCCGCGGGCCTGTTGTCCGCTTCGCTCCGGCGCGGCGCGTCATGGCCGCTGCCTCAGCGGCCGGCGATCACGCGGGCCATCTCCAGCACCTTGCAGGAGTAGCCCCATTCGTTGTCGTACCAGGCGACGACCTTGACGAAGGTCTTGTCCAGCGCGATGCCGGCATCGGCGTCGAACACGCTGGTGCAGCTCTCGCCGCGGAAGTCGGTGGCGACCACCTTGTCCTCGGTGTAGGCGAGCACGCCGCGCATGCTGCCTTCGGACGCGGCCTTCATCGCCGCGCAGATCTCCTCGTAGCTGGCCTCCTTGGCCAGCTCGACCGTCAGGTCGACCACCGACACGTTGGAAGTCGGCACGCGGAACGACATGCCGGTGAGCTTCTTGTTCAGCTCGGGGATCACCCGGCCCACCGCCTTGGCGGCGCCGGTGGAGCTGGGGATGATGTTCTCGAGGATGCCGCGGCCGCCGCGCCAGTCCTTGTTGCTCGGGCCGTCCACCGTCTTCTGCGTGGCGGTGGCCGCGTGCACCGTGGTCATCAGGCCGCGCTTGATGCCCCAGGTGTCGTGCAGCACCTTGGCCACCGGCGCCAGGCAGTTGGTGGTGCAGCTGGCGTTGCTGATGATCGCCTCGCCCGCGTACTTGGCGTGGTTGACGCCGTAGACGAACATCGGCGTGTCGTCCTTGCTCGGCGCCGACATGATCACCTTCTTCGCGCCGGCCGCCAGGTGCTTGCGCGCGCCGGCGTCGTCGAGGAACAGGCCGGTCGACTCGATCACGATGTCGGCGCCGACCTCGCCCCACTTCAGCGCGGCCGGGTCCTTCTCGGCGGTCAGACGCGTGCGGCGGCCGTTGACGATCAGCGTCGAGCCCTCGACCTTCACGTCGCCGCGGAAGCGGCCGTGCACGCTGTCGTACTTCAGCATGTAGGCCAGGTACTCGGGCTCGAGCAGGTCGTTGATGCCGACGATCTCGATGTCGTCGAAGTGCTTGGCCGCCGCGCGGAACACCATCCGCCCGATGCGTCCGAAACCGTTGATGCCGATCTTGATGGCCATCGTCATGCTCCTTGAAGGGATGAAGAAATCGTATCGCCGCGCCGCTCAGCGGCCGAGCACGGTGCGCACCGTGGCCGCGAGATCCTGCGCGGTGAGGTGGAAGGCTTCGAACAGCTGCGGCCCGGGGGCGCTCTCGCCGAAGCGGTCGACGCCCAGCACCGCTGCGCAGCCGTACTTCCACCAGCCGGCGGTGACGCCGGCCTCGACCGCGATGCGCGGCAGCTTCGGCGGCAGCACCGCCAGCTGGTACTTGCGGTCCTGGCGGTCGAACACGCTGGTGCAGGGCATGCTGACCACGCGCACGCCGATGCGCTCGGCCGCGAGCAGCTCGCGCGCCTGCAGCGCCAGCGCCACCTCGCTGCCGGTGGCGATGATCAGCGCGCGCGCGCGCCCCGGGGCTTCAGCCAGCACGTAGGCGCCGCGCGCGATCTGCTCGGCCGCCGCCTTGGACACCGCCGGCAGGTTCTGGCGGCTGAGCAGCAGCGCGCTCGGCCGGTGGGCTTCGCGCAGCGCGCAGGCCCAGGCGACGGCGGTTTCGGCGGTGTCGGCCGGGCGCCAGACCTCGAGGTTCGGGATCAGCCGCAGCGCGGCCGCGTGCTCGACGCTCTGGTGGGTCGGGCCGTCTTCGCCCAGGCCGATCGAATCGTGCGTGAACGCGTACACCACGCGCCGGCGCATCAGCGCGGCCATGCGTACCGCGTTGCGGCAGTAGTCGCTGAACACCAGGAAGGTGCCGCCGTAGGGGATGAAGCCGCCGTGCAGCGCGATGCCGTTCATCACCGCGGCCATGCCGAACTCGCGCACGCCGTAGTTGATGTGGCGGCCGCCGTTGGAGGCGCCGTCGTCGCCGAAACGCAGCGCCGGCGTCGAGCTGGTGTTCGTCAGGTTCGAGCCGGTCAGGTCGGCCGAGCCGCCGAGCATCTCGGGCAGGGCCCGGGTGAAGGCCTCGAGCGCGATCTGGCTGGCCTTGCGCGTGGCGACGGTCTCGGCCTTGGCCTGCGCGCTGTGCAGCGCCTGCGCGGCCACCGCGTCGAAGTCGGCGGGCAGCGCGCCCGCCATGCGCCGCAGCAGCTCGGCCGCCAGCTCCGGGTGCGCGGCCCGGTAGCCGTCGAAACCCTGCTGCCACGTGCGCTGCGCCGCCGCGCCGCGCGCGCGGTGGTCCCACAGCGCGTAGACCGCGTCGGGGATCACGAAGGGCGGCTCGCTCCAGCCGATCGCCGCGCGCGTGGCCGCGACTTCGTCGACGCCCAGCGCCTCGCCGTGCGCCTTGGCGCTGCCGGCGCGGTGCGGCGAGCCCTGGCCGATCACGGTGCGGCAGATCACCAGCGTGGGCGCATCGGCCGACTGGCGCGCCTGCGCGATCGCCGCATCGACCGCGTCGGCGTCGTGGCCGTCGATCGGCCCGATCACCTGCCAGCCGTAGGCTTCGAAGCGCTGGTGCACGTTGTCGATGAACCAGGGCTTGACCGGGCCGTCGATGCTGATGCCGTTGTCGTCGTACAGCGCCACCAGCTTGTTCAGCCGCCAGGCGCCGGCCAGCGCCGCCGCCTCGTGGCTGATGCCTTCCATCATGCAGCCGTCGCCCATGAACACGTAGGTGTGGTGGTCGACGACCACGTGCCCGGGCCGGTTGAACTCGTGCGCGAGCAGCTTCTCGGCCAGCGCCATGCCCACCGCGTTGGCGAAGCCCTGACCGAGCGGGCCGGTGGTGGTCTCGATGCCGGGCGTGACGTCCACTTCCGGGTGCCCCGGCGTCTTGCTGTGCAGCTGGCGGAAGCGCTTCAGCTCGTCGATCGGCAGATCGAAGCCCGTCAGGTGCAGCAGCGCGTACTGCAGCATCGACGCATGGCCGTTGCTGAGCACGAAGCGGTCGCGGTCGGGCCAATGCGGATCGGCCGGGTTGAACTTCAGGTGCCGGTCCCACAGCGCGACCGCCATATCGGCCATGCCCATCGGCGCGCCCGGGTGGCCCGAGTTCGCCTGCTGCACGGCGTCCATCGCCAAGGCACGGATGGCGTTGGCCATCCGCGTGCTGTCGTCAGGGGTGTGGGCTGCCATGGCATGCGGGCCCGTCGCGGGCGCGCAGGGCCGGAACTCAGCGAAACGGCGATTTTAGGCGGTGCACCGGCGCCGCCCCGTTGACGGCCGGCAAGCCCGCGGTGCGCAGCGTCCGCGACCCGGGCGGCGCCTACACTCACCGGCCATGAAGGCGCTGATCCTGGCCGCCGGGCGCGGCGAGCGCATGCGGCCGCTGACCGACACCACCCCGAAGCCGCTGCTGCCGGTGCGCGGCAAGCCGTTGATCGTCTGGCACCTCGAGGCGCTGGCGCGCGCCGGCGTGCGCGACGTGGTGGTCAACACCGCGTGGCTCGAAGAGCGCTTCCCGGCGCTGCTGGGCGACGGCGCGCAGTTCGGCCTGGCGATCCGCTACTCGACCGAAGGCCGCGACCACGGCGGCGCGCTCGACACCGCCGGCGGCATCGCCAAGGCGCTGCCGTGGCTGGGCGACGCGTTCTGGCTGGTCTCGGCCGACCTCTTCATGCCCGGCTTCGGCTTCGACCCGGCTGCGGCGGCGCGCTTGGCGGCGCAGCCGCAGCGGCAGGCCCACCTGTGGCTGGTGCCCAACCCCGAGTTCCACCCGCAGGGCGACTTCGGCCTCGATGCCGACGGCTGCGCGCTGGCTGACGCCGCCGGGCCCGACGGCCGGCGCTGGACCTTTGCCGGCGTCGCGCTGCTGCGCGCCGGGCTGTGCGCGCACCTGCAGCCGGGCACGCATGCGCCGCTGGGCCCGCTGCTGCGCGCGGCGATGCACGAGCGCCGGGTCAGTGCCGAAGTCTGGCCGGGCGAATGGCACAACGTCGGCACGCCGGCACAGTGGCAGGCGCTGCAATGAAGGCGCTCGCAGGTCCGGACGGCGCCCGGCCCGCCCGCGGCTGGGGCCGAGGAAGCTCGGCGCAGCCCGGCGCTTCCTCGAGGTCGCCCGCAGGGCCGGGGCACTGCCGGCACGCCGCCAGCGACAGGCGCGGCAAGCCGGCGCGGCCCGGCGCTTGCGCGACGGCCAGGGGGCACGCATGACGGCTGCACGGACGCCGGGCGCGACCGAGCTGCGCATCGCGGTGGTCGGCGCGGGCCCGGTCGGGCTGGCGCTGGCGCTGCTGGCGGCGGGCACGCTGCCGCACGCGCGCATCAGCCTGTTCGACCGCCGCGACGCCGCCGCCGACGCGGCGGGCGACGCGCGCACGCTGGCGCTGGCGCTGGGCAGCGTGCAACTGCTGCAGCGCCTGGGTTGCTGGCCGGCGGCGCAGGCACAGCCGATCGCCGAGGTGCAGGTGTCGCAAGCCGAAGGCCCCGGGCCGCTGGCCGGCGCCGAGCTGCGCATCCGCGCCGCCGACGAGGGGGTGCCGATGCTCGGCGCGGTGCTGCGCTACGGCGAGCTGGTGGCGCCGCTGCAGCGCGCGTGGCTGGCCGCTGCTGCGCGCGACCCGTCGCGGCTGACGAGCCGCTTCGGCTGCGCGGTGCGGGCGATCGAGCCGCTGCCCGATGGGGTCGCGCTCGACACCGGCAGCGTCGAGCGCTTCGACCTGGCGGTGGTGGCCGAAGGCGGCGTGTACGGCCAGCAGGCGCGCAAGGCGCTGGCCAGTGATTACGGCCAGTCGGCCTGGGTCGGCACCGCCACGCTGCACGGCGGCACGCCGGGGCTCGCGGTCGAGCGCTTCACGCGCGACGGCCCGGTCGCGCTGCTGCCGCTCAAGCCCGCGGCGCCGGCCGGTGCCGCGGTGCCGGCAGCGCTGGTGTGGTGCGTGCAGGGTGCGGCCGATCCGGTGCGCGGCCTGGACGATGCGGCGCGCATCGACGCCCTGAACCGCCTGCTGCCGGCCGCGGCCGGGCGGGTGGTCGCGCTCACGCCGCTGAAGGACTTCGCGCTCGGGCTGAACGCCGAGCGCCGGCTGGTCGTCGGCCGCAGCGTGCGCATCGGCAACGCGGCGCAGACGCTGCACCCGGTGGCCGGCCAGGGGACGAATCTGGGGCTGCGCGACGCCTTCGAGCTGGTCGAGGTGCTGCGCCGCGAGCCCGATGTCGACCGTGCGCTGCGCCGCATCGAGCGGCTGCGCGCGCCCGACCGCTGGAGCACGATCGCCACCACCGACTTCCTGGCGCGCAGCTTCACCTGGCGCGTGCCGGGGCTCGGGGCCGCGCGCGCACTGGGCCTGGCGGCGCTGCAGGCAGCCGGGCCGTTGCGGTCGCGGCTGGCGCGGCAGATGATGTTCGGCACGCGGCTGTGAGCCCGTCGGACTGCACAATGCGCGCCATCCGTTGACGACTCCGAGTGCGCCGATGTCGCGAAGCCTGTCCCTGTTCCCCACGACGGCACTGCTGGCTGCCGCGCTGCTCGCCGGCTGCGCGGCGCCGCGGATGGACGCGCAATGGTCGAACCCGCAATCCAAGGGGACGAGCCTGAGCGGCCAGACGGTGCTGGTGGCCTGCCAGGCGCGCGAGCTGGCGGTGCAGGCGGTGTGCGAAGAGCAGTTTGCACGCCAGCTGGCGGCGCGCGGCGCGCGGCCCTTGCAGTTCACGGCGATCGAGGCCGGCGCGGTGCCGACCCGCGAATCGGTCGAGGCCGCCGCGCGCAAGGCCGCAGCCGGCTACGTGTGGCGCACGACGCTGAGCACCTCGGTGCCGGCCGTCAGCACCGGCCCGACGATCGGCATCGGCGTCGGCGGCGGCGGCTATCGCGGCGGTGCGGCCGGCGGCGTGTCGTTCCCGATCGGCGGCGCCACGGTCAGCGAGGCCTACGCCGCCGACAGCGCGCTCCACGAGACGGCCACCGGCCGGCTGCTGTGGAGCGGCCGCGCGAGCAGCCCGACGGGCGGCAACGCGACGACGCAGCTGGGCGATCTGGCGCGCGTCAGCGTCGAGGCGCTGCAGGCCGACGGGCTGCTCCAGCCCGCCAGCGGCCCTACGTGATCACGTCCGGCGCGGCCCGCCCGGTGCGCGCGCGCAGCGCGGTCAGCGCCTCGGCCGCGTCGATCAGCGGCTGCAGCGCCGCCTGCGCATCGATGCCGTGGCGCGCGGGGTCGGGCTCGTAGCGCTCGAGGTACAGCCGCAGCGTCGCGCCTTCGGTGCCGGTGCCCGACAGCCGCAGCACCAGCCGCGAGCCGTCGGCGAAGAACACGCGCAGCCCCTGGCCGCGGCTGATCGAGCCGTCGACCGGGTCGGTGTAGGCGAAGTCGTCGGCGCGGCTGACCGCGAGCCCCGCCGCGCTGCGGCCCGGCAGCGCGGGCAACTCGGCGCGCAGCCCGGCGACGATCTGCTGCGCGACGGCCGCGTCCACGGCCTCGTAGTCGTGGCGCGAATACACGTTGCGGCCGAAGCGCCGCCAGTGCGCGCGCACGATCGCCTCGACCGATTCGCCGCGCACCGCCAGCAGGTTCAGCCAGAACAGCACCGCCCACAGCCCGTCTTTCTCGCGCACGTGGTCCGAGCCGGTGCCGGCGCTCTCCTCGCCGCACAGCGTGCACAGGCCGGCGTCGAGCAGGTTGCCGAAGAACTTCCAGCCGGTGGGCGTCTCGTGGCAGGGGATGCCCAGCGCCTGCGCGACGCGGTCGACCGCGGCGCTGGTGGGCATCGACCGCGCCACGCCTTTCAAGCCCGCGGCGTAGCCCGGCACCAGCGTCGCGTTGGCGGCGAGCACCGCCAGGCTGTCGCTGGGCGTGACGATGAAGCGCGCGCCGACGATCATGTTGCGGTCGCCGTCGCCGTCGCTCGCGGCGCCGAAGTCGGGCGCGTCGGCGCCGTTCATGCGCGCCAGCAACTCGGTCGCCCACACCGGGTTCGGGTCGGGGTGGCCGCCGCCGAAGTCGGGCAGCGGGCGCGCGTTGATCACGCTGCCGGTGGGTGCGCCCAGCTGGCGCTCGAGGATCTCGGTGGCGTAGGGCCCGGTGATCGCGTGCATCGCGTCGAAGCAGATGCGAAAGCCGGGCCGCGCGAGCAGCGCGCGCAGCCGGTCGAAGTCGAACAGCCGCTGCATCAGGCGCGCGTAGCTCGCCACCGGATCGACGATCTCGATCGTCATCGCGCCGAGCGTGGTCGCGCCGACGCGGCCGAGGTCGACGTCGACGTCGTCCTCCAGCGTCAGCCAGCGGTCGATCGCGAGCGTGCGCTGGTGGACGGCCGCGGTCACCGCCTCGGGCGCGGGGCCGCCGTTGCCGATGTTGTACTTGATGCCGAAGTCGCCGTCGGGGCCGCCGGGGTTGTGGCTGGCCGACAGGATCAGCCCGCCGAAGGCGCCGCGGCTGCGGATCAGCTCGCTCGCCGCCGGCGTGGACAGCAACCCGTCGCGGCCGACGATCATGCGGCCGACGCCGTTGGCGGCGGCCATGCGCAGGATGATCTGGATCGCGCGGTCGTTGAAGAAGCGGCCGTCGCCGCCGAGCACCAGCGTGCTGCCGGCCAGCCCGGGCAGCACGTCGAACACCGACTGCACGAAGTTCTCGAGGTAGCCGGGTTCGCGGAACACCGCGACCTTCTTGCGCAGCCCGGAAGTGCCGGGCTGCTGGCCTTCGATCGGCCGGGTGGCGACGGTTTTCACGCGCATCGCGCCGCCTCGTCAAGTCATCGGGCCGCAGGCCGGCAGCAGTGCGCGCGGCGCCGCGGCAGGTTCAACGTGGGCTGGTGCGATGTGCGCCGGTGCGGCGTGGGCCGATCATGCGCACGCGCGCAGACGGGCCGGCTTCAGGCCGCCAGCTCCGACAGCCCCAGGCACTTGTTGCACTTGCCAAGGCCAGGCAGGCGCGGATCGGGCTTGCCGTCGCCGGTCTTGAAGTTGGCCTGGCAACGGCGGCACACGTACATCTTCGAGCTCGACATCATCGGCTTGGCGCCGGGCCCGGTGGACGGCCGGGCTGCCGAGTACTCGGCCTGCGTCTGGCGCAGTCGGGTGCCGTCTGGAGCGGTGACAGGAACAGAGGATCGTCTGGTGGCCATGTGCACATTCCCCGAGTAAACGAAGATTTTAGCCCAGCCGTCAAATCCGCCGGTGTCGCAAGGCCGGCAGGCGCGCGCGTACGTCGGCCATCGCGGCGGCGTCGAACCCGGCCACGACCACGCCGTCGCCTTCGGCGCGCAGCGCCAGCACCTGGCCCCAGGGGTCGGCGATCAGGCTGTGGCCCCAGGTGCGCCGGCCGTTCTCGTGGCGGCCGCCTTGCGCCGCGGCCACCACGTAGCACTGGTTCTCGACCGCGCGTGCGCGCAGCAGCAGCTCCCAGTGCGCCTGGCCGGTGGTGTAGGTGAAGGCCGCGGGCACGCTGATCACGTCGCAGGGCGGGCGCATCAGTGCACGGTACAGCTCCGGGAAGCGCAGGTCGTAGCACACGCTCAGGCCGACGCGCAGCGCGCCGGCCTGCACCGCGACCGGCTCGCTGCCGGCTTCGAGCACGCGGCCCTCGTCGTACTGCTCGCCGGCCGCCGCGAACGCGAACAGGTGGATCTTGTCGTAGCGCGCGGCCAGCCGGCCGTCGGGCGCATAGACGCCGCAGCTGTTGCGCACATGGCCGGGTGCGCAGGCGGGGTCGCGCAGCGGCAGCGTGCCGCCCACCAGCCACAGCCCGTGCTGCTGCGCCTGCGCGGCCAGGAAGCGCTGGATCGGGCCGTCGCCGGGCGGCTCGGCCATCGTCAGCTTGTCTTCGTCGCGCTGCGCCATCAGGCAGAAGTACTCGGGCAGCACGGCGAGGGCTGCGCCCTCGGCTGCGGCCTGGGCGAGCAGCCGCGCCGCGGTGTCGAGGTTGCGCGCCACGTCGGGGGTGGAAACCATTTGAATGGCGGCGAGCTTCATCCGGTGGAACCTTTCTCGGCTGGAGGCGCCCCGGCGGGGGCAGAAGCGGGAGCGGCGGGTTCGGCCGGCAGGCGCGGCAGCAGCGGCTCCAGCGGCGGCAACGGGCTCTGCGCGGTGCGCTGCACCGGCTGCACGACCGGGTCGGCCCACGCACCCGAGACCCGGTATTCGCGCGTGCCGGCCGCCATCAGCGGCTCGCGCAGCGCGAGCTGCGCCAGCAGCGTGCCGAAGCCGATCGCCGGGTTGATCGCCATCGTCGCGAGCGCGGCGGCACTGGCGTCGATGTTGGGCACGACCAGCACCTGCAGGTCCTGCGTCTCGTGCCGCAGGTCGGCGCTGCCGCGCACCAGCACGGTGGCCTGCATGCCCTTCAGGTTCAGATCCGCGGTCGTGGCGACGCCGCGCGCCACCTCGAAGTTGCCGGTCGCGCTGTCGAAGGCGAAACCCTCCTGGAATAGGTCGCGGAAGTCCAGCGTCAGCCGGCGCGGCAGCGCCAGCAGGCTGAACACGCCCAGCAGCCGCGCGCTGCCGGGTTCGGCCTGCAGGATCTGCCCGGCTCCGAGCGCCAGCGCGACCCGGCCCGCCATGCTCGGATAGTCGGGCGCCAGCGGCGAGCCCGCCCAGCTCAGTTGGCCCTGCGCCTGGCCCTTGCCGCCGCGCAGCACGCGGCCCGCGCCGAGCCGCTCGGCGAGCGCGCCGCCGTCGGTGGTCTCGAGCTTGAAGTCCAGCTGCATCAGCCGGCTGCCGGCCGCCTGCCAACGGCCCTTGGCCGCCAGCCGCGCCTCGGGCACCGTCAGATCCAGGCTGTCGAGCTGCCACTCGCGCTGGCCCGCGCGGCCGGGCAGCAGCCGGTTGACCGCCTGCACCTGCAGCCGGCCGAGCTTGCGGCCGCGCAGCTCGAAGTCGTCGACCACGATGTCCAGCGCCGGCACGCCGGCGGGCGGCCGCGCCAGCAGGTCCTCGACGCCGGCCGCATCGGCCGGCGGCAGCGACAGCCGCGCGAGCCGCGCCATCACGCGGCCCGGCTGGCCCGGGCCCTGCGACGGACGCAGCTCGATCCGGCCCTCGAGCTGGTCGGCGCGAACATCGGCCTGCCACAGCAGTTGCTCGCCGGCCGCCTCGCGCTGCAGGCTCGCGGCCACGTGCGAGATGCGGCGCCGGCCCGAGCGCAGCTCGTCGGCGCGCAGCGAAATCGCCGTCGGCAGGAAGCCGGCCGCCGCGGCGGCGCTGTCGCCGAACTTGTCGAACAGCGCCTCCCAGGCGTCGAGGTCGACCTGGCCGAGCTTCAGGCTGGCGGCCACGCCGGCCGCCGGCAGCGGCGGCAGTGCGCTGCCGACGGCGATCGCACCGCGCTGCACCCTGCCGTCGGCGGGGTCGCGCACGAAACGCGCCTGCAGCAGCTCGCCCAGATCGAGCTGCAGCCGCTGGAGCGGCCCGTTACCGGCGGCCGGGCCTTCGGCGGCCGCGCCGGCGCGCAGCAGCAGCGGCCAGGCGGCGGATGCCGGCTTGGCCAGCGGCGGCGGCAGGTCGATCTGCATCCCGACCAGGTTGCTGCCGAGACTGAACTCCGGCATCCCCTGGCCCGGCCCGATGCTGACGCGGTAGCTGGCCTGGCCGCGCATCTGTGCCGCCAGCCGCGAAGCTGCACCGAGCGCCGGCGCCGCCCGCAGCTCCTCGGCGGTGGCGCTGCCCTGCACGTTCAAGCGCAGCGCACCGTCGGCGCCGATGCCGCCGTCGAACACGGCGTCGCCGCCGAGCAGTCGGGCGCCGGCGTCGCGCAACTGGAACCCGGTGCGCGTGAAGTCGACGCGGCCGTGCGCCTGGGCCAGCGCCGGCCAGTCGGCGCGCAGCCGCAGGTCGTTGCCCGGCAGCAGCAGGCTGCCGCGCACCGTGCTGCGCGCCGGGTCTGCCAGCGGCAGCACGAGCGCCAGCGTCAGCTCGCTGCGGCCGGTGGCGCTGGCGCCGTCGGCCGATGCGCCGATCCAGCCGGCCAGCGGCGTGCTGCGCACGAAGCGCAGCAGGTCGGCGGCCGGGCCGCGCCCCTGGCCGTCGAGTTGCAGCACCGGCCGGTCGGCCGACAGATCGGCGATGCCGCCCTGCACGGCGCGCAGCTCGTAGCCCCACAACGCCGCATGCACGCCGTGCAGCCGCATCGCGTTGCGGTCGAATTCGATCTGGCCGGCCACCTGGGTGAAGGCGGGCCAGGGCGACGCCGCGGCCGGCGTGCCCGGCACGTAGGCCAGCGTCACGTCTTGTGCCCGCGCGCTGACCTTGAACTCGCCGCCGCGCGGATCGGTGAACGGGAAGTCGGCCAGGTCGCCGCGCAGGCGCACCGTCGCGTCGTGGACCTGCCCGCCGAGCAGGGCGCCTTGCACGTAGGTGCGTGCTTCGGCCGGCACCGACAGCGGCAGGTAGCGCGCGATGCTCGCTGCGTTGCCGCGCTGCAGGCGGCCGCTGAGCTCGATCCGGCCCGGGTAGCGCGCGCCCGATCCGAAGCCGTCGCCGCGGCCGGTGCTCCAGCGTGCATCGAACTCGCCCTGCGCATCGGCATTGGCGAAGCGCGCGTGCTGCAGCTCCACCGCCAGCGCCGATGCCGTGCCGGCCGTCGGCTCGATGCGCCAGGCGAGCGCGGCGTCGAAGTCGTCGAAGCCGATCTCGGGCTGCTGCCACACGCCGGGGAAGATCAGCGCGCCGGCCTTGATCGCCAGCTGCGCCTTGCCGCCGCGCTCGTCGGCCTGGAACTCGACCCGGGCGTGGCGCAGTCCGGGGCGCCCCGGCGACGGCCCCGGTGCTGCCGCAGCCAGGTTCAGGCCGTCGAGCCGGCCGCTCACCTGCCAGCGGTCGGGTGCGTCGATCGGCCCGCTCCAGCGGCCCTCGAGCGCCTGCACCGTGCCTTGCGGCGCCACGGTGTGCAGCAGCTTGCGCAGTGCCTGCCCCACCGGCAGCCGCGCGGTGGTGCGTGCGATCACGTCCAGGTCGAGCCGGTCGGCGCTGAACTTGCCGCCGCTGACCGCTGCCGCCGACGGCGGCCAGGCGGCCAGGTCCTGCGCCTGCTGCCACGCCAGGCGCAGGTTGCCGGCCGGCCAGTGCAGGCCGTCGCCGGTGGTGAAGCGCAGGCCCTGCACCGCCAGCTCGACGCCGCCGGCGTCGCGCGCGCCGACGAAGCGGCCGAGCACCTGTTGCAGCTCCAGCCGCTCCAGCGTGTGCCCCAGGCGCAGCGATACCGCGCGCAGCGCGACATCGAGCGTCAGCCGCCGCGCCTGGCCGGCCTCGATCTCGGCCCAGGCGCGCAGCGCGCCGTCGCCTTCGCGCAGCTCGAAGGGCAGCTCGGCGTAGCGGCGCAGCTCGGCCATGTCGGCCTGCGGCAGCTCGGCGTACAGCGTGCCGCTCCAGCGCCGCAGGTCGCTGCGCTCGGCCAGCAGCGGCTGGGTGAAGCGGCCGCGCAGCGTGAACCGCCCGCCCCACTGCGGCGGCGGGGTCGCATCGATGCGCAGCGCATGCCGGCGCAGGCCGTTGCGCAGCACCAGGTCGAGGTCGCTCAACTGCAGCGGTGGCGCTTCGCGGGTCTCGTCGGTCCAGACCAGACGGGCGTCGCGGATCACCAGCTCGGGCTGCGCCAGCACCCAATCGCGCAGCCGCGCGCCGCCGGCGGGCGCTTCGCGGTCCCAATCGAAGCCGGCGACCTGCAGTCGGCCGGCAGCGTCGCGCCGCACGTCGAGCTGCGCACCGTCGACCACCACCTGCCGGAAGCGCAGTTGCAGCTGCAGCAGCGAGCGCGGCGACAGCGAGGCCTGCACGCGCGCCAGGCGCAGCGCCTCGCGGCCCTGCGGGTCGTACAGGCGCAGGTCGTGCAGGTCGAAGGACGGCACCCAGCCGGCCGATTGCACGTCGAGCCGGCCGATGCGCAGCGGCGCGCCGATCGTGCGGCTGGCCTGGCGCTCGATCGCCGGCCGCCAGTTGTCGAGCTGCGGCAGAATCGCCCAGTGCAGCAGCAGCCAGGCGGCCAGCATCAGGCCCCACAGCAGCAGCAGCAGGCCGAATGCGGCAGCGATCGCGCGCCGCAGCAGCCGCCGCAACAGCGGCGCGCCGGCGTCCGGCGCAGGAGACGGGCTTGAAACCATTCAGCGGCGCAGGTCTTGCGCTTTGCGCACCATCCGCGTCGGCGCAAGCGCCTTGCCGTGGGCCTGCCGGCGGCCCCGGGCGGCGCCTGCATCCGGCCGAGCCAATCTAGCACATGCCGCCCCGATGGCCCCAGACTCCGCCGCAAACGCCGCTGCCGCCTTGCAACCCCGCGCCGACGCCGCCCACAGCCGCTTCGTGCAGCGCGTGCGCCGGGTCCATGCCGGCGACCTGGCGCTGCTCGATGCGGGCGTGCCCGATGCGGCCGCGCTGGCGCGGCTGATCGAGCGGCTGCAGCAGCGTGGGCGGCCGCTGGCCGCGGCGCTGCGCGTCGCGCGCCAGTTGTGCCTGGAGCGGCTGGCGGTGCTCGACGTCGAGCAGGGCGCGCCGCTGGAAGCGGTCACCGGCGCGATGACCGACCTGGCCGAAACGACACTGTCGCTGGCGCTGCAGCAGGCGCGTGCCGACGTGGCCGAGCGCGCCGGCACGCCGCGCGACCGTGCCGGCGCGCCGATCGAGTTCTGGATCGTCGGCATGGGCAAGCTCGGCGCTCGCGAGCTGAACGTGTCCTCCGACATCGACCTGATCTACGTCTACGACGAGGACGGGCAGACCGACGGCGCCGCGCCGGTCAGCGCGCACGAGTACTTCGCGCGGGTCGCCAAGCGGCTGCATGCGCTGATCGGCGAGACTACCGACGACGGCTTCGTGTTTCGTGTCGACCTGGCGCTGCGGCCGCACGGCAACTCGGGCCCGCCGGTGACCAGCCTGGCGGCGCTCGAGGACTATTTCCAGGCGCAGGGCCGCGAATGGGAGCGCTTCGCCTGGCTGAAGAGCCGGGTGGTGGCGCCGCGCGACTCGCTCGACACGCCCGGGCTGCGCACGCTGCGGTCGCTGGTCACCGCCTTCGTGTACCGGCGCTACCTCGACTACGGCGTGTTCGAGGGCCTGCGCCAGCTGCACCGCAAGGTCCGCGACGAGGCGCAGCGCCGCGCCGCCGGGCGGCCCGAGCGCGCCAACGACGTGAAGCTGTCGCGCGGCGGCATCCGCGAGATCGAGTTCGTGGTGCAGTTGCTGCAGGTGGTGCGCGGCGGGCAGTACCCCGAGATCCGCACCCGCTCGACGCTGGCGGGCCTGAGCCGGCTGGCGGCGAGCGGGCTGATGAAGCCCGAAACCGCGCAGGCGCTGGCCCAGGCCTACGAGCTGCTGCGGCGCATCGAGCACCGCATCCAGTATCTCGACGACCAGCAGACCCACCTGCTGCCGGGCGCCGACGCCGACCTGCACTGGATCGCCGCCGGGCTGGGCCTGGAAGGCAGCGCCGGCGCCTGTGCGCTGCTCGACCGGCTCGGCCAGACGCGCGAGCTGGTGGCCACCGAATTCGACGCGCTGCTGCACGACGGCCGCGCGCCGCCGCCGAGCGGCCGCAACGGCTGTGCCGCCTGCGGCGGCGCGGCCGCGGCGGCGATCGACAGCCCGGAGCTGGCCGACGCGCTGCCGCCGCAGCTGGCCGAACGGGTGCGGCACTGGGCGGCGCAGCCGCGCGTGGCGGCGCTGCGCGACGAGAGCAAGCTGCGCCTGGGCCGGCTCGTGCGGCGCGCCGCCGACGGCGTCGCCGCCGACGAGTGCACCGAGGCGGCGGCGCTGCGCTTCCTCGACTGGGTCGAGCCGCTGCTGCGGCGCGAAAGCTACCTGGCGCTGCTGGCCGAACGGCCCGAGGTGCTGCGGCGGCTGCTGCGCCTGCTGGGGCTGGCGCGCTGGCCGATGCAGTACCTGATGCGCCACCCGAGCGTGATCGACGAGCTGGCCGACCAGCGCCAGCGCCACGGCCGCTTCGGCCGCGATGCCTTCCTCGACGAGCTGGCGCAGCGCCACGCCGCGTGGGCGCGCTCGGGTCAGGCCGACGAGGAGGCGCTGCTCGACACGCTGCGCCATGCGCACCACGCCGAGCTGTTCCGCACGCTGGTGCGCGACGTCGAGCATGAGCTCACGGTCGAGCAGGTGGCCGACGACCTGTCGGCGCTGGCCGACGCGGTGCTCGAGACCACGCTGCGCTGGGCCTGGCCGATGCTGCGCCAGCGCCACCGCGACGCGCCGCGCTTCGCGGTGATCGCCTACGGCAAGCTCGGCGGCAAGGAGCTGGGCTACGGCAGCGACCTGGACCTGGTGTTCCTGTATGACGACGCCGACGAGGCCGACCGCGACCGCGCCCAGGAGGTCTACGCGCACTTCGTGCGCAAGCTGATCACCTGGCTGACGCTGCGCACCGGCGCCGGCGAGCTGTTCGACATCGACACCGCGCTGCGGCCCAACGGCGGCTCGGGGCTGCTGGTGACTTCGATCGGCGCCTTCGAGAGCTACCAGGTCGGCCGCGGCAGCAACACCGCGTGGACCTGGGAGCACCAGGCGATCACGCGCGCCCGCTTCTGCGCCGGCACGCCCGAGCTCGGGCCGCGCTTCGAAGCGGTGCGCCGGCGCGTGCTGACCGCGCCGCGCGACGCCGCCGCGCTGCGCGCCGAGGTGCAGTCGATGCGCGCCAAGGTGCGCGACGCGCACCCGGTGCGCGCCGGCCGCTTCGACCTGAAGCACAGCCCCGGCGGCATGATGGACGTGGAGTTCGCGGTGCAGGTCCTGGTGCTGGCGCACGCCGCGGCGCACCCGCAACTGCTCGACAACGCCGGCAACATCGCGCTGCTGCAGCGCGCCGAGGCCGCCGGGCTGCTGGGCACCGGCATCGGCACTGCCGCGGCCGACGCCTACCGCGAGCTGCGCCGCGCGCAGCACCTGGCTCGCCTGGACGAGCAGCCGACCCAGATCGACGCCGCGGCGATGCCGGCCGAGCGCGCGGCGGTGGCCGCGTTGTGGTCCGCCGTCTTTGACTGAGCGCCTGCGCGCGCGGCTGGCGCGGCCCGGCGCGGCCTGGCTGGTGCTGGCCGCTGCGCTGGCGCTGGGCGCCATCGCCGCAGCCGCCTTCGACGCCGCCGCGCTGGACTGGCGCCCGGCGCGCGCCTTCACCGAACCCTGGCGCTGGTGGAGCGCGGCGCTGGTGCACGGCAGCGCCGCGCACCTGGCCGCCAACCTCGCCGGCACCGCGCTGGTCGCCGCCTACGGCTGGGCGGCAGGTGCGCGCGCGCGCGTCGCGCTCGCGTGGTTCGCCGCCTGGCCGCTGGCCCAGCTCGGGCTGCTGCTGCGGCCGGGGCTGGCGAGCTACTTCGGGCTGTCGGGCGTGCTCCACGCCGGCGTGGCAGCGGTCACGGTGCAGCTGCTGTGCTGCGGCAGCCGGCGCCAGCGGCGGGTCGGCGCATGGGTGGCCGCGGGGCTGCTCGTCAAACTCGCGCTGGAGCAGCCCTGGGGGCCGCTGACGCAACCGGGCGGCGTGCTCGGCGTCGCAGTGGCGCCGATCGGGCATGCCGCCGGCAGCGCGGCCGGAGCAGCCTGCGCGCTGCTGGTGCTGGCCGGGCGGGCGCGCGCCAGCGCATAGACTCGCGGCCTCGCGCGTCCGCAATCACCCATCCCCGAGGAGACCGACGATGATCACGCTGTGCGGCATGAGCCTGTCGAACTACTACAACAAGGTCAAGCTGGTGCTGCTCGAGAAGGGCGTGCCCTTCACCGAGGAAACGGTCGCGACCCACAGCAAGGACGAAGGCGTGCTGGCCGCGTCGCCGCTGGGCAAGATCCCGTTCATCCGCACCGAGGGCGGCGCGCTGTGCGAGAGCCAGGTGATCAACGACTACCTCGAGGCGCGCTTCCCGCAGCCGGCGCTGCTGCCGGCCGACCCCTTCGAGGCGGCCAAGGTGCGCGAGCTGTGCGCGTACATGGAGCTGTACGTCGAGCTGGTGGGGCGCGAGCTCTACGGCCAGGCCTACTTCGGCGGCAGCACCAGCGACGCGACCAAGGAGCGGGTGCGCAAGCAGCTCGCGCGCAGCCTGCCCGGTCTGAAGCGGATGCTCAAGCTCGCGCCCTATGCGGCCGGCGACCGCTTCACGCTCGCCGACGCCGCGGCCTTCGCCTGCCTGCCGACGGTGGCGCAGGCGACCAAGGCGGTGCTCGGCGAGGACATGGTCGCCGCCGCCGGCATCGACTGGAAGGCCTACCTGAAGACGCTGGGCGAGCGGGCGTCGGTGCAGCGCCTAAACGCCGACCGCAAGCGCGACCTGGAAGCGATGGCGAAGAAGGCCTGAACGTGGTGCCACCCGGGGCGTGCCCGTCGCCGCCCGGCAGCAGCCCGGCGCGTGGGCGCGGTCAGGCGGGCGCCGGTTGCGCGCTGCCGCCCGCGGCCAACGCGGCGACGACTTCCTTGCGGTAGCGGTTGAGGTCCTGCACGCTGGCGAAGCGGCGCTCGAGCAGCAGGCTCAGGTTGTGCAGGATGCGCTCGACCACCTTGGTCTCCCAGGCGGCGTCGAAGCGGATCTGCCGGTCGAGCCAGTGCTCGAGCCAGACCGGGTCGGGCACGCGGCTTTGCACGGTGTCGCGCGGGAACAGGCTCGCATTGACGTGCAGGTTGGTCGGGTGCAGCGCCTGCGCGGTGCGGCGCGCGCTGGCCATCAGCACGCCGACCTTGGCGAAGGCGGCGCGCGCCTCGTCGCCGCGGCGCTGCAGCGCGCGCTTCATGTAGCGCAGGTAGGCGCCGCCGTGGCGCGCCTCGTCGCGCGCCAGCGTCTCGTAGATGTGCCGGATCACGGGCTCGGTGTGCCACTCGGCCGCGCGCCGGTACCAGTGGTTCAGCCGGATTTCGCCGCAGAAGTGCAGCATCAGCGTCTCCAGCGCCGGCGCCGGGTCGAACTCGAAGCGCACCGCGTGCAGCTCGGCCTCGGTGGGCACCAGTTCCGGGCGGAAGCGGCGCAGGTACTCCATCAGCACCAGGCTGTGCTTCTGCTCCTCGAAGAACCACACGCTGATGAACGCGCAGAAGTCGCTGTCGTCGCGGTTGTCGCGCAGGAACATCTCGGTGGCCGGCAGCGCCGACCACTCGGTGACCGCGTTCATCTTGATCGTCTGCGCCTGCTCGTCGGACAGGCGGGCGGCGTCGTGTTGCGCCCACGGGATGTCGCGGTCCATGTCCCAGCGCACGGCCTCGAGCTGCTTGAACAGGTCCGGATAGAGCATGGCGGGGCTTCGGCTGGCTGCGATGGATCGACGCGCGATTCTAGGGACCGCAGCGGCCCCTGCCGGCAACGGGCCTTCCCCATGCGCCAGCAGCGGTGCCGGCGCCACCGCTGGCTTCAGCCGGCTTCAACCGGCTTCAACCGGCGGCGACGCGCTCGGCGATCGCCCGGCCCATGTCCGGGGTCGACGCGCTGCCGCCGAGGTCGGGCGTGCGCGGGCCCGCGGCCAGCACCTGCTCGATCGCGCGCAGGATCGCGTCGTGCGCCGCGCGCTCGCCGAGGAAGTCGAGCATCAGCGCGGCCGACCAGATCATCGCCACCGGGTTGGCGATGTTGCGGCCGTAGATGTCGGGCGCCGAGCCGTGCACCGGCTCGAACAGCGACGGGAACCTGCGCTCGGGGTTCAGGTTGGCGCTGGGCGCCAGCCCGATCGTGCCGGTGGTCGCCGGCCCCAGGTCGGACAGGATGTCGCCGAACAGGTTGGTCGCCACCACCACGTCGAAGCGCTGCGGCTGCAGCACGAAGCGCGCGCTCAGGATGTCGATGTGCTGCTTGTCGACGCTGACCTCGGGGTAGCCGGCGCCGACGGCATCGGCGCGCGCGTCCCACCACGGCATGCTGATCGCGATGCCGTTGCTCTTGGTGGCCACCGTCAGGTGCCGGCGCGGCCGCGAGCGCGCCAGCTCGAACGCGTGCTTCAGCACCCGGTCGGCGCCGACGCGCGAGTACACCGATTCCTGGATCACGATCTCGCGCTCGGTGCCGGCGTACATCACGCCGCCCAGGCTGGTGTATTCGCCTTCGGTGTTCTCGCGCACGATCAGGTAGTCGATGTCGCCCGGCTTGCGCGGCCTGCCTCGTGGATCCACCAGCGGGCAGGGCACGCCGTCGAACAGGCGCACCGGCCGCAGGTTGATGTACTGGTCGAACTCGCGCCGGAACTTCAGCAGGCTGCCCCACAGCGACACGTGGTCGGGCACCGCGGCGGGCCAGCCGACCGCGCCGAACAGCAGCGCGTCCAGGCCTTGCAGTTGCGCCTGCCAGTCGTCGGGCATCATCCGGCCGGTCGCGGCGTAGTGGTCGCAGCTGGCCCAGGCGATCGGTGTGACATCGAGGCCGAAACCGAAGCGCTGCGCCGCCGCCTGCAGCACGCGCATGCCCTCGGGCATCACCTCCTTGCCGATGCCGTCGCCGGGGATCGCGGCGATGCGGTGGGTTGTGCTCATCGGATGCTCCCGGGTCGTGTTGCCGGCACCAGCCTACCGCAGCCAACCCTTGCGCCGGAAATAGATGAACGGCGCGGCCACCGACGCGATCATCAGCGTCAGCGCGAACGGGGAGCCCAGCTGCCAGTCCACCTCGGGCATGAACTTGAAGTTCATGCCGTAGATGCTGGCGATCAGCGTGGGCGGCAGCAGCGCCACGCTGGCCACCGAGAAGATCTTGATGATCTTGTTCTGGTTGATGTTGATGAAGCCGACGGTCGCGTTCATCAGGAAGTTGATCTTGTCGAACAGGAAGGTGGTGTGGCTGTCGAGCGAATCGATGTCGCGCAGGATCTGGCGCGCCTGCTCGAACTGCTCGGCGCTGAGCATGCGGCTGCGCATCATGAAGCTGACCGCGCGGCGCGTGTCCATCACGTTGCGGCGGATGCGGCCGTTCAGGTCTTCCTCGCGCGCGATCGCCGACAGCGCCTCGCCGGCGGCCTGGTCGTCCACGTCCTTCTTCAGCACGCGCGCGCTGACCAGCTCCAGGCTGTCGTAGATGCCTTCGAGCGCGTCGGCCGAGTATTCGGCGTCGCCGTCGTAGAGCTTGAGCAGCACGTCCTTCGCATCGTCGATCAGCGCCGGGATGCGGCGCGCGCGCATGCGCAGCAGGCGGAACACCGGCAGGTCTTCGTCGTGCACCGAGAACAGCACGTTGTGGTGCAGGATGAAGGCGACGCGCACGTTGCGCGGCATCACGTCGTCGTCGATCAGGAAGTCGGAGCGGATGTGCAGCTCGCCGTTGTCCTCTTCGTAGAAGCGTGCCGATTCCTCGAGGTCGTCGTCGACGATGTCCTCGGGGATGGTCAGGTCGAACTGGCTGCGCACCCAGGCCTTCTCCTCGGCGGTCGGCGCTTCCATGTCGACCCAGACCGGCGGCAGCGCCAGGCGGTCGCTGGCCGGCTCCAGGATCCGGCCGTTCAGGCGGCCGTTGGCCAGCGTGAAGACATTCAGCATCGGCAACTCCGGCGGGGCGGGCGCCGTTCGGCGGCCCGCGCGGGGCATTCGGGGTGGTTACGGCTGCCGTCTCACCCCGATCCGGGATTGCAGCCGCGGGCGGCTGCGCGCCGCCGGGCCGGGCGGACGGTCACCGAAGGTGACTCGGGTCCAAGCAGGCCTCATGGTGCGATGGCAAGCGTGAATTATCGCATCGCGGTGCGGCAGGCCCGAGGCCGCACCGGCATGCTCCGGCTTCAACGGGGCGTGCGCGGCGTCGGGGATGTCCGCCGGCTGCGCGCCGCGATCGCCATCGTGCACGACCCTTGCCGCGCCGGGGCCGGCGCGAAGATCGTCACGCGAGCCGGTGCGTCCCATGCGCGCATGGCCGGCGGGTGCCGCAAGATGCGGCTGACGATGATCCGGCCGCGACTCCCTCGGCTCGGCCGCAACGCCGAGGCCGATCGGCATGCGCAGGCAACGCGCGGGTGCTGCCTTGGCGGCACCTGCCTTGCCAGTGCCGACGTTCGGGGGCACACTGGCCGCGACCGGCGGGCGCGGTGCCGTCATGCCGGCAACAGGCCGGACCGGCGCGCGCCGCCCCAGCTTTCCCGATTCCCCCATTTCCCCGATCCCCCCACCACGCCTGCTCAAAGGAGGCTTGAATGAACCTGACGATCAGCGGACACCATCTCGAAGTGACGCCTTCGCTGCGAGAGTATGTGCTTACGAAGCTGGAGCGGGTCACCCGCCATTTCGATCAGGTCGTCGACGTCAACGTGCTGCTGAGTGTGGAGAAGCAGAAGGAGAAGGAGCGTCGCCAGCGCTGCGAAGTCACGCTGCACGTCAAGGGCCGCGACATCTTCGTCGAACAGGCGCACGAGGATCTGTATGCGGCGATCGACCAGTTGATGGACAAGCTCGATCGCCAGGTGATGCGCCACAAGGACCGTCTGCAGGAGCAGCACCGCGCCGGAGCCAAGCGGATGCACGCCGATTCGCCCTGAGGCCCGGCTGCCGGCGCCGAGGCCGCCGCGAGGCGGCGGTTCGCGGCGCCGGTTGCGGCATGGCGTCGAACCCGAGCGCGTGCCGCAGGCATGTTTCGATGTCGCCTCGGCGACAAGTTCCGGGCCTTCAGGCCGGCATCGTTGCTGCTATGCAGCACAAAACTCGCCGAACCGGCACGCAGGCGGGCCTGGGGCACCGGCAGCGCAAGCCGATTCCTATAATTTTTGGTCTTCCGAACCGACGGTGGTCGGCAGCGAAAGATCCGCTGCTCCGGCCCCCATGCCATGAATCGACTCGCTGCCATCTTGCCGCCGGCCAACGTGCTGGTCGATGTCGACGCCACCAGCAAGAAGCGGGCGTTCGAGTTCGCCGGGCTGTTGTTCGAGAACCAGCATGCGATTGCCCGCGGCACGGTGACCGACAACCTGTTCGCCCGCGAGCGCCTGGGCTCCACCGGGCTGGGCCACGGCGTGGGCATTCCCCATGGCCGGATCAAGGGGCTGAAGAATCCGCTGGCCGCGGTGCTGCGCACCCAGGCGCCGATCGCCTTCGACTCGCCCGACGACGAGCCCGTGAGCCTGCTGATCTTCCTGCTGGTGCCCGAGGCGGCAACCCAGAAGCATCTGGAGATCCTGTCGGAAATCGCCGAGATGCTGTCGGACCGCGAATTGCGGCAGCGTCTGCTCACGGAGCCGGACGCGGCCGGCGTGCACCGGCTGATCGACGCGTGGCAGCCGCAGAAGTCGGTCGTCTGATCCGCCGCAGGCTGCCGCCGCGATGAAGCCCGGCACCATCAGTGCAGAGGGCCTGTTCGAAGCCCACCGCGAGGCGATGCGCTGGGAGTGGATTGCCGGCCACGCCCGCCCTGACCGCCGTTTCGAAGAAGCCGCGATCCGCGATGCCCGCTCGGCGGCCGACCTGGTCGGCTACCTGAACTACGTGCATCCGTACCGCGTGCAGATCGTGGGCCGGCGCGAGGTCGCCTACCTGGCTGCCTGCGAGCCCGACGCACAAGAGCGGCGCATCGCGCGCATCGTCACCCTCGAGCCGCCGGTGCTGATCGTCGCCGACGGCCAGCAGGCGCCGCCGCGCCTGGTGGCGATGTGCGACCGTGCCGAGATCCCGCTGTTCCAGACCGCCGAGTCGGCCGGCCACGTGATCGACGTGGTGCGTGCCGACCTGGCGCAGCAGTTCGCCGAGCGCACCACGCGCCACGGCGTGTTCATGGACATCCTCGGCCTGGGCGTGCTGATCACCGGCGAATCGGGGCTGGGCAAGAGCGAGCTGGGGCTCGAATTGATCAGCCGCGGCCACGGCCTGGTAGCCGACGACGCGGTCGACCTGTACCGCATCTCCGAGACCGCGCTGGAAGGCCGCTGCCCGGAACTGCTGCTGAACCTGCTCGAGGTGCGCGGCATCGGCCTGCTCGACATCAAGGCGATCTTCGGCGAGACCGCGGTGCGGCGGAAGATGCGCCTGAAGCTGATCGTGCACCTGGTGCGCAAGGAGACGATGGAGCGCGAGTTCGAGCGCCTGCCCTACGAGCCGCTGTTCGAGGACATCCTCGGCATGCCGGTGCGCAAGGTGGTGATCGCGGTCGACGCCGGCCGCAACCTGGCGGTGCTGGTCGAGGCCGCGGTGCGCAACACCGTGCTGCAGCTGCGCGGCATCGACACCTACCAGGAGTTCATCAAGCGCCACCAGGCGGCGATGGACGAGAAGTAGCGCGCTGCGCACCCGGCCGGACAGGCCCTCGGCGCGGGCTGCCGCCGCCCGCGCTGCGCGCGATGCCGCGCGCGGCCCTTGCCCGTGTTCCCTCTTCAGGGCGATGCCGGCGCGCGGGGGCATCGTCCACAATGTTCTCGATGGCCGGCACTGCAACCCCCACCCCGCGCACCGCCGCCTGGCGCCAGGCGCGGCGTGCGTGGCGCCTGCTGTACAGCGATTCGCAGCGCTGCACGGCCGAGGCTGACGCCGCGCTGGCCAATGCCCGGCGCCGCGGCGATGTCGGTGCCGAGGGTTGGGCGCGGCTGGCGCGCGGCTTCAACCTGATCTGGTACGCGACGCCCGACGAGGCGATGCACGAGCTGAACCGCGCGACCGCCGCCTTCGCCGCTACCGGCGACCGCGCCGGCGAGCTGCTGGCCGAGGTCGGCCTCGCGCGCAGCGTGTGGCGCCGCGGCGACTACCGCGCATCGCTGCAGCGGGTGCTGCGGCTGCGCGACGAAGGGCTGCAGCGGCTGCGCGACGACGAACAGGGCATGCTGCTCAACACGATCGCCGGCTGCTACTCCGAACTGGGCGAATCGCAGCAGGCCTTCGCCTACATGTTCCAGGCGATGCAAGCCCTGCGCGCCGCGCGCAGCCAGGGCTTCGACGTGGTGCTGTACTGCAACCTCGCGCACGAGCTGATCCAGCTGGGCGACTACCACCAGGCGCTGAGCTACGTCGAGCAGGGGCTGCAGCGCTGCCGGCGGCTGAACAACCCGCGGCTGCTCAGCGTGCTCGCCATCAACCTGGTGATCTGCCTGACCAGCCTGCAACGCCCGGCCGAGGCGCTGCCCAGCGTGCATCAGCTGCTGCAGCTGCCGGCCGACGGCAGCGGCCGCGGCCCGGCCAATGCGCACTACGAGACGATGGCGCTGGCGGCGCTGCGCGCCGGCGACCTGGCGCTCGGCGAGAGGCTGCTCGCGCTGGCCGGCGAGGCGCTGGACCGCCACACCGTGCCCGACGAGCGCATCACGCTGCAGGTCGCGACGGCTGAGCTGTTGCTGGCGCGCGGCCGCTGCCGCGACGCGCTGGCCGCACTGCAGCCGTCGGCGGCGGCGTTGTGTGCGGGCCGGGTCGAAGGCGTGAGCCTGCGGGTGCACTGCCATTTCCTGCACGCGCTGGCGGCGGTGCACGAGCGGCTCGGCGATGCGCCCGGCGCGCTCGCGGCGCTGCGGCTGTGGCAACAGCGTTACGTCGAGCGCGGGCGGATGGCGAGCGAAGCGCGCTACCAGGCGGCGGCGCTGCAGACCGAACTGCTGCGCCTGCAGGCGCAACTGGCGCTGGCCGAAGCGGGCCGGCGCCGTACCGAACGCGCGCACGCCGAGCTCGAGGCGGCCAACGAGCAGCTCGAACGCAAGGTGGTCGAGGTGCAGACGCTGCAGCAGGCGCTGCAGCAGCAGGCCACGCGCGACTTCCTGACCGGCCTGTTCAACCGCCGCCACCTCGACGAGGTGCTGCCCGGGATGCTGCGGCAGGCCCAGCGCGAGGGCCAGCCGCTGGCGGTGGCGATCATCGACCTCGATCATTTCAAGAGCGTGAACGACGTGTTCGGCCACGCTGCCGGAGACCGTCTGCTCAGCAATTTCGGCCGGATGCTCGCCGCACACAGCCGGCGCAGCGACGTGGCCTGCCGCTACGGCGGCGAAGAGTTCTGCCTGCTGCTGCCGCGCACCAGCGTCGCGGCAGCCCGGCGCAAGTGCCAGCAGCTGCTGAAGCTGTGGGCGCAGGGTGCTGCGGCCGATGCCCCGCCGGCGATGCCGCCGTTGAGCTTCTCGGCCGGCGTTGCCGACTCGCTCGTCGCGCCCGGCACGCCGCAGCAGTTGCTGCAGGCCGCCGACGCCGCGCTGCTGCGCGCCAAGCGTGCCGGCCGCAAGCGCGTGCTCGGCCATGAAGCGGCGCGCGCCGCGGCCTGATCGCGGATGGCCGGCACGGCGATCATCATCGTCCGCCACGGCGAAACGGCGCTCAATGCGGCGCGGGTGCTGCAGCCGGCCGCCACGCCGCTCGGCGCGCGCGGCCGCGCGCAGGCGCAAGCCGTGGCACAGCGCCTGGCGGCCGAGCCGGTGGCCGCCGTGCTGAGCAGCGACCTGCCGCGCGCCTGGGCCACGGCCGAAGCCATCGCCGCGCGCTGCGCGGTACCGCTGCGCGCGAGCGAGCGGCTGCACGAGCGCAACTTCGGCGTGCTGCGCGGACGGCCCTACGACAGCCTGGGTTTCGACCCGCTGGTGATGGCGGCGGCACCCGAAGGCGGCGAGTCGCTGGCCGCGTTCGAACGGCGGGTCGACGCCGCCTGGCAGGAGATCCTCGCCGCCAGCCGCGGGTTGCAGGGCGACCTGGTGGTGGTGACCCACGGGCTCGTGATCCGCAGGCTGCTGGCGGTGAGCGGCGCTGTCCCGGCGGCGACGCTCGCGGCGCTGCACCTGGGCAACACTGCGCTCAGCATCCTGGCGGCCGAGCCGCCGCATGCGGCGCGGCTGCTGGGTTGCACACGCCACCTCGAAGGCGGCCAGGCCGACGATGGCCGCGCGCTCGTCGGCGGCTGACGGCCGCGGCCGAACTGCCCAGCGAAAGACCCCGATGACCACTGCCGAAACCACCGACCTGCTGACCGAGATCCGCGACGGCGTCGCGGTGCTGACGATGAACCGCCCCGATCGGCTGAATGCACTGTCGCAGGCGATGATCGACGCCGCGATCGCCGCGCTCGAGCGCTGCCACGCCGACCCGGCGGTGGGCTGCATCGTGCTCACCGGCAGCGGCCGCGGCTTCTGCGCCGGCGGCGACGTCAAGGCGATGGGCGGCGGCGCCGTCTACGAGATGCCGCTCGAGCAGCAGGTCGACCGCCAGCGCCGCATCCACCGCTTCGCCGCGCTGCTGCACGACGGCCCGAAGGTCAGCATCGCGGCGGTCAACGGCCCCTGCGCCGGCGCCGGCTTCGGGCTGGCGCTGGCCTGCGACCTGCGGCTGGCCGCCGACAACGCCAGCTTCACCACCGCCTTCGCCAAGGTCGGCTTCGCCGGCGACTTCGGCATCACCTGGCCGCTGGCGCGCACGCTCGGCGAGGCGCGTGCGAAGGAGCTGCTGTTCCTGTCCGACGTGATCGCGGCGCCGCAGGCGCTCGCGCTCGGGCTGCTCAACCGCGTGCTGCCGGCGGCCGAGCTGATGCCCGCCGCGCTGCAACTGGCGGCGCGCATCGCCGCCGGCCCGACGGTCGCGTACCGCTACATGAAGGAGAACGTGCACGCCGCGGCGGCCGAGAGCTACCCGCAACTGCTCGACCGCGAGGGCTTCACCCAGCGGCGCACCGGCGGCACCGCCGACCATCGCGAGGGCGTGGCCGCCTTCGTCGAGAAGCGCGCGCCCAGGTTCAGCGGGCGCTGAAGGCAACCAGGCCGCAGCGCAGCAAGGAAGCGGGGCCCGATGAGAATCCGCCAGATCGTCTTCGCCGCGCACGAGTTGCCGGCCAATGCCGAGCGGCTGGCCGCGCTGCTCGCGCTCGATCCGCCCTACGCCGACCCGGGCGTGGGCGAGTTCGGGCTGCACAACGCGGTCTTCGTGCTCGGCGACCAGTTCGTCGAGATCGTGGTGCCCACCCGGGCCGGCACCGCCGCCGGCCGGCTGCTCGAGCGCCGCGGCGACAGCGGCTACATGCTGATCCTGCAGACCGACGACTTCGACCGCGAGCGTGCGCGCCTCGATGCGCTCGGCGTGCGCCGCGTCTGGGCCAAGGAGCTGCCCGACATCCGCGCGATGCACCTGCACCCGAAGGACATCGGCGGCACGATCGTGTCGATCGACCAGCCGGTGCCGGCCGCGTCCTGGCGCTGGGGCGGGCCGCAGTGGCGCGTACAGGGCGGCCGCGCGGGTGCGCAGCGCGTGCGCGGCGTCACCCTCGGCGCCGGCGATCCACCCGCGATGGCGCGGCGCTGGGCCGAGGTGCTCGGCCTGCCAGCACCGGCGCCGCAGGGCGCCGGGCAGCGGCTGATGCTCGACGGCGGCTGGCTCGATTTCGTGCCGGCCGACGCGCGCGGCGACGGCATCGCCGGCTTCACGCTCGCGGTGGCCGACCGCGACGCCGTGCTGGCCCGGGCCCGCGCTGCCGGGCTGTGCGCCGATGGCGACGGCTTCGGGCTGATGGGCGTGCGCATCACCGTGCAGGCGCTGTAGCCGGCTTCACGGCCAGCGGCCCTGGAGTCGGCTGCGGGGCGGCATCCGGTTCGCGGCAGCCGGCCGGGCTGCATCGGAGCCTTCCTCGAAGCTCGGAATGTGAGTGCATGCGCTCGAGGAAACGACCATCATGTGATTATCTGAACGATCAGAGCCGCCGATTTGTGGCAGGTTTGCTGCATTGCAGCATGATTTGGGGAGTTCCTCCCAAGGATGAGCGCCCTCAGGTGTTACGCTGCCTGCAACTTGTCAACTGGAGGACATCGATGGAACGCATCAGTCCTGTTCGAAGTTC
>JAFEFZ010000184.1 GCA_018240325.1 Pseudomonadota bacterium
CTCAGCGCGGCTTGTCGGCCAGCAGCTTGGGCTTGCCCAGGCCGAGGCCGCCCTCGGCGCGCGCGTTCAGGTAGGCATAGATGTCGAGCACGTGCGGCGCGACGTCGTCGGCGTCGCTCCAGGCCGGCATCAGCGGCTGGCCGCGCTCGCTGCGCTCGCGCTTCATCACCAGCTCGAGCAGCGCTTCGCGGTCGTCGGCGTCGTCGGGCGGGCGGCCGTCGGGCGACATCGGCACGATGCGGTAGCTGGTCAGCACCTTGATGGCGAAGCCGCGCGGCGTGTAGTTGCCGATCTTCTCGACCAGGTTCGGCGCGATGCCGGTGCCGGTGCCGCCGACGCCGTGGCAGCCGACGCAGTGCGTGTGGAACAGCTTCCAGCCGGAATAGGTGCCGCGGTCGACGCGGCCGTCGATCACCACGAATTCGCCCGGCATCGGCGCGGCCGGCATCGGGGCCGCAGCCTGCTGCGTCCACGCGCCCACGGCGGCGGTCAGCAGGCCGGTGCCGAGGGCGGCACGCAGCGGCATGGACAGGCGGATTCGCATCGAAGACCCTTGCAGCACGGGCCGCCATTGTCGCGGCGGCCCGTGCCGCTCGGATTGCGCACCGTCAACTGCGCAAGCCCGCTGCAGAGCACCGGCCGCGCCCGAGCCTGCCCGGAGTCTCGTCACGGAGCGGGCCGGGCGGCGCAGCCCGGCCCAGGGCGCGCCTACCACCGGCGCGGGCGTGCCTGGTCCGGCCGGCTGTAGTCGCACACGCCGTCGGGGAAGATCTGCCGCAGTTGCGCGATCTCGGCCGCGTTCGGCCGCCACGGCGCGTAGGTGCCGTCGGCCAGCGCCGCGAAGACCGGCTTGCGCGCGCAGCTGTAGATGCCGCCTTCGATCGGCGCGCCGGCCACGGTGCGCGAGGTGCCGTACAGCGGGAAGCTGCTGGTGCACTTGCCCGGCGTCCTGCGGTCGAGGATGCCGTTCCACGCGTCGTCGCCGGCATGGATCAGCTTGCCCTGCAGGTCGAAGCACGAATCCACCGCCTGCGCGGGCTTGTTGCGCGCGATGCCCTTGCCCGGCGCCAGCCGCAGGTTGGTCAGCCACTGGTCCATCACCGCCAGCGCCTGCAGGCTCTGGCTGGCCTTGGGCACGCCCGGCGTGGTGTCGGTGAACCAGATCACCAGGTTGCGCGCGTACTGCCGATCCTGGTCGAGCACGCGCTGGCGCACCGCGAAGCTCTGGTGCGCGTTGTGCATGTCGAGCTCGCGCTCCATGTACTGGCGGTGGTCGATCGCCGGCACCTCGAGCTTGCCGCTGAACACGTGGCCGCTGGTGTAGGCCGCGCGCATCGCGATCGGGTCGCCGTGGCTGCGCGGCATCGGCTGCCCCTCGCCCGGGCTGGCCAGCATGTTCTTGCGGCTCCACGGGTCGAAGTAGCCGGGGATGCTCAGCGCCTTGTCGATCTCGGCCTGCGAGGTGCCGAAGAACGGGAAGGTCTCCTGCACCATCCGGCTCGGGTGCTTCCAGCCGCCGATGTTCCAGTTCAGGTGCAGGAACTCGGCCGGCGTGATCTTGCCCTCCTTGAGCGAGCGCAACCCGTACTGCACGCCCACGTTGTCCCAGGTGACGCGCGCCGCACCGGTGGCGTCCACCCCGTAGACGTTGCGCAGGTCGTCGTAGTGCGTCCAGCGGATCGCGGCGATGTCGCTCTGCGGCTCCC
This sequence comes from Pseudomonadota bacterium, assembly GCA_018240325.1. Lineage (GTDB taxonomy): Bacteria > Pseudomonadota > Gammaproteobacteria > Burkholderiales > Burkholderiaceae_C > Rubrivivax. The sequence continues at coordinate 1,707 of JAFEFZ010000184.1, forward strand.
ACAGCTGCTGGTTCGGCGCCTGGCCGTACCACGGGTTCATCGCCAGCGGCGTCAGGCCGCGCCACGCGGGCACGCATTCGGTCGAGCCCTTGGCGGTGCTGTAGCCCAGCGCGGTCTTCAGCGGCGCCAGCGCGTCGTTGACCTTGGGGTTGTTGCCGACGTCGTCCTGCTCGGCATTCATGCCCACGAGCCAGCTGCGGTTCTTGGTGACGCGCCACTTCGGGTTGGCGCGGTCGGTGGCGTCCATGTAGTACTCGAGCAGCTCGCAATCCCCGACGTGGATCGTCTGCGTGACCATGTCGGGATAGCTCTGCACCGGCAGCAGACCGTCGAGCACGCCGGGGTTGTTCTGCGCGATGATGTATTGCTGGATCGCGCCGCCCGAGCCGCCCAGGCCCACGGTGTACAGCGGCACGCCGTAGCGCTCGATGAAGCGCTCCTTGGTCATCATCGCGGTCTCGCCGGCGAGGTTCAGGTTGTAGTGGGTGCCGGTGTTGTTGCCGCTGCTGTGCACGATCGCCCAGCCCTTGCCCAGGATGTCGGGGTTCATCGAGCCGCCGTGCACCGTGCCCTGGCTGTGGCCGATCGCCACGCCGCCCTGGAACCAGTACAGCAGCTTGCGGTTCCACAGCCCGGTGTCGTCCTGCGCGGCGGTGTCGGCCGCGGGCATCGGCGCGAGCATCGCGATGCTGTAGAGGAAGCGGTTGATCGAGCCGATCTCGCGGCGCACGACGAAGTCCACGGTGCGGCCGTCGTCGAGCGTGGTCGTGGCCATGTCGGCCGGGCGGCTGCCGCCGGCCGGCAGCGGCTTGAACGCGCCGTTCACGCTGCTGCGGTACAGGTAGGCGACGAAGGTGTCGATCGAGCAGTTGCGGCTGTAGCCGATGACGTTGCCGCCCGCGTCGGTGACCTTGTAGCCGGGCGGCGCGGCGCTGTCGACCAGCGGCTGGCGGCCGACCGCGCCCTGGATCGTGGTGCACACGAAAGGCGTCTGCTGCGGGCCGGTGAACATCGGCCCTTCGATCGGCCAGTTGGTCAACGTGAGCACGTCGCTGTCGAAGCCGCGCCCGCGCTGCACGCGCACCTCGAGGCGGTTGCGGCCGATCGCCATGCCGCCGACGACGCCCTCGAGGCCGTCGGCCACTGCCGTCATCGCCGGTTCGATCGTCTTGCCGTTCAGCCGCAGTTCGACCGCGTCGCGCTGGTCGCGCGGCAGGCGCACGTGGATGCGCGCATCGCCGCCCGACACCCATTGCGGGTCGCTGGACAGCACGCTGAGCTTCAGGCTGCCGCTGCTGCCCCACGCGCCGTGCGACGACGACAGCCCCAGTGCCGTGGCCGTGCGCCCATCGGCTTCACCTTCGCCGCCGCCGCCGCAGGCGGCCAGCACCAGCGCGCAACCCAGCGCTGCAACCCGAATGCCCAGATACATGACGTGTCTCCTCGTTGTTCGTTGTCCTGTTGCCGGCCGCCGCCCTGACACCGATGGTCATGCGCAGGGGCCGGCAGCGGCACCATAGCCCGTGGCCCCGGCGCGTGCCACCGGGAATGCACCCAGCCGAGCCAGCCGACCGACCCGGCCAAGGGCCCGGCCGACCGAGGGCGGGGCTCCCGCGTGCTTGGCGACCGCCGCGCAAAACGCCGTAGCATCCTGCGCCTTCACCACCCCGAGGTACCCATGGCCACCACCAAGTTCCTGCTGCCCGAAGACCAGATGCCCAAGCATTGGTACAACATCGCCGCCGATCTGCCGACACCGGCCGCGCCGGTGCTGCACCCGGGCACGATGCAGCCGGTGGGCCCCGACGACCTGGCGCCGCTGTTCCCGATGGAGCTGATCGGGCAGGAGGTGTCCACCGAGCGCGAGATCGCGATCCCCGAGCCGGTGCGCGAAGTCTTCCGCCTGTGGCGGCCGAGCCCGCTGGTCCGCGCGCACCGGCTGGAGAAGCTGCTCGGCACGCCCGCGAAGATCTACTACAAGTACGAAGGCGTGTCGCCCGCCGGCAGCCACAAGCCCAACACCGCGGTGCCGCAGGCCTGGTACAACGCCCAGGCCGGCGTGAAGAAGCTCAGCACCGAAACCGGCGCCGGCCAGTGGGGCTCGTCGCTCGCCTTCGCCGGCGCCCTCTTCGGGCTGCAGGTCAAGGTCTTCCAGGTGCGCGTGTCCTACGACCAGAAGCCCTACCGCCGCGCGCTGATGGAAACCTACGGCGCCAGCTGCGTCGCATCGCCGTCGAACGAAACCAACGCCGGCCGCGCGATCCTGGCGCAGCGCGCCGACCATCCGGGCTCGCTCGGCATCGCGATCAGCGAGGCGGTTGAAGTGGCGGCCACCAACGACGACACCAAGTACGCGCTCGGCTCGGTGCTGAACCACGTGCTGCTGCACCAGACGATCATCGGCCAGGAAGCGATGCTGCAGCTCGAGATGGCCGGCGACGACCCCGACGTGATCGTCGGCTGCACGGGAGGCGGCAGCAACTTCGCCGGCATCGCCTTCCCCTTCATCGGCCAGCAGTTGCGCGGCAAGGGCAAGACCAAGCAGCGTCGCATCGTCGCCGTCGAGCCGGCCGCCTGCCCGTCACTCACGCGCGGCCGCTTCGCCTACGACTTCGGCGACACCGCGCACCTGACGCCGCTGACCAAGATGCACACGCTGGGCAGCACCTTCACGCCGCCGGGCTTCCACGCCGGGGGCTTGCGCTACCACGGCATGGCGCCGATGGTCAGCCACCTGACGGACCTGGGCCTGATCGAGCCCACCGCCTACCACCAGAACACCTGCTTCGAAGCCGGCGTGCTGTTCGCGCGCGCCGAGGGCATCGTGCCGGCGCCGGAGGCCAACCACGCGGTCAAGGGTGCGATCGTCGAGGCGCTGCGCTGCAAGGCCGAGGGCAAGTCGGACGTGATCCTGTTCAACCTGTGCGGCCACGGCCACTTCGACATGAGCGCCTACACCGCCTACTTCAGCGGCAAGCTGGTCGACCAGAACTACGACGAGGCCGAGCTGGCGATGGCGCTGTCGGGGTTGCCGTCGGTGCCGGCCTGAGCCGGCCCGCATCCGCGATGGCCACGCGCCGAGGCCGCGGCCGCCGCCGGCCGGGCTGCTGCGGCTGCCGGTAGCCGCGGTCGGCCCCGAGGTGCGCGCCGCCTTGGCCGCGCCCCTACGGTCGATGGCACGCTGACGAGCCGACGACGCCGAGCGCATGAATCCGTCGCCACCTGATGCAGACGCGCGGCCGCGCGTCGCGGACCCGCGCGCGCCCGCCGATCCGTCGACGATCGACGCCGCCGCGCTCGCGCAGACGCTGCAGGCCGACCTCGTCAACGGCTGCAGCAGTGGCGACGCGGCCCGGCGCCTGGCCCGCGACGGGCCCAACGAGTTGCGCGCCGTCGCGCCGATTCCCGCCTGGCGGCGCCTGCTGGCGCAGTTCCAGGACCCGCTGATCTACCTGCTGCTGGCGGCGATCGTGGTGTCGCTGGCCGCCTGGTTGATCGAGGGCCGCATCGGCTGGCCGGTGGACGCCGTCGTCATCGGCGTCATCGTCGTGCTCAACGGCCTGCTCGGCTACGCGCAGGAAGCCAAGGCGCGCGACGCGGTGGCCGCGCTGGCGCGCATGACCGCGGTCACCTCGGCGGTGTGGCGCGACGGCCGGCTGCAGCGCATCCCGAGCGCGCAACTGGTGCGCGGCGACCTGCTGGTGCTGGCCGAAGGCGACGCCGTCGGCGCCGATGCGCGGCTGGTCGAAGCGGCCTCGCTGCGCGTGCAGGAAGCCTCGCTCACCGGCGAGAGCGAAGCCGTGCTCAAGGACGCGGCCACCCTGCCCGGCCCGGCCGCGCTCGGCGACCGGCTGAACATGGTGTTCAAGGGCACGGCCGTGGTCCAGGGCAGCGGCCGCGCGCTGGTCACCGCCACCGGCATGGCCACCGAGATGGGCGCGATCGCCGGCATGCTCGACGCCACCGCCGAGGAGCCGACGCCGCTGCAACGCGAAGTCGCGCGCATCGGGCGCATGCTCGGCATCGCCGTGGTCGCGATCGCGCTGGTCGTGGTCGCCACCGTGTTCGTGGTGTTCGAGGTGCGCAGCAGCGCCGAGGTCATCGACGTGCTGCTGCTGGGCGTGTCGCTGGCCGTGGCCGCGGTGCCCGAAGGGCTGCCGGCGATCCTGTCGGTGGTGCTGGCGCTGGGCGTGCAGCGCATGGCGCGGCGCCACGCGATCGTCAAGAACCTGTCGTCGGTGGAGACGCTGGGCTCGGCATCGGTCATCTGTTCGGACAAGACCGGCACGCTCACGCGATCGGAGATGACGATCGAGCGGCTGATGACGGCATCGGGCGCGGCCCGCGTCACCGGCGTCGGCTACGCGCCGCAAGGCAGCGTCGAACTCGAGGGCACGGCGCCGCAGGGCGAGGCGCAGCGCGCCGAGGCGATCCTGCTGCTGTGCGGCGGCAGCCTGGCCGGCAACGCGCAGCTGCAGCACACGGACGACGGCGGCTGGCAGATCCAGGGCGACCCGACCGAAGCCGCCTTCCTGGTCGCCGAACGCAAGCTCGGCGTGCACGAGCGGCGCGAACGCCGCTTCGAGCGCGTGGCCGAGATCCCGTTCAGCTCCGAGCGCAAGATGATGTCGACGATCGAGCTCGACCACGAGCACGGCGGCGAGCGCGTGCTCGTCGCCAAGGGTGCGCCCGACGTGCTGCTCGAGCGCTGCACGCACGCGCGCATCGGCCTGGACGTGCTGCCGCTGGACGCCGCGCGGCGCCGCCGCATCCTGGCCGACGTGGATGCGCTCAGCGACGCCGCGCTGCGCACGCTCGCGGTGGCCTACCGCCCGCTGCGCGCCGGCGAGCCGATCGACCCCGAGCACGCGGCCGGGCTCGAGCGCGACCTGGTCTTCGCCGGCACCGTCGGCATCATCGACCCGCCGCGCGAGGAAGCGGCGCAGGCGATCGCCGAGGCGCACCGCGCCGGCATCCGCGTGATCATGATCACCGGCGACCACCCGCGCACCGCCGCGCGCATCGCCGCCGACCTGGGGATCGTCGAGCCCGGTGCGCCGGCGCTGAGCGGCGCCGATCTCGACCGTCTGGACGCGGCCGGCTTTGCCGAAGCGCTGCGCCGCACGTCGGTGTTCGCGCGCGTGGCGCCGGTGCACAAGCTGCGCATCGTCGACGCGCTGCAGGCCGACGGCAACATCGTCGCCATGACCGGCGACGGCGTCAACGACGCGCCGGCACTCAAGTCGGCCGACATCGGCGTGGCCATGGGCATCGCCGGCACCGAGGTGACGAAGCAGGCGGCGCGCATGATCCTGGCCGACGACAACTTCGCGACCATCGTGCAGGCGGTGCGCGAGGGCCGCGCAATTTTCGTCAACATCCGCAAGTTCCTGCGCTACCTGCTGTCGTCGAACATGGGCGAGGTGCTGACCGTGTTCTTCGGCGTCGTGCTGGCGGGCGTGATCGGCCTCGGCGGCCCTGACGCCGGCGGCACGCTGGTGCTGCCGCTGCTGGCCACGCAGATCCTGTGGATCAACCTGATCACCGACTCGGGCCCGGCGCTGGCCATGGGCGTCGACCCCGAGACCGAGGACGTGATGGCGCGCGCGCCGCGGCGGCGCGACGAACGCGTGATCGACGGCCGCATGTGGGCCGGCGTGCTGGGCGTCGGCGCGGTGATGGCGGCCGCCGCGCTGCTGACGCTGGACCTGTACCTGCCGGGCGGGCTGATCGACGGCACGCACGACCTGGCCAGCGCGCGCACTGCCGCGTTCACGACGCTGGTGTTGGCGCAACTGTTCAACTGCTTCAACGCGCGCTCCGACACGGAGAGCGCGTTCCGCCACCTGTTCGTCAACGCGTGGCTGTGGGGCGCGGTCGCGCTGTCGGTGCTGCTGCAGGTGGCGGTGGTGCACCTCGGCTTCCTGAACACCGCCTTCGGCACGGTGCCGCTGGCGCCCGGGCAGTGGCTGGTGTGCGTGGCGATGGCCAGCGCCGTGCTGTGGTACGACGAACTGCGCAAGCTGGCCGGGCGCGCGCTGCGGCGCGATCGCCGCTGACGGCGGCGGCGGCCATGCGCCGCCTCCGCGCGTCCGCAAGGCCTGGGCTCAACTCGAAAGTCCGGCCCAGGCGTTGTGGCTCCAGCATGACATGCCCTGCGGGCAGATGTCAGCTTTCACCGCAAGGCCTGGGCTCAAGTCGAGAGTTGAGCCCAGGCCTTGTCCAGGCGCTTGCTGCTTACCGGCTGCGGCGTGCGCAGCTCCTGCGCGAACAGGCTGACGCGCAGCTCTTCCAGCAGCCAGCGGTAGTCGTCCAGCCGCGCATCGCGCCGGCCCTTCAGCTCGGCCACGCGCTTGAGCCAGCGGGCTTCGGCGATGCGCGCCTCGGCCATGCGCGCCGCGTCGCGCGCCGGGTCGGCCTTGAGCTTGTCCAGCCGCATGACGACGGCCTTCAGGTAGCGCGGCAGCTGCTGCAGCTGTGCATAGGGCGTGTCGAGCACGAAGCGCTTGCCGACCAGCCGCTGCAACTGCGCGGCGATGTCGTCGGCCACCTCCTTCGGCGGCCGGCTGTCCTTGAGCTTGCGCACCGCCACGGCATGGTCGGCGAGCACCGCGCCCACCGTGCGCGCGATCTCGTGCGCGATCAGGTTCAGCCGCGTGCGGCCTTCGGCGATGCGCGCATCGAAGGCCCGGGCGTCGGCCGGCAGCGGCTCGGCGAGGAAGGCGCGGTCCAGCGCGACGTCGACGATCTGCTGGCGCAGCTCCTCCAGCGTGCCCAGGCTCAGGTACAGCGCGCCCAGGCGCTGCAGGTCGGGGATGTTCTTTTCCAGATGCTTCAGCGGCTCCTTGATCGCCAGCGCCACCAGCCGGCGCAGGCCCTTGCGGTGGCGCGCAGCTGCGACGTCGGGCTCGTCGAAGACCTCGATCTGCACGTGCGTGCCGTGATCGACCAGCGCCGGGAAGCCGATCAGCGTCTGCGCGCCGCGCTTCAGCTCCATCAGCTCGGGCAGCTCGCCGAAGCTCCACGTGGTGCAGCGCTCGGGCTCGGGCGCGGCGGCCTGCGGCGCGCGCACGGCGGCGGCCTGCGCGTTGCGGCCATCGCTGTCCCCATTGCTGCGCCCCGCAGCCTGCCCTGCGCCAGGCCCTGCGCCGCGGCTGTCGCCGTGCTCCGGCGCCGCGGCCGCCGGCGATGCGCCGGCTGCCGCCGGCCGCTTCAACGCCGCCAGTGCCTGGAAGGCCGAGCGCGCCTGGCCGCCCAGTTCGGCCTTCAGCGCCGCGAGGTGCCGGCCCATGCCGAGCTGGCGGCCGTGTTCGTCGACGACGCGCAGGTTCATGAACAGGTGCGCCGGCACCATGTCGAGCTTGAAGTCGGCGCGCTGCAGCGGCAGCTGGGTGTGGCGGCGTACGGCAGCGAGCAGCGCGTCGGTCAGCGACCCCTGGCCGAATGCCGCATCGCGCGCGAAGCCGGCCGCGAACTCGGCCAGCGGCTGCAGCCGCGCGCGCGGCTTGCCGGGCAGGCTCTTCAGCAGCGCCAGCACCTTCGGTCCCAGCATGCCCGGCACCAGCCATTCGCAGCGCTCGTCGGCCACCTGGTTGAGCGCGTAGATCGGCACCGTCACCGTCAGGCCGTCGCGCTCGTCGCCGGGCTCGTGCAGGTAGCCGGCCGCGCAGTCGATGCCGCCCAGGCGCAGCAGCTTCGGGAAGGCGTCGGTGGTGATGCCGGCGGCCTCGTGGCGCATCAGCTCGTCGCGCGTCAACTGCAGCAGCTTGGGCTGGCGCTTGAGCTCGTCGCGCACCCAGCGCTCCAGGCTGGCGCCGGAATGCACGTCGGCCGGCAGCTGCTGGTCGTAGAAGGCGAAGATCAGCGCGTCGTCGATGAGCACGTCCTGGCGCCGGCTCTTGTGCTCCAGCTCCTGCACCTGCTCGACCAGCCTGCGGTTGTGCGCCAGGAACGGCAGCTTGGTGTCCCAGTCGCCTTCGACCAGCGCGTGGCGGATGAACAGCTCGCGCGCGGCGGCCGGGTCGACGCGGCCGAAGTCCACGCGCTTGTTGGCATAGACCACCAGGCCGTAGAGCGTCGCGCGTTCCAGCGCCACCACCTGCGCCGCCTTGCGCTCCCAGTGCGGCTCCAGCAGCTGCTTTTTCAGCAGGTGGCCGCCGATCAGCGGCAGCCAGTGCGCCTCGATCGCGGCGATGCCGCGGCCGTACAGCCGGGTCGTCTCCACCAGCTCGGCAGCGACGATCCAGCGCCCCGGCTTCTTGCTGAGATTCACGCCCGGGTGGCGCCAGAACCGGATGCCGCGCGCGCCCAGGTACCAGTCGTCGTCATCGGCCTTGCAGCCGATGTTGCCCAGCAGCCCGGCCAGCATCGACAGGTGGATCTGCTCGTAGGTGGCGGGCGCGCCGTTCAGGCGCCAGCCCTGCTCGGCGACCACGGTGTGCAGCTGCGAATGGATGTCGCGCCATTCGCGCACGCGCCTCGGGCTGACGAAGTGCTCGCGCAGCCGCTGCTCCTGCTGGCGGTTGGACAGCTTGTGCTTGTCGGCGGCCTGCGCCTGCTGCGCGGCATGGCCATGCACGCCGCGGCCTTCCTCGATCCACTGCCACAGCTTCAGCGTGCCGATGAATTCCGACTTGTCGTCGTCGAACTTCTTGTGCTTGTCGTCGGCCGCCTGCTGCTGCTCGAGCGGCCGGTCGCGCACGTCCTGGCCCGAGAGCGCGGCAGCGATGATCAGCACCTCGGTCAAGGCCTGGCGCTCGCGCGCCTCCAGGATCATGCGGCCCACGCGCGGGTCCAGCGGCAGCCTTGCCAGCGTCCGGCCGGTGGCGGTGAGCTCGTTGGCATCGTCCACCGCGTGCAGCTCGGCCAGCAGCGCATAGCCGTCGGCGATGGCCTTGCGCGGCGGCGCTTCCAGGAACGGAAAGTCCTCGACCGCGCCCAGCCTCAGCGACTTCATGCGCAGGATCACGCCGGCCAGCGACGAGCGCAGGATCTCCGGGTCGCTGAACGGCGGCCGTGCGCCGAAGCCGGCTTCGTCGTACAGCCGGATGCAGATGCCGTCGGCCACGCGGCCGCAGCGGCCGGCGCGCTGGTTGGCGGCCGCCTGGCTGATCGGCTCGACCTGCAACTGCTCGACCTTGCTGCGGAAGCTGTAGCGCTTGACGCGCGCCAGGCCGCTGTCGACCACGTAGCGGATGCCGGGCACGGTCAGCGAGGTCTCGGCGACGTTGGTGGCGAGCACGATGCGCCTGCCGTTGCCCGGCTCGAACACCCGGTCCTGCTCGGCCTGCGACAGCCGCGCGAACAGCGGCAGGATCTCGGGCGGCGGGCCGCCGCGATGCTGGCGCGCGTAGTGCTGGCGCAGATGGTCGGCGGCGTCGCGGATCTCGCGTTCGCCCGGCAGGAAGACGAGCACGTCGCCCGGGCCGCCGTCGCGCCACAGCTCGTCGACGGCGTCGGCGATCGCGTCGTTCAGCCCGTAGTCCTTCGGCCGTGCGCCGCTGCGCGCCGCGGGCGGCGCGCCCGCCTGCGGGCCCGGCGGCTGCGCCGCCTTCGAGGCCCCGTTGCCGTCGAAGGGCCGCCAGCGGATCTGCACCGGATACATCCGCCCCGACACCTGGATCACCGGCGCCGGGCCCTCGGCCGACGCGAAGTGCCGGGCGAAGCGATCGGCGTCGATCGTCGCCGAGGTCACGACCACCTTCAGGTCGGGCCGCCGGGGGAGGAGCTGCTTCAGGTGGCCGAGCAGGAAGTCGATGTTCAGGCTGCGCTCGTGCGCCTCGTCGATGATCAGCGTGTCGTAGGCGCGCAGCAGCGGGTCGCTCTGCGTTTCGGCCAGCAGGATGCCGTCGGTCATCAGCTTGACCGTCGCGCCCGGCTGCAAGCGGTCCTGGAAGCGCACCTTGTAGCCGACCACCTCGCCCAGCGGCGAGTCCAGCTCCTGGGCGATGCGCTTGGCCACGCTGCTGGCGGCGATGCGCCGCGGCTGGGTGTGACCGATCAGCCCGGTGCCGCCGGCACCCAGGCCGCGGCCGAGCTGCAGCGCGATCTTCGGCAGCTGCGTGGTCTTGCCCGAGCCGGTCTCGCCGCAGACGATGACCACCGGGTGCGCACGCAGCGCGGCGGCGATCTCGC
>JAFEFZ010000185.1 GCA_018240325.1 Pseudomonadota bacterium
ATCAAGGGCTTCGTGCGCCGCGACGACGGCCGCTTCACCGAGCTGCAGTACGCCGGCCGGCACGCCTCGCTGCGCACGGCCGCGGCGGCGCCCGAAGGCGGGCCGGTGCTCGTGGCGATCGGGCTTCGCGGGCAGCTCCCGGTTGCCGAGTTGCGCGCGCTGTTCGGCTGCTGAAGTGCCGGCCTCGCGGCCGGCACGCTCTCGCTAGACCTTGCCCTTCCAGGGCACGAGCACCTTCTCCAGGTGGCGCATCAGCAGGTCGAAGACGAAGGCGAACAGGCCGATGACGATGATGCCCATGATGACGACGTCGGAGGCCAGGAACTCGGCGGCGTTGAGCACCATGAAGCCCAGGCCCTGGGTCGACGCGACCATCTCGCCGGCCACCAGGGTCGTCCAGCCGACGCCGATGCCGATGCGCATGCCGGTGAAGATCTCCGGCAATGCCGACTTCAGGATCACGTGCCAGATCACCTGCAGTCGCGTCGCGCCCATCGAATAGGCCGCGTGGATCTGCTCGATCGACACCGAGCGCACGCCCGAGCGTGCGGCGATGGCCATCGGCGCGAAGATCGCGAGGAAGATCAGGTAGACCTTGCTGAACTCGCCGATGCCGAACCAGATGATGACCATCGGCAGATAGGCGAGCGGCGGCAGCGGGCGGTAGAACTCGATCGGCGGGTCGAAGATGCCGCGCGCGACGCGGCTGACACCCATCAGCACGCCGATCGGGATCGCCGTGACGCAGGCGAGCGCGAACGCACCGAAGACGCGATAGAGGCTCGTGAGCGTGTGTTCCAGCAGCGTCGCCCCGGCGAAGCCCTCGGTCGAGACCAGGATGAACTTGGCGAACACCGCCTGCGGCGTCGGCAGGAAGATGGGCTTGACCAGCCCCGAGTTGCTGACGACGACCCACAGCAGCAGCAGCACGATGACGGTGCCGGTCGCGATGCCGGCCGCACTGCCCTGCCCGGGCGCGCCGAAGTGCTCGCCCGGCTTGACCGAGCGCTTGGCGAAGAGTTTTTGCATCATCGTCGGGCCGCTGGGGGCGGAGATGCCGATGGCGCCGCGCTGCGCGTGGCGCATGGAGTGCTTGAGTTCAGACATGGGCCGCCTCCTGCTGCTGGCCGGCGCGCTCGTCGCCGTAGATGATGCCGAGCACGACTTCGCGCATGCGGATGAAGTCGGGGCTGGACTTGATGCTGCGCGCATCGCGCGTCTCGAGGAAGCGCTTGTTGAAATCGAGCTCGTAGCGGTGGGTGATGCGCCCCGGGCGGGGGGACATCACGATCAGGTGGCTGGCCAGGAACAAGGCCTCCTCGACGCTGTGGGTGATGAAGAAGAACATCTTCTGCGTCTTCTTCCAGACGTCGAGCAGCAGTTCCTGGATCGTCTCGCGGGTCAACGCGTCGAGCGCGGCCATCGGCTCGTCCATCAACAGCATCGCCGGGTTGCAGGTCAGCGCGCGGGCGATGCCCACGCGCTGCTGCATGCCGCCCGAGAGCTGGTAGATCATGTGCTGGTGGAAGTCCTGCAGGCCTACGAGCGCCAGGTTCTTGGCCGCGATGTCGCGCCGCTCGCCCTTCGGCACGCCCTGCAGCTTCAGGCCGAATTCGGTGTTTTCCATCACGCTCAGCCAGGGCAGCAGCGCGTGCTTCTGGAACACGACGCCGCGGTCCGAGCCGGGGCCGACGATCGGGCGCCCGCCGAGCAGGATCTCGCCCTTGCTCGGCGCGATGAAGCCCGCCATCAGGCTGAGCAGCGTGGTCTTGCCGCAGCCCGAGGCACCGAGCGCGACGACGAAATCGCCGCGGCCGATGTTCAGGTCGATCTTGTCGAGCGCATGCACCTGTTCGCTCGGCGTGCGCCCGGGGTAGATGACGCTGACGCCGCGCACCTGTAGAGACTGTTCGCTGCTCATGATCTGTCCTTTCGCAGCCCGCCTCGCGGGCTGGATTGCCGCTGCCGGGGCCTGAACTACTTCAACTTCATTGCCGCTTCGGCGTACTTCGGCGTGACGAACACGCTGTAGTCGGGCGCGAGCGCGTCGATGCGCTTTTGTTCCTTGAGGAACTCCGAGGTGGCCTGCAGCGCCTTCGCCGCGCCGCCGGCCTTGCCGCCGCCGAGCCAGACCGGGGAGACCTGCTGCTCGATCGACGGGTAGGCGTAGAGCTTGATCGCCTCGGCCGCGTCCTTCGGCTCGCCGCCGATCTTCGACGCGATCGTCTTGGCGTTGGCCGAATCGGCGCCCCACTGCGCCGGGTTGTTGCGCAGCGACGCGTCGGCCTCGGCAACGGCCTTGACGAACTTGGCCATGAACTCGGGGTTCTGCTCGGCCCACTTGCGCTGCACCGCGATGCCGTCGAAGGTGGCCTTGCCCTTCTTGCTCAACTCGCCCGAGGTGATCAGCACCTTGCCGTTTTGCTTGATGCGCGCCAGCGCCGGGTCCCACACGAAGGCGGCGTCGATGTCGCCGCGCTCCCAGGCGGCGGCGATCTGGTTCGGCTGCATGTTCAGCAGCTGCACCTCGCTCGGCTTGATGCCCCACTGCTCGAGCGCGAACATCACGTGGAAGTGCGTCGTCGAGACGAAGGGCACGCCGATCTTCTTGCCCTTCAGGTCCGCCGGCTTGGTGATGCCGGAGCCGTTGCGCACCACCAGCGCCTCGGCCTCGTTGATGTCGTCGAGGATCCAGAACAGGTCGAGCTCGACGCCGCGGCTGACCGCCGCCGCCAACGGGCTCGAGCCGATCACGCCGATCTGCACGTCGCCCGAGGTCATCGCGGTGGCGACCTTCGCCCCCGAATCGAACTGCCGCCAGTTGATCTTGTAGCCGGTGGCCTTCTCGATCGTGCCGTTGGCGATCACGGTGATCAGCGGCCCGGCGATCTGCTGGTACGCGATGTTCACCTCCTTGGCCTGCGCGAGGGCGGCGCCCGGCAGCGCGAGCGCGCCGGCGGCCAGTCCGGCTGCCAGGGCGGCGCGGCGGGTCAATTGACTTATGCTCGTCATCGGTGTCTCCTGTTGCGATAAAGCGATCGTCCTCGGCGCCATCGGGCGGGCGGTGCGGCGCGCGGGCTGCGCGCGGCATCGATCGCTTGGCGGCGGTAGTGTGGTCGGCGCCGCACGGCCGCAGTAGTGCCAGTTCCGCTCCTTCGCTGAGGCCACACCGCGGGCGGCGTAGGGGCTTCCCTCTGGCGGGCCGGCATCGCGCTGCCGCGACATCAGGGAAAACGATAGGCTGCGCAGTGGCGCGATGAAAGGACCGTCGCATGTCGCAACACCCCCACGACGTGATGTGGAAGCAGCTGCTGCAGCGCAGTTCGCGCGAGCACATGAGCCTGCAGGCACAGATCCGCAGCATGCTCGTCGGCGCCATCCTCGACGGCCAGATGCCGCCCGGCGGGCCGGTGCCGTCGAGTCGCGAGATGGCCGACCAGCTCGGCGTCGCGCGCAATACCGTCGTGCTCGCCTACCAGCAGCTCGCCGATGACGGCTATCTCGTCTCGCGCCAGCGCAGCGGCCACTTCGTCAACCCGGCGATCGTCGGCAAGCGCCCGGCCTTGCCCGAGGCCGGCCACGCGGCCACCCGCGGCGCCGAGCCGGGCCCGGACTGGCCGGCGCGATTTCGCCAGAACCCGTCGCGCCAGCGCAGCATCGTCAAGCCGGGGGACTGGCAGAAGTACCCGTACCCCTTCCTCTACGGCCAGTTCGACCCGATGCTGTTCCCGACCGCCGAGTGGCGCGAGTGCTGCCTGAAGGCGCTGTCGGTGCTCGACATCCGCGAGTGGGCGCCCGACCTGATCACCCGCGACGACGAGTCGCTGGTGCAGCAGATCCGCACGCGCGTGCTGCCGCGGCGCGGCGTCTGGGCGGCGGCCGACGAGGTCGTCATCACCGTCGGCGCGCAGCACGCGCTGTTCATGATCGCCGACCTGCTGATGCGCGACGGCACGCGCGTGGGCATCGAGGAGCCCGGCTACCCTGATGCGCGCAACATCTTCGCGGCGCGCACCTCGTCGGTCGTGCCGCTGCCGGTCGACGCCTCGGGGCTGCCGGTGGACGAGCGCCTGGCCGGCATCGACTACGTGTACGCGACGCCGAGCCACCAGTGCCCGACCGGCGTGACGATGCCGCTGGCGCGGCGCGAGGCACTGCTCGCGCGCGCCGAGGCCGAGGACTTCGTCGTCATCGAGGACGATTTCGAGAGCGAGAACCGCTTCGAGGGCGAACCCTTTCCGGCGCTCAAGAGCCTGGACCGCAACGGCCGGGTGATCTACGTCGGCAGCCTGTCGAAGAGTCTGGCGCCCGGCCTGCGCGTGGGCTACGTCGTCGGCACCGCGCCGCTGATCGCCGAGCTGCGCGCGTTGCGCCGGCTGATGCTGCGCCATCCGTCGACGCTGGTGCAGCGCGCGTTTTCGCTGTTCCTCTCGCTCGGCCACCACGACGCATTGCTGCGCCGGCTGGCGGCGGTGCAGCGCGAGCGCTGCGCACTGGTGCTGGACGCGCTCGCGCGCCACGCGCCGGATTGCCGCGTCGTGCCGGTCTCGGGCGGCGGCTCCTGCTGGGTCTCGCTGCCCGAGGGGCTGGACGTCGCCGAGTTCGCTGCGCGCGCCGAGGCGCAGGGCGTGCTGATCGAGCCGGGCGACGTGTTCTTCCACGGCGCGCCGCCGGCGCGGCGCGCGTTCCGCCTGGGCTACGCGTCGATCGACCCCAAGGCCATCGAGCCGGGCATCGGCGTCCTCGGCGCGCTGGTCGAGACGATGCGGCGCGAGGCCGTGGCCTTGCGCTGAGCCGGGCTGCGGGCCCGCGCCCGCAGCCCCTTCGGGATCAGCGCGCGGCAGGCAGCGGCGGGCGGTCCTTGCGGTAGGCGTTCTTCACCGCGATCTTGCCGTCGCGGAAGGTGAACACATCGACCATCCGCGCCTCGACGCGGGTGCCGTCGCTGCGCGTGCCCTTGAAGGTCGATTCCGACACGCCGCGGTCGCCGCAGACGAAATGGTCGCCGTCGAGCCAGGCGGCATCGGGGAAGGTCTGCCACGCCAGCTGGAAGCCCTCGCGCACCTGCTCGCGGCCCACGAAGCTGCGGCCGAGCAGCTCCGGGCCGGCGACGGCATGGAAGCGGCAGTCGTCGTGCATGAAGTTCATCAGGGCGTCGAGGTCGTGGCGGTTCCAGGCGTCGGCAAAGGCCTTCAGGAACTCGACGTCGACAGCGGATCGGTCGTTGGCCATTCGGGGTTCTCCGGTGGTGTGATCCCGCGCTCGGCACGGGCGATGCGGCCGCAAGCCTAGCCGCTCCAGGCATCGATCTCCTAGGGCCAGTTCAGGCCAACGGCTGGAGCCAGCCGCGCTGCTGGCCTCATGGATTGCCCTGAACTGGTGCTAGGTGGCGGGGCCCGGCCGTCCTAACCTTGCAAGCATCCGCCGGCCGGCCGAGCGCCGGAGCCGCCCCACAGGAGATGACCATGGACATGACCCAGCCCCGCCCCGGTGTGTTCGCACCCTACGACCCGCAGTACGACCCGCTGGCGGCGCCCCATCCGGGCCGGGGAACCGACTACGCGCCGACCTACTGGGTCGCCTCCGCCGGCACGCCGCCGGACGACGACGGCCCGATCGTGCAGGACACCGATGCCGATGTCGTGATCGTCGGCTCGGGTTTCACCGGGCTGGCGACGGCGCTGTTCCTGGCGCGCGAGCACGGCATCAAGGCAACCGTGCTCGAAGCCAACCGTGCCGTCTGGGGCTGCACCAGCCGCAATGGGGGCCAGGGCCAGAACGCGAGCGGGCGGCTGTACCGCTCGCAGTGGATCGCACGCTGGGGCAAGGAGACGGCGCTCAAGCTCGACGCCGAGATCCGCAGCGGCTTCGACACCTTCAAGAGCCTGGTCGCCGAATTCCCCGAGTGCGAGCCGCAGCCGGGCGGCCACCTGTACATCGCCCATCGCGAGAAGAAGATGGAGTTCCTGCGCAACGAGGCCAAGGTGATGCGCGAGGTCTTCGGCTACGACACGCGCATCCTGTCCACCGCCGAGGTGCACGCGCGCTACGTCAAGGACGCCGAAACCTTCGGCGCGCTGCACGAGCCCGACGGCATCGGCGTGCATCCGCTGAAGCTCGCCTTCGGCTACCTGCGCGCGGCGCGCAAGCTCGGCGTCAAGGTGCACCCGGCGTCGCCGGTGATCGGCTTCGAGACCCGCAACGGCGTGCACCACCTGAAGACGCCCGGCGGCACGGTGCGCGCGCGCGCGGTGGGCTTCGCCACCGGCGGCTACACCAGCAACGGCCTGCATCCGAGCCTGGACTCGAAGATCATGCCGATCCTGTCGAACTCGCTGGTCACGCGGCCGCTGACGCCCGACGAGCTGAAGGCGACGAACTTCCTCACGCACGAGGTGATCACCGACACGCGCACGCTGCGCTTTTACTACCGGCTGCTGCCCGACAACCGCGTGCAGATCGGCAGCCGCAGCTCGATCACCGGCGCCGACGCGCCGAACCCGAAGCACATGGCCGTGCTGGTCAACGGCCTGCACCGCAAGTTCCCGGCGTTGAAGGGCATCCGCATCGACTACTCGTGGTGGGGCTGGGTGGACGTCAGCCACGACATGATGCCGCGCATCACGCAGCCCGACCCGCGCCAGACCGTGTTCTACGCGCTCGGCTACGGCGGCAACGGCGTGTCGTTCTCGGCGCATGCCGGCCGGCGCATGGCGCAGCGCATCGCCGGGCGCACCGACAAGGCCTTCGAGCTGCCGATCTACGGCTCGGCGCTCGAATACCCGAACGTCTTCGACACGGTGCGCTCGCGCGCCTTCGCGCCGTTCCGCCGCTTCGGCCAGCGCTTCCTGTACCACTGGTACTACCTGCGCGACGAGAAGTTCTGACCCCCGCCGGGCCCCGGCACCGCTGCGGCGTCGAAGCCGGCGGCCAGCGCGCCGCGCAGCCGGCGCGCGGCTGCCTTCGGCCGCCGCCGGCAGCACGCGCGCAACGTCGACGCCATCGCGGCGGGCCACGACGGGTGGAGCATCGTGTTCCGAACGACGACGCGCGGCATGCCCGGAAGCGGGCCGCTCCGTGCCGATCCAGGTG
>JAFEFZ010000186.1 GCA_018240325.1 Pseudomonadota bacterium
GCGGCTTATCGCCAACGACGACGACGACCCGGCCTTCCTGCGCGCGATCGCAGCACCCCGGCGCGGGATCGGCGAGGCCAGCCTCAAGGCGCTCGGTGCGATCGCCGCGGCGAAGCACGTGTCGCTCTTCGAGGCGGCGTTCACGCCGGAGGCCGAAGCGGCGATCGGGCCGCGGCCGCGCGCGGAGCTCGCGGCGTTCTGCGCCCTCGTCAACGACCTCGGGTTTCGCGCCGGGCGCGAGCCCGCGGGGCGGCTCCTCGCCGAGCTCGTGCGAAAGACCGGTTACGCCGACTGGCTCGCCGCGACCCTCGACCGCAAGGAAGCGATCGCGAAGAGCGCGAGCGTCGACGACTTCGTCGGCTGGCTCTCACGCAAGGGCGAGAGCGAGGGGAAGAACCTCCTCGATCTGACGCAGATGATCGCGCTCGTCACGATGCTCGAGTCGCGCGAGGACGGCGCCGGCGCGCCCGACGCCGTGCATCTCTCGACGATCCACGCGGCGAAAGGGCTCGAGTTCGCGCACGTGTTCCTCGTGGGCGTCGAGGAGGGCATCCTGCCGCATCGCGAGGCGGTCGAAGCGGGCAACGTCGACGAGGAGCGGCGGCTCATGTACGTCGGCCTCACCCGCGCGCAGCGCAGCGTGCAGCTCTCGTACTGCCGCAGCCGCAAGCGCGCCGGGGGCAAGGCGGCCTGCGCTCCGTCGCGCTTTCTCGCCGAGCTCGATCAGGAGGAAGTGCGCCACGCCGGCGCGCCGCTCTCCGCCGACGAGGCGGCACAGCAGCGCAAGACCGGCAGTGCACGCCTCACCGCGTTGAAGGCGCTCGTGGCGCGCTGACGCTCGCGGCAGCGCCGAGGCTGCGCGGTCCCCTGACGCGCTACTTCGCCGCAGCCGTCATGTAGTCGACGGCGGCCTTCACCTGTGCATCGGTGAGCGCCGAATTGCCGCCCCTCGGAGGCATCGCGCGCAGGCCATGCAGCGCGGCGTTGTAGAGGGTATCCATGCCGGTCGCGATCCGCGGTGCCCACGCCGCCTTGTCGCCGAACTTCGGCGAGCCGATGAGGCCCGTCCCGTGGCAGACGTGGCAGGTTTCGTCGTAGACCTTCTTGCCTTCGGCGGCGTCGGCGGGTGCGCCCGCCGCTGCGTGCGCGGCCGCCGCCGGTGCGGCAGCCGGAGCTGCGGCAGGCGCAGCCGCTGCAGGTGCCGCCGACGCGACCACGGCGGGGGCTGCGGCGGCAGGAGCGGCGCCGGCCGCCGGGGCCGCCGCGGCGGTCGCGGTCACGGGAGGCTCCTTCCAGCCTGCGCCGGCCAGGTTCGCCATGTAGA
>JAFEFZ010000187.1 GCA_018240325.1 Pseudomonadota bacterium
CGGCGGACGCCGCCCCGCGGTGGCGCGAACGCCAGGAAGGTCCGGAACCGATTGGCCTCCTCGCGCGTGGTGCTCGCCAGCAACGGCACCTTCAGGTAGCGGCCGGCGTTGATCGCGGCGATCGGGTCCTCCGGCAGCACCGTGCCTTCCGGAATCGGGCCCGAGCCGGCCAGCCCCAGCGGCGCGAGCCTGGTCAGCAGCACGCTCAGCAGCGCCGCCGGCTCCTGGGTGCGCAGGTACGCGGCGATCTGCGCCGGCGTCTGGGTGGCGATGTACGCGGCCGCGGTGACGTTGTCGCTGGCCTTGCCGTCGGCGATCAGCATCTGAATCAGCAGCGCGTTGCCCTGCGCTGCCGCGACGGCGGCGGTGTTCAGCGTCGGCAGGCTGCCGGCCGGCAGGTTCGACGCCAGCGAGATGCCGCCGCTGAAGGCTGCCGCCCGGTGCAGCAGCCTGGACGGTGCGTTGACGACCAGCGGCGAGGTCAGCAGCGCGTACACGTCGATCGCGCCGGCCGACTGCCCGGTGACCGTGACGTTGCCCGGGTCGCCGCCGAAGGCCGCGATGTCGCGGGCGATGAACTGCAGCGCCTGGATCTGGTCGAGCAGCGCGAAGTTGCCCGAGTCGCCGGCCGCGCTGGCGCCGTCCTTCAGCTGCGCCAGGTTCAGGAAGCCGAAGATCCCGAGCCGGTAGTTCACGGTGACGACCACCGCATTGGCCGCCTTGGCCAGCGCCGCGCCGTCGTACACCGGGTCGGCGGTGTAGCCCGACACGTTGCTGCCGCCGTGGATGAACACGATCACCGGCAGCTTCGTGTCGGCGCTGGCCGGGCGCCAGATGTTCAGGTACAGGCAGTCTTCGTGGCCCACCGCCTGGTTCAGCGTGGTGCCGATCGTCGCGTCGAAGCGGTTGTTGGCGCCGGGGCCGTAGATGCGCCCGTACTGCACGCAGGCGTTGCCGAACTGCGTGGCCTGGCGCACGCCGATCCAGGGCTCGGGGTCGGCCGGTGCGCGCCAGCGCAACTCGCCCACCGGCGGCCTGGCGAAGGGCACGCCCTTCCAGGCGTAGGTGCCGGTCGTGGCCGAATCGTCGCTGCCGCTGATCCAGCCGGCGCTGGTGCGCCGCTGGGTCGGCGGCGGGTCATCGCTGCCGCAGCCGGCCAGGGCCACGCAGATCGCCAGCACGGGCGCGAGACGCTGAAGGGTTCGGGGCATGGGGGTCATCCAGTCGGAGTGCGGTGGGCGGGGCCGCCGGCGGTGCGCTGCAGTGTGGGTTGCGGCAGTGCCGCCGGCGCCGTGATGCTAGGACCGGCGCCGGCTGCGCCTGCCCCCGGGCTTTCCCGCGGACGGACACACCGGTCGGGCACCCGCGGCGGGCAGCCGCCGGGCGCGCCGCCGCATGGCGCAGCCGTACGCCAGCCGCGCCGCAGCCGTGGCGCCGCATCGATCAGCCGATCAGCTTCAACCCCAGCGGCAGCGCTTCGCCGAACACGCTGCGTTCGCCCGCTTCGTCGAGCGCGACGACGCTGCGCACGCGCTCGATCCAGCCGGCCGGAGCCTGCCCCGCCTCGAGCTGCGCGATCACGCGCGCGCGCAGCTCGGGGTCGAAATCGCGCGCGCGGTCGCCGCTCATGCGTGCGAGGTTCGCCGCCGCCTGCGCCGCGCCGTCGGTGCGCTTCCAGTCGAGCGCGAGCAGCGCTTCGAGCCACGCGGCCGCGCGCTCGGCCGGCACGACCGCATGCGCGCTGCCGTGGAAGGGCACGCGCGCGCCGATGCGGCCGATCGCCCACAGCGTCCACGCGCCCGCTGCGCGCGCGCCCGGCTGCTGCAGCTGCGCGGCCAGCCAGTCGCCGACCTCGGCCTTGTGCGCCGGCTCGATCCGCTCGAGCGACGCGCCCAGCCGCATCATGTCGTCCCAGCCGGCCTTGACCAGCCGCGGCGGCCGTTCGGCCTCGCTGCCGAGCTCGGCGCCGCGCAGCGTGTACGCGAAGTCCTGCAGCAGCCGCTGCTGCGCCGGCAGGTCCAACCCGCCGGCCACGCGCCGCCACAGCGTCCACCACTCGGCGTTGACCTGCGCGTCGTGGCCGTGCTGCACGCCCTGCTCGTACAGCGGCCACAACTGCTGCACGCGCCAGTCGTCGAGCGCGTCGCCGAAGCCGGGGCGCAGGCACCAGCCGGCCAGGCTCAGCCACAGCCGCTCGTGGTCGGCCGAGCGCCGGCGCGCACGCGCGCGCTGCTGCAGCGCGTCGGACAGCGCGCGCAGCGTCGCCAGCGTCCAGCGGTCGCGCGCGCCGAGCAGCGCCTCGAGCCGCGTGCGCAGCTGCCTGACGGCCTTCGGATCGGCCTGGCGGTCGCGCGCGCCGAACACGCGCTCGACCGCCGCCAGCGCGTCGGCGAAGCGCGGCGGCAGGCCGGGCGCGGCCGCCGCGCCCGCTTCGCCGTGCTCGCCGCGTTCGTGGCTGCGGCCGCGCAGCTGGAACTCGAGCTGCCAGCGCCGCTGCGCATCGTCGGCGGCGATGCAGTGCAGCTCGAGCGTGCCCAGCTCGGTCAGCATCGACGCGAGCCGCACCGGCACCTCGCGCCGCGCGCTGCCGTCGCCGGGCAGCACGGCGGCCAGCGGCGGCAGCGGCTGCGCGTCCAGACCGGCCAGGTCGGCCACGTCGCCGGCCTGCGCGTGGCCGGTGGTGGCGGCCACGAGGTCGAAGCGCACCGGCCGGCCGCTGGTGAGCGCGAAGCTGCGCCCCGCCAGCGGCAGCTCGCGCCCCGGCTCGGTGCCGCGCGGCAGCACGCACACGCCTTGCGGCGAATCGCCGCTGCCGCGCTGGCCGATCACCAGGAAGTAGCTGCGCGCCGAGCCGCCGCCGATGGCCGGCGCCTGGCCGCGGCGCGCCAGCGCGTAGGCGACGGCGCCGCGTGCCACCGCGGTGTCCGGGTCGGCGTTGGCCAGCAGCTTCAGCGGGGCGCCGCGCCATTGCGCGAGCGTGGCCAGCAGCCGCTGCGCGATGCGCGCGCCGCGGAACACGCCGCCGTTGAGCAGTACCGCGTCGGGCCAGCCCGCCGATGCATGCTGGTGCAAGAAGGCGGCGATGTGGCGCGTGACCGCCGGGTCGCTGGCGTAGGGCAGGCCGAAGGCGACGAGCCCGGCACCGCTGCGCTCGCGCCGCGGCAGATCGTCGGCCGCGCCCTGCGGGAAGAAGCCGTCGACGACCAGGCGCTCGACCTCGTCGCGGGTCAGTTCGGCCGAGCGCGCGCCGCCGATCAGCCGCGCGCCCGCGGCCAGCAGCGTGACCGTGGCGCGATCGGGTGCGTCGGCGGCGAGCAGCCGCTCCTTCGCGCCGCGGCAGCGCTCGACCAGCTGCGCCAGCGCCGCGGCCGACAGCCGCTTCGATGCCGCGTCGGCCGGCGCCAGCCGGCTCTCGGCCAGGTGCGCGAGTGCCAGGTCCATGTTGTCGCCGCCGAGCATCAGGTGGCGGCCGACCGCGAAGCGCTCGAGCCGCGGCTCGCCACCCGCGCCGCCCGCGTGGACGACGCGCACCAGGCTCAGGTCGGTGGTGCCGCCGCCGACGTCGCACACCAGCACCAGCTGCGTGTCGGCGAGTTCGGCCGCCAGCGTGCGCCGGTGGCGCAGCAGCCAGTCGTGCAGCGCCGCCTGCGGCTCTTCGAGCAGGCGCAGCCTGGGCAGCCCGGCCTGGCCCGGCAGGCCGGTCAAGCCAGCCTGGTGCGCCGCCTGCAGCGTCAGCGCGCGCGCCGCGTCGTCGAAGGACGCCGGCACCGTGAGCACCAGCTCCTGCTGCTCGAGCGGCGCCTTCGGGAAGCGCTGGTTCCAGGCCGCGCGCAGGTGCGCCAGACAACCGGCACTGGCGGCCACCGGCGACACCTTGGGCACCTCGTCGGCCGCGCCCCAGGGCAGGATCGGCGCCAGCCGGTCGACGGCGGCGTGCGACAGCCAGCTCTTGGCGCTCGCGACCAGCCGCCCGGGCACCTGCGCGCCGAGCTGGCGCGCCAGCGCGCCGATCACCGCGCCGTCGGCCGGTGCGCCCCAGGGCAGCACCAGGTCGGCGGCGTTCAGCTCGCCGGGGGCCGGGTGGTAGCGCAGCGAAGGCAGCAGCGGCCGCGCCGCCACCTCGCCCGGCGCGACCAGTTGCTCGATCTCGAACAGCTTGACCGTCGCGTCCGCCACCCGCCCCGCCGCGGGCGCGTAGGCCACCACGGTGTGGGTGGTGCCGAGGTCGATGCCGACCGTCCAGTGGGCAGCCATGGGAGCCGTGCGGTCCGCTTTGCGGGGCTTCGGTGGATCGGCCGCGTTCAGCGCGTTGCCGGTCGGCACCGACGCGCGGCCGGCCAGCGGCTAAGATGCCTCGAGGCGCACGTTGGTTGCCTGCGGGCCGCGGGCAGCGCAGCCCCGATGCGCAGCGGCCCGCGGCGGCTGCGTCCGCGATCGCGGCCCTGCGGAAGAATCGGCACCATCAGGAGAAACACGCCATGACCATGTTCGACAAGATCCTCGTTCCCACCGACGGCTCCGAGCTGTCCATCAAGGCAGTCGAGCATGCGATCGACTATTGCAAGCGCACCGGCGCGGCGCTGACCGTGTTGTACGTGCGCTCGCCCAAGCCGACCGAGTACACGGCGGTGTTCGCCGACTACAGCGAACTGCAGTCGCCGAGCACCGGCGTGATCAAGCCCGAGGCGGTGCGCGAACGGCTCGAGGGTTACGGCCGTGACGTGCTGCAGCGCGTGGCCGACGGCGCGCTCAAGCAGGGGGTCAAGTGCGACACCTTGCTCGAAGCCGACGAGCGGCCGTACCGGGCGATCATCGATGTGGCCGAGCGCGAGGACATCGGCATGATCTTCATGGCGTCGCACGGCCGCAGCGGCTTCGAGGCGATCCTGCTCGGCAGCGAGACGCAGAAGGTGCTGGCGCACTCGAAGATCCCGGTGCTGGTGTTCCGCTGAAGGCCGCGGCGCGCGGTGCGGCCCGCGCGCCGAGCACGGCACCGGCGTCACGCCGCGCCGGTGCGCTCCCCGCGCACGTCGTACTCGAGCTTCCAGCGCTCGTCGCCGCTGCGCGGCACCGCTTCCAGCTCGAGCGTGCCGGCTTCGGTGACGCGCGCATGCAGCCGCACCGGCACCATGTCGCCGGGGCTGCGGCCTTCGGGCGGCAGCGTGGCGCTGATCGCGTCCAGCTCCAGCAGTTCGTCCGGCGCCCAGGCGTCGAGCAGCGTGCCGACCGCATCCTGACGCCGCACCGACGACGCGAAGAAGCGAAAGCGCACCGGCTCGCCGACCACCAGCCCCAGCTCCAGCGCCGGCAGCTCGGCCTCGGACCCTTCTTCCATGCCGAAGGGCGCCAGGCACAGCGCCTGCACCGGCGGCTCCAGGCCCGGCACCGCCGGCATCGCCGACTCGACCGCGATGTAGTACGCAAACGCGGTGCCGCCGCGGATGCGCACGCCGCGCCCGCGCCGCACCCAGCCGTAGTAGGCGGCGCCGCGCGCGACCGCCAGGTCCAGGTCGGCGCCGGCCAGTTGCCGCGCCGGTTCGGCCCCTTCGGCCGCCAGCCAGGCGTTGAGCGTGTCCAGCACGCGCCGGCTGAGCAGCGGCGACTTGAACACGCCGCCGTTGAACAGCAGCGCGGTCGGGTGCAGGAAGCTGGCGTCGGCCGGCAGGCGCTCGGCGCCGAAGCCTTCCAGCTCGGCCACCGCGCCGCGCTGCCGCGCCAGGAAGGCCGCCAGGTGGCGCGTGACCGCCGCGTCCTGCGCATAGGGCAGCCCGAGCTGCGCCAGGCCGGCGCGCACGCGGCTGAGCGGCCGCGCCGACACCTCCACCTGCGGGAAGAAGCCTTCGACCAGCGTGGCCGTCAGCTCGTCGCGCGTCAGCTCGGTGCGGATCGAGCCGCCGATCAGCTTGCTGCCGCGGCTGGGCACGACGATGGCCTGCGCCGGCGCCTGCGCATCGGCCAGCAGCGCCTCCTTGGCGGCGCGGCAGGCGTGCGTCAGCGCGCGCATCTGCCAGGCGTCGAGCGTGACCGCGCCGGTGGGGGCCGCGGCCAGCTTGCGCGCGACCACGTGCGCCAGCGCCAGATCCATGTTGTCGCCGCCGAGCAGGATGTGCTCGCCCACCGCGACGCGGTGCAGCTCCAGATTGCCGTCGCGCTCGAGCACGGCGATCAGCGAGAAGTCGCTGGTGCCGCCGCCCACGTCCACGACCAGGATCACGTCGCCGGGCTGCACCTGCTTGCGCCACGCGCCGCCGCTGGCCTGGATCCAGCTGTACAGCGCCGACTGCGGCTCTTCCAGCAGCGTCGGCGGCGGGCAGCCCGCGGCCTTGGCCGCTTCCACCGTCAGCTCGCGCGCCGCGGGGTCGAAGGACGCGGGGATCGTCACCGTCAGGTCCTGCGCGGCGAAGGGCGCCTCGGGGTGCGCCTGGTCCCAGGCGTGGCGCAGGTGCTCCAGGTAGCGCACCGAGGCTTCGAGCGGCGACACCCGCGCCACCTCGGGCGGTGCGTCCGCCGGCAGGATGGCGGCGCGCCGGTCCACGCCCGGGTGGCACAGCCAGCTCTTGGCGCTGGACACCAGCCGGATCGGCGTGGCCGCGCCGCGGCGCCGGGCCATTTCGCCGACCACCTGCGTGCCTGCGGCGGCCCAGGGCAGCGCCAGCTCGCCGGGCGGCAGCTCGTCGGCATGCGGCAGGTACAGGAACGACGGCAGCAGCGGCAGCGACTCCACCGTGCCCGGCGCCGTCAGCTGCGGCAGCGGCAGCAGGCCGTGCACCGTGGCCTCGCCGTCGCTGGCGGCGATGTCGACCCAGGACAGCGCGTTGTGCGTGGTGCCCAGGTCGATGCCGATCGCGTAGCGCGGCGCGGCGCCGCCGGCGGCCGCGCTGGCGGCGGCGGGGCTGTCGGCGGCTGCCTTGTCGCCGGACCGCTTCACAGCTCCACCTCGGCCGGCGCCAGCACGCGCGCATCGTGGCCTTCGGCCAGCCTCGGCAGACGCACCTCGGCGACGCGCCAGCCGCGGTGGCTCAAGCTGCCGCTGAAGGGCGGCTGGCCGACGACGTTGCCGGTGAGCTTGACGGCCGCGGCGTCGAAGCCCGCGGCCAGCGTGATGCGCGCGCCCTCGGCCTCGGCGCGCACCGGCACGATGTCGAAATGCTCGCGCAGCACCTTGGCGCAGCCCTCGTGCACCAGGCGCGCGGCGGCGCCGATCTGCGCGTCGTCGTAGGCGGCGAGGCTCTCGCCGGCGAAGTCGATCAGGCGGGCGTCGCGCTGCAGCAGCGCCAGCAGCTGCAGCGCGGCGTCGGGGCCGGCTTGCTTCAGCACCGGCGCCGGTGTGGGTGCGGCGGCGGGCGGCGGTGCTGCCGCCGGATCGGCGCCGCCGCGCAGCGCGACGAAACGTGCGGCCAGCTGCGCATCGCCGAGGATGCCGAAGAAGGCGCCGAACGCCAGGCCGATGCGGCTGAGCAGTGAAGGTGGGGGAGATTGGGTCATCAAGAACTCCGTTCCGGCGGGGGTGTGGCCGGCAGGCGTGGGTGGCGACGCGCGATGCGCTGGTTGCGGGCCGCTGCGGCCACGGCGGCGGCGCGAGGTGCCCGCCCCTTGGACGACGACGGTCGCTGTCCGAAGGTCGGTGTTGGTGCGGTGCAGCATTCTAGGAGCCTGTCGCTGAACAGGCGCGAGGCCTTGGCCCGCAGCATCTGGACGGTCGGCTTGGGGCACCTCGAAGAGGTCGGTGCCGTTGAGCCCTGCGCTCAGAGGCTGAGAGGCTTTCGGGCCGTCCGCCCGAACCCTGGGACGGGCTGTGCCGCCTGATGCTGCCGACGCCGCAGCCGCGGGCGCTCGATGGAGCGGGCAGCCGCACCGTGGCGCCGGGCACCGTCCGCGCGCGCCGGCCGATGCCGGCGTCGGACGCCGGCGTGCTTCACGTATCATGGCCTGCGCCGCCGCTATGGGGGCGTTGTCGGGCGCGGCTTGCGGCGCCCGCGCGTTGAACAAGAGCTGCGACAGGTGGTCAATGCCGGCGCGCGAGTCCGGCCTGGCACCGCGTCAAGGGCTCGCGGCGGCCCACAGCGGCCGTCGCTGATCATTCCCTGCAAATGCCCGCCGCGCCGCGCGCGGCCAACCGCGACCATGCCGCCGCTTCCGCCGCTCACCCAGGCCCTGATGCTCGCCTGCACGGCCGCCTACTTCGGCGGGCTGCTGCTGCGCAACTCGATCCCGCTCGAATACTGGTTCGCACTGTGGCCGGTCGGCACCGGGCTGTTCCGGCCCTGGCAGTTGCTGACCTACGCGTTCCTGCACGGCAGCTTCACGCACCTGCTGTTCAACATGCTGGGGCTGTGGATGTTCGGCAGCGAACTCGAGCGCCTGTGGGGCCGCAGGCGCTACGGCGAGTTCCTGATCGCGGGGGCGCTGACCGCGGCGCTGGCGCAGCTCGTGTTCACCGCGATCGCCGGCTCGCCCGCGCCGACGGTGGGCGCCTCGGGCGCGCTGTATGCGCTGCTGCTGGCCTACGGCATGCTGTTCCCGAACCGCACCGTCATGCTGCTGATCCCGCCGATCCCGATGAAGGCGCGCACCTTCGTGATCGTGTTCGGCACGCTCGAACTGCTGTTCGGCCTGTCCGGCAGCAGCGGCATCGCGCATTTCGCGCACCTGGGCGGCATGCTCGGCGGCTGGCTGATGATCCGCTGGTGGCGCGGCCAACCGCCCTTCGGCCGCGCCCGCCGCCGCTGAGCGCGCCGCCGGTTCAGCCGCCGGCCGCGAATGCGGCGGCCACCGTCGGGTAGCGCAGCCGCAGCCGCAGTTCGCGCTTCAGGCGCCGGTTGTCGAGCCGCCGCGATTCGCCCAGGAAGCTCAGTTGCAGCGCCGACATCTGCACCGCCGCCTGCGCACGGCTGATGCGCGGCGGCCGCGGCAGGCCGCTGAGCGCTGCGACGCGGTCGAAGTGGTCGCCCATGAGCATCGCGCTGTCGTCGCAGGCGTGATAGATGCGCTGCGGTGCGCCGCGCCACAGCGCGGCCGCGCAGGCACGCGCCAGGTCGTCGGCGTGGACGTGGTTGGTGTAGACGTCGTCCTCGGCCGCCAGCACCGGGCTGCCGCGGCGCAGCCGCTCGCGCGGATCGCCGCCGGCGCGGTCGAGCGCGTAGATGCCGGGGATGCGCAGCACCGACACGGCCACGCCGCTGCGCCTGCCGAAGCGGCGCAGCTGCGCTTCCGCATCGACACGGCGCTGCGCGCGCGCCGTCTGCGGCGCCGGGGGCCGGGTCTCGGCGATGCGCGCACCGCCGCAGTCGCCATAGACGCCGGTGGTGCTGGCGTAGACCAGCCGCCGCAGCCGCCGGCACCCGGCCAGCGCGCGCAGCAGCGCCGCCGTGCGCGGATCGGTGTCGCCGGCCGGCGGCGGCGGCGCCAGGTGCAGCACCGCATCGGCCAGCCGCGCCAGCTCGGCCAGCCGAGCCAGGCCAGCCGGGCGGTCGAGATCGCCCGCCACCGGCCACGCGCCGGCCGCGCGCAACACCGGCAGGCGCTGCGGCGTCGCACTCAGCGCCAGCACGCGCCAGCGCCCGCGCAGCAGCCGCAGCACGCGCAGCCCGATGTCGCCGCAGCCGACGATCAGCAGCGTCGCTCGCCGGGTGCAGTGGTGGGGTCGCGGGGTCATCGGGGGCAGCGGCGGGCACAATCCGCGGCCAGTGTACGAGCCGGCACCATGAGCTTCACCATCACCGTCCAGCCCGCCGACCGCAGCTTCGACGTACAGCCCGGCGAGCCGATCCTGGCCGCCGCGATCCGCCAGGGCGTGGGCCTGCCCTACGGCTGCCGCGACGGCGCCTGCGGCTCGTGCAAGAGCCGCCTGGTCAGCGGCCGGGTGACCCACGGATCGCACCAGCCCCGGGCGCTGTCGGCCGCCGAGGAAGACGCGGGCCTGATCCTGACCTGCTGCGCGCTGCCGCAGACCGATTGCGTGGTCGAAGCGCGCAGCGTGCCCGGCGCCGGCGAGTTCCCGGTGATCAAGTTCCCGGCGCGCGTGCTGAGCCGCGAGCGCGCCGCACCCGACGTGATCGTGCTGCGGCTGCAGCTGCCGGCCAACCAGAACTTCCGGTACCGCGCCGGCCAGTACGTGGAGGTGCTGCTGCGCGACGGCGCGCGCCGCAGCTACTCGATGGCCAACGCGATGCACACCATCGGCAGCCCGCCGGCGATCGAGCTGCACCTGCGCCACATGCCCGGCGGCCGCTTCACCGACCATGTGTTCGGCGCGATGCCGGACAAGGAGATCCTGCGCCTGGAAGGGCCCTTCGGCAGCTTCTTCCTGCGCGAGGACTCGCCCAAGCCGATCGTGCTGCTGGCGGCGGGCACCGGCTTCGCGCCGATCAAGGCGATCCTCGAGCGGCTGCAGCACGAAGGCACCGGCCGGCCGGTGTGGCTGTACTGGGGCGGCCGCCGCCCGCGCGACCTGTACCTGCACGACTGGTGCACGGCGCTGGCCGCCGGCCTGCCGCAGCTGCGCTACGTGCCGGTGGTCAGCGACGCGCTGCCCGAGGACGGCTGGCACGGCCGCAGCGGCTTCGTGCACCACGCGGTCATGGCCGACCTGCCAGACCTGTCGGGCCACCAGGTCTATGCCTGCGGCGCGCCGGTGATGGTCGATGCCGCGCAGCGCGACTTCGTCGCGCGCTGCGGGTTGCCCGAGGACGAGTTCTACGCCGACGCCTTCACCTCCGAGGCGGACAAGCATGCCGCCGCGTAGCGGCGGCATGCTCGAGGCGCAGGCCCGTATCGGCGCAGCCGATGCGGGCCGCAGCCACAACATCACCAAGGCGGCGCAGGCTCCTATCGGCGCAGCCGATGCGGGCCGCAGCCACAACATCACCACGGCGGCGCAGGCTCCTATCGGCGCAGCCGATGCGGGCCGCGGCCACAACATCACCACGGCGGCGCAGGCTCCTATCGGCGCAGCCGATGCGGGCCGCGGCCGCCCCAGACAGCGCTGCTGCCCATGACGATCATCACCCGCCGCCGCCTGCTCGCGATCGCCCCGATCGCGATGCTGCCGGGCCTCGCCCTTGCGCAGGCCCGCCCGATCCGCCTGGTCGTGCCCTACCCGCCCGGCGGGCCGCTGGACATCGCGGCGCGCGCGCTGGCCGAGAAGGTCAAGGACAGCCTCGGCCCGGTGGTGGTCGAAAACCGCCCGGGCGCCGGCGGCAACCTCGGCGCCGACTGGGTGGCCAAGGCCGCGCCCGACGGCCACACGCTGCTGATGGGCGCGGTGGCCACGCACGCGATCAACCCGTGGCTGTATGCGAAGCTGCCCTACGACCCGATCCGCGATTTCACGCCGATCACGCTGGTCGCCCAGGTGCCCAACGTGCTGGTGATGAACGCCGAGACCGCGAAGAAGCTCGGCATCCGTAACGTGGCCGACCTGGTGGCCTACGCCAAGGCCAACCCGGGGCGGTTGAACTACGGCTCCGGCGGCAACGGCAGCGCCGGCCACCTGGCGGGCGAGTGGTTCAAGGCGCAGGCCGGCATCTACATGACCCACATCCCCTACGCCGGTGCCGCGCCGGCGCAGTTGGCGCTGCTGTCGGGGCAGGTGGACCTGAACTTCGACAACCTGGCCGCCGCATCGGCCAACATCAAGTCGGGCAAGCTGGTGCCGCTGGCGGTGACCACGGCAAAGCGCTCGGCGGCGATGCCCGAGGTGCCGACGATCGCCGAGAGCGGCCGCAGCCTGGGGCTCGGCGCCTTCGACATCGACACCTGGTTCGGCATCTTCGCGCCTGCCGGGCTGCCGCCGGCGCAGACGCAGCGGCTGAACCAGGCCTTCACCGAGGCGCTGGCCGCGCCCGAGATCAAGGCGCGCTTCGCGACGCTGCTGGCCGAGCCGGCGCCGATGACGCCCGAGGCCTTCGCGGCCTTCGTGCGCGCCGAACTCGCCAAGTACGAGAAGCTCGTCCAGCGGTCCGGCGCACGGGCCGAGTGAGGACGCGAGAGCGTGCCTGCGCACGCTCTCGCGCTGCACGAGGGGGCCGAGCTGTGCGAGGCCGCGGCCTGCAAGGCCGAGTGAGGACGCGCGCGCGTGCCTGCGCACGCACGCGCGCTTCCAGGCGCAAAGCGCAGCCATGGCTCGGGCTATGGCGAGCATTTGCAGCGACGAGCCGGCGTGTTCCGGCGTGCAAGGCGGGCATGGGCGAAAGCCTCTCAGCATCGCAGCGCGCTGATGATGCTGCGGCCGGCGCGCGAAGCGCTGGGCATGCTGCGCGTCATGGACGAGATCCGTTGCCTGTTCGTCGGCACGGCCGCCGCCGCCCATCCGGCGGTCACGGCCGTCACCCCGGCGACCAGCCGGGTGCGGAACCTGGACGACCACATGGGCGCGGCGCACGGCCTCCTACCCGACGACGCGATGCGCCGGCGCATGACCGCACTGGTGGACGGCCTGCCCGCAGCCTGACGGCGCTGTCGGGGCCGCCCGGCGGGCCATTGCCGCCCGGCACGGGATTGGCTGCGCGCCGGCTGCAGTGCATCGATCCGGCCCCCGACGCATGAAACGTCGGGCGTCCGCCGGCCGCTTTCGGTCCAAAGCGGCCGCAGGCCACTTTGGACCTGACGGTCCATATGCACCGCTCCCCCGAGCCCCCTCCGAGAGGGGGCTCCAGTTCGATTGACGAGTCGGCCTGTCGGCCGACGGACCGTGGCGCCTCCCAAGCGTCAGCTGCACGCTGGAGGCCTGCGCCGGCCGCAAGGCCGGCCCGACGGTCATGCTGGAGCCCCCTCTCGGAGGGGGCTCGGGGGAGCGGTGTGTACGGGCCTTGGCCCGAAGCGGCCTGCGGCCGCTTTGGGCCACAAGCTGACCAAGTAGGAATTACCGTCATTTCAATCGATGCAGGGGAAGATGGCCGCAACCATAGCGCCTTCCGCACCCCGGTGCACCTGCGCGGCTGGCGCCGGAAGCACCGACGGCGCGGCACGAGCGCTGTTCCTGCCTACACTGCGCCCGCCGCACAGCGGCAGCAGCCGGGAGCCCGGCCGCCAGCACCCACTACCAACACAGGAGAGTCCATGAAGCGCCTGCTGCTGATCCCGATCGCCCTGGCCGGGTTGGCCGCCGCACTGCCCGCGGCCGCACAGTTCCAGAAGCCCGAAGATGCCGTCAAGTACCGCCAGGCCGTGTACACGGTGATGGCCGCGCACTTCGGCCGCATCGGCGCGATGGTCAACGGCCGCGTGCCCTTCGACGCCGCCGCCGCGCAGACCGACGCCGAGATCGCGACGATGATGTCCAAGCTGCCCTTCACCGCCTTCGGCCAGGGGACCAACGTCGGCAAGACCGGCGCCAAGCCCAACATCTGGACCGATCAGGCGAAGTTCACTGCCGCGGCCACCAAGATGCAGGATGAGATGGCCAAGCTGAACGCCGCGGCCAAGACCGGCAACCTGGAGCAGATCAAGACCGCCTTCGGCGCGACCGGTGCCGCCTGCAAGGCCTGCCACGACGACTTCCGCAAGAAGCTGTAGGCATCCTGGCGATCCGACTGCTGCGGCACGGCGGCTGGCGCCGCCTTCACATCGCTCACGCGATGCGAGCCTTCGCCGGAAGCAGTCAGCCGCGGCCTGCGGCCGCCTCGGCGAAGCCGAGGATGACCCTGCGGGTCATCGCGCATCTTCTGGCTGCGGCACGGCGGCTGGCGCCGCCTTCAC
>JAFEFZ010000188.1 GCA_018240325.1 Pseudomonadota bacterium
CTTCCTCATGCTGGCTCCATTCTCAATCGAAGGAGCCTCCTCAACTCCCGGGGCGGTTCATACCAGGAGTCCACGCTCGACCAGAACCGCAAGAGCCATGTCGGCGCGATCGGCGTGATGCAGATCATGCCGGCCACCGGCGCGGAGCTGAAGGTCGGCGACATCCGCCAGGCCGAGCCGAACATCCACGCCGGCGCCAAGTACATGGACCAGCCGATGAGCCGCTACTTCAAGGACGCGAAGTTCAGCGAGGCCAACCGCAGGCTGTTCGCCTTCGCCAGCTACAACGCCGGGCCGGGCAATCTCTCGAAGATGCGCACCGAGGCCGCCAGGCGCGGCCTGGACCCCGACAAGTGGTTCAACAACGTCGAACTGGTCACCGCCGAGAGGATCGGCATCGAGACCACGACCTACGTGCGCAACATCTACAAGTACTACGTGACGTACAAGCTCGTCACCGAGATGGTGCAGCAGCGCGAGGCGCTGAAGCAGCAGGCGGTGCCGGCGAAGAAGTAAGGCGCGGCGCGGCGTGCCGGCGGGCGGCGGGGCGCGCGCGGCGCAGACGGCGATCGAAGCGGCTCGAGCCGGCGCTGCGGTGCGCCCGATCAGGCGGCGCACTCGGCCAGCGCTGCGCGCACTTGCTGCGGCTCGAACGCCCCGCGGCGCGCGATGCACACCAGCCGGCCGCGCGGCCACGCAGCGCGGCCGTCGCTGCACTGGTGCCGGCTGCCGACCAGTTGCAGCACGCGCATTCGGCCGCTGCGGTCGCGCATCAGGCCCTTGGCGCGCAGCAGCTGCAGCTCGGGCGCCGCCAGCGCTGCGGCCAGGCGTTCGACGTCAACCGCGTGATCGAACTCGATCGACAGGCTCTCAAAAGCTGCGGCCGCCGCCGGCAGCGGCGCCTGCAGCCGGGGATCGTGCTCGCGCGGCGCGACCTGCAGCGCATGGCCGATGCCGAGCACCAGCGCAGGGTCGAGTTGCGCCTGGGTGCAGCCGAGCACGCGGGCGCGCGGCGCGACGACCGCCAGCCGCTCGAGCAGCTCGGCCTGTGTGCGCGCATCGACCGCGTCGCACTTGTTGAGCGCGATCAGGTCGGCCTGCGCCAGCTGCTGGTGCAGCAACTCGCCGACGTAGCGGTCGGCGCAACGCTCGCCGATCGTTCGCGCGTCGGCGAGCACGAGCACTGCGTCGAGCGCGAAGCCCGCGATCAGGCCGACGCTGCGCACCACCATGCCCGGCAGCGCGACGCCGCTGCATTCGATCAACACGTGGTCGGGCGCGGGGTCGAGCTTGCGCAGCTGCTGCAGCGCCTCGAGCAGGTCGCTGCCGAAGCTGCAGCACACGCAGCCGCCTGCCAGGCGCAGCAGTTCGCCGTCGCGCGCCTCGATCAGTGCATCGTCGATCGACAGCTCGCCGAAGTCGTTGACCAGCACCGCGATCCGCCGGCCGGCGCGCGTGCGCAGCAGGTGGTTGACCAGCGTCGTCTTGCCGGCGCCGAGGTAGCCGCCGACGACGCTGACCGGGATCGGCGCGTCCACCTCAGCCCTTCGGCAGCTCGGCCGCGGCGAAGACCCGGCCGTCCTGGACGACGCCCCAAACCGGCAGGTCGCGCAGCGCCATGCTCGGCACCGCCAGCGGGTCGTCTTCGAGCACGCAGAAGTCGGCGCGTTTGCCGCATTCGATCGAGCCGACCTCGGCGTCGAGCCTGAGCGTGTACGCCGCGCCGAGCGTGATCGCGCGCAGCGCGTCGGGCACGGCGATGCATTCGTGTTCGCCGAGCGTGCGGCCGCTGGCGGTCAGGCGGTGAACCGCGCACCAGGCGGTGAACAGCGGCCCGAGCGGGGTGATCGGCGCGTCGCTGTGGATCGAGAAAGGCACGCCGCAGGCGAGCGCGGTCGCGCAGGCGTTCATGCGCGTCGCGCGCTCGGGCCCGACGGTCAGGCGGTAGTGTTCGTCGCCCCAGTAGTAGTGGTGGTTGGCGAACAGGTTGACGCACAGGCCCAGCGCCTTCATGCGCCTGAACTGCGCCGCGTCGGCCAGCTGGCAGTGCTGCAGCGTGAAGCGGTGGTCGGGGCGCGGATGCTGCTGCAGCGCCTGCTCGAGCGCGTCGAGAACGGCTTCGGTCGCTTCGTCGCCGTTGGTGTGGGTGTGGATCTGAACGCCGTGCTGCAGCGCCAGCGCGAGCGCCTGCCGGATCTGCTCGGGCGCGAGGTACCACAGGCCGTTGGGCGAGCCGTTGTAGTAGCCGGGCCAGCGAAGCCGCGCCGAAAAACCCTGGATCGATCCGTCGGCGACGATCTTGATTCGCCCCAGGCGCAGCCGGTCGGTGCTGCGCCGGCCGAGTTCGACGGCGCGCTGCACCGCAGCCTCGGGCGCGCCGACCAGCCGCAGCAGCGGGACGATGCGGGTCGGGTAGTCGGCGCGCGCGGTGGTTTCGAGCAGCATCGGCAGCGCGTCGTCGGGCAGCGGGCTCGCCAGGTCGGTCGCGGTGGTCACGCCGGCGCGAACGCACAGCCGCGAGAACAGCCGCAGGCCGGCTTCGTCGCCGGCCATCACCGAGCGGTCGACGCCGATGGCCTGCGACACCTGCATCATCGCTTCGGGACCCTTCAGTTCGCCGGTCGGCAGGCCGTCGGCGCCGAGCGGAACGCCGGGGTGGTCGATGCCGCTGCGCAGCCAGCCGACCGCGGCGAGCGCGGCGCTGTTGGCGTTGACGATGTGCCCGCTGGCGTGCACCAGGCCGACGAGCCGGGTGGCCGAGACGCGGTCGAGGTCTTCGCGGACGCAGCGCCGGTCGCCGAAGTAGATCGGGTCGAAGCCCCAGCCGACCAGCGGCCGCGCCGGATCGGCGAGCGCGGCCTGCGCCTCGCGCAGCCGCTCGATCACCGCGTCGAGCGACTTCGCCCCGGGCCAGGTCCGGCCGTCGGGGTCGCGCCGGTCGAACCAGCCGCAATAGACGAAGCGCCAGAAGACGCCTTCCATCAGGTGGCTGTGGCCTTCGACCAGCCCCGGCATCAGCACCTTGTCGGCGAAGCGGGTGTCCAGCTCGTACGGTCCCCAGCCGCTCAGCTCGTCGAGCGCGCCGGCGCCGAGGATGCGGCCGTCGCGCACCGCCACGTGGGTGGCGAGCGGGCGCGCCGGGTTCATCGTCAGGATCTTGCGTGCCTGGTAGATCGTGGTCGACATCGGGGCTGCCTCTTGCGTCGATGCCGGCAGTATGGACCGTGCGCGCGCGCTCGAGCAAACGCGGCATGCCGCCCGAGCGGCGAATCGATCGCGATCGCCGTGCATCGGCGCAGCGCGATTGCGAAGGCCTCGCGGCATCCCCTGAGATCGGTGCGCCGCCGCATCCGACGCCGCGAGGGAACTGACGCCCCGCGAGAAGGACAAGCTGCTGATCTTCACCGCCGCGCTGCTCGCCGAGCGGCGCAAGGCCCGCGGGCTGAAGCCGAACTGCCCCGAGGCGGTCGCGCTGATCAGCGCCGCGATCCTGATCGAGGAGATGGGGCAGACCTATCTGGCCGAGCTGGATGCCGACGTCGAGGAGGCGCGCACGCTGCGGCCGCCGGCCCGTGCGAGGTCGAGAGCGCCCAAGCCCGGCCGCACCGGATCAGCCGGGCACGGCTGCTCATGCGCGTGTTCGACATCGATATGCAGCACTGCCCGAACTGCGGCGCCGGGGAGCTGAAGATCATCGCCGCCATCTTGGAGCGGCCGGTGATCGAGAAGATCCTCACCCACCTGGGCCTCGATCCGCAGCCTCCGCCCCGCTCGCCGGCGCGCGAGTAGGTGGAGCATCGAGCCAGCCGGCTGAGCCGCACCGCCACACGGCAGGCAGGGTGAAGCTGCGCGCCGAGTCGGCAGGACGTTGCCGGCATCAGGGTCAATCCCGCGCAATGAAACCCCTGCAGCGCCACGTTAACGGCGCAGGCACGGCCCGCAGGACCGCAGGACCAGTCGAATCGTCACAACGCGACGATCCGGGCACCAAGTCCAAGCTCTTCAGGCCGCGGCAAGCCGGTCCAGCGCACAGTGCTGAGCCTTGCCGGGAGCGTTTGAAGCTCTTATGCCCCGGACAGCTTCATGGAGTCGCAACGGGCATTCGGTGCGGGGCTCGATCGAGTTCGGTCCTCACTCGATAGCCGGCCGAAGGGTCGACATGCTCGACGCGCGCCTGCGCCAGCCGGGTCGCGCAGCCGGC
>JAFEFZ010000189.1 GCA_018240325.1 Pseudomonadota bacterium
GCTCGGGCTACAAACAGCTCACCGGACGCAATAACTATCGCGACATCGGTGCGCTGGTCGGTCTCGACCTCGAGGGGCACCCGGAGATGGCCCGCGATCCGGTCAACGCGGCCAGGATCGCGTTCGCGTTCTGGGACGCGAGACGATGTTCGCCGCTGGCCGACGCCGGTGATCTGGAAGCGATCACCGAGCGCGTCAACGGGCCGGCCAAGCTCGGGCTTGCCGAGCGCCGCAATGCGACACTGCGGGCGATGGACATCTGGACCTCATGAACCTTCCTGACCGCCCCAGCGGCGGATGCCGCAGCGCGCAGAGCGCAGGCACACCAGCGAGCGCGTGAATGCGCAAGTTCGCCGGACTGGCCTACTGCGTTGTCGCCGGCTCGCGGTTGGCCGTCGACGGCCGCTGCGCCCTGCGCGGCATACTGCTGCCGGCCGCACTGCTGGCCTTGCACGCGTGCGCGCAGACTGGCGCCGCCGCGCAGGTGCCGGCCGGGCGTTCGGTCGCCGTCGAGGGCTTCGTTCCGCCGGGCTGGAAGGTCGAGCAGCGTCACACGGCCGATCTCAACCGAGACGGCCGCGAGGATGCGCTGCTCGTGCTGGCGCCGGCGCGGCCCTCGCCTGCGGACGGCGCCGGGCTGTCGCCGCCGAGGGTGTTGGCGGTGGTTCTCGGCGCGCCGGGCGGATACGTGCTGGCGGCGTCGAACACCAAGCTGATCCCGCGGGTGGATTCGACGACCCAGGAAGACCCGTTGGCTGACGGCGAGATCACCGTCCGGCCGGGGGGCTTCGACCTGAAGCTGACGCTGATGGCCGGTGTCGGTTCTTACTTGTCGGCGTCGCTGCGATACCGGTTCGCCGATCGGGACGGGTGTTTCCGGCTGATCGGCTACGACCGGCTGGAAACCCACCGCGCGACGCTCGACACGCGCGATGTGAGCATCGACTTCCTCTCCGGCGAGGTGGTGCGCACCGTCGGCAATGCGCAGTCCGACGCGACCACGACAAGACGCGAGCGGCTGGCGCCGAACCCGCGCCGCTGCCTGCAGGACCTGGGCAGCGCGGCGGAGTTCGATCCGCTCGAAGCGCGCTGAACGACGCGCCTTCGGCGGCAGCGGTTGCTCGGTGCCCCCTGAACCCGAACCCGACGAGGTCGAACGCGCATGCCGCTACACGTCTGCAACGGCGCCACGCTGATGTGCAGCTTTGGCCTGGCACCCGCCCAGTTGACCGTGCTCCCGGTCGACCGGGTGATGACGAGCAATCAGCCTGCGGCGACGATCATGGATCACCAGCCGATGGTCAACATCGGCAGCTTCGGCATGTGCACCAGCCCGGCGAATCCGCAGGTGGCCGCAGCGACGGCGGCGGCGCTGGGCGTGCTGACGCCGCAACCTTGCATCCCGATGACCGTGTCGCCTTGGGTGCCGGGCGCGGTGACGGTGCTCGTCGCCAACAAGCCGACGCTCGACAACACCTGCCAGTGCCAGTGTCTGTGGGGTGGAATCGTCACGGTCACGGTGCCGGGTCAGGCGAAGGAACTGATCCCGTGACGCTGCCGACTGTGCCCCCTAATTCGAAGCGAGCATCCGTGACCGCCATGCAGTGCAATCGCGTGATCGGTTTCGTTGCGAGTTGGTGAGCGTGATGGGCCGTCCATTCGAATACTGGGCTCGCGGAATCGCCACCTTCTTGGTCGGCGCGGCATGCCTGCCTGCGTGGGCTGCCGACGTGTACGCGCAGATGCGCGACAGCGTCGTCTTCGTCGCGTGCGAAGTCCAGTTCCTCGGCGCGACGATCGTCGCCGGCCACGGCACGGGCTTTCTGGTCGCCGGCGGCGAGTACGTCGTCACCAACAACCATGTGATCGAGTCGTGCCACGAGCGCAACAAGGCGACCGTGCTGAAGACGATCTACAAGGAGAAGCTGGCGACTCAATGGGCGGACATGCTGAACAAGGGCATGCTGCCGAAACCGATCCGCGACGAACTGCAGGCCAACCCCGGCCTCGCCGAGCGGGTCGGCAGCGACGGCGAAGCTTTGCGGCGCTATCTGGCCGACGCGCTCGAGCGGCTGGCGCGAGACACGGCGCGCGCCAACGCGATCGGCATCACCCAGCGCCTGCAGGCCATCGTCGTGAGCAAGGTGCGGGCGGCGCCGATGCGCATCGACGCGCAGATCATCTGGGACTCGCAGTACAGCGACGAAGGCGCCTACGCCACCGGCGTCGACGTCGCGGTGCTCAAGCTCGCGCGGCCGCTCGCCGACCGCCGCAGCGTGTCTTTCGCGCTCGGCAGCTCGGCGCAGGTCGGCGACATGGTCTACGCGGTCGGGTTTCCGGGCGCGTCGGTGCAGGTCGTCGAGTCGAACAAGTACGAGCCGTCGACCAAGCGCGGCATCGTCAGCAAGCTCGGCGGCGAAAGCCCCTACATCAGCGACGCGGCCAAGGCCAAGGGGCACAAGGGGGCGCCGGTCATCGAGACCGACGCGGCGATCAGCGGCGGCAACTCCGGCGGCCCCTTGTACAACGAGTACGGCGAAGTGCTGGGCATCACGACCTTCGGCCACCGCGTCGTCGGCGGCGTCGCGTGGGCGCTCGACATCGCGGTCGTCGTGCCCATTCTGCGCGACCTCGGTCTGCCGTTGCCGCCGGTCGCCGAACGGCCGCGCGGCTGGACGGCACGCAACCCGACTCTCGTGTGGGGCGGAGCGGCCGCCGGCGCCTGCGCGTTGCTGCTGATCGGCAGTGTGCATCTGTGGCGTCGCCGCACGGCGGCCGCGGGCCGCGCAGGCGGAGCGGCGAAAACCGCGCGTGCCGGCGATGGCGCCGGCGCGTCGGCGAGTCGCGCGGTGCTGATCGGCTGCTCCGGAGCGTTCAAGGCGGTGTCGGTCCCGATCCCGCCCGGCGGTCTGACGATCGGGCGCGGTGAACCGGGCAAGGGCCGGCTGGCGATCGACGAGACGAGCGACGTGAGCCGCCGGCACTGCCGGATCGAATACATCGCGGAGGGCCCGCGATTCGTCGTCACCGACCTCGGCTCGAGCAACGGCACCTTCCTGCTGCCGCAGAAGACTCGGCTCGAGCCGCACCGGGCGGTCGAGTGCAAGGCGGGGCAGGTCGTTCGCGTCGGCAAGAGCAACGAGTTCGAGTTGGGCCTGCGAGGATCATGAGCGACGAGATCGGTCGCATCTTCCAGGGGCGGCACCGCTACCGCGTCGTGCGCGCGCTCGGCGAGGGGGCGACCGGCACTGTCTACCTCGCGCAGAACCTCGACATGGCGAATGCGAGTCGCGCGCTGAAGGTGCTCAAGGATCCGGGTTTCGGCGAGCGCTTCGTGCGCGAGGCCGACATGCTGGCCGGGTTGCGCCACCCGCATATCGTGCCGATGTACGAGTCCTTTCGCGATCGCGGCAGCTACGTGATCGCGATGGCGTATGTCGACGGCGAATCGCTGGCCGACCGGATCGATCGCGGGCCGCTGCCGCAGGCGCACGCGCTCGAGGTCATCAAACCCATCCTGTCGGCGCTCGACCATGCGCACCAGGGAGGAATCATCCACCGCGACGTGAAGCCGACCAACATCCTGATCGA
>JAFEFZ010000018.1 GCA_018240325.1 Pseudomonadota bacterium
CAACGTCACCGCGGCCGCGTACATCGCCACCCAGACGCCGGCGCAGATCGCCGCGTACCTGCGCGGCAAGGAGCCGGCGGCGCTGCTGAACGTGCTGCTGACCAGGCTCGCGCCGCTGGGGCTGGCCGGCTCGGGGCCGATCCCGGAAGGCACGGTGCTGCCGGAGGACCCGATCGCCGCGATCAATGCCGGCCGCTACCTGAAGGTGCCGGTGCTGGCGAGCACCACGCGCGAGGAGGCCAAGCTGTTCCCGACCTTCCTGGCGCTGTCGCCGGCGCTGGGCGGCGTCAGCGGCCGGCTGGTCAGCGACGCGACGCTGTTCTCGACCCAGTTCAACTACGACCCCGACGCCGCGCCGACCGTCGCGATCGGCCAGTGGATCCCGTCGGTGTACCTGCCGGTGGACACGCCGGTGACCGGCTTCAACGCGCGCACCGACCTGCTGAACACGGTCTTCTTCATCGCCAGCCGCAACAACGTGCTCGACGCGCTCAAGGCGCAGCAGCCGCAGGTGTGGTACTACCGCTTCGACTGGAAGATGGAGCCCGCGCCGTGGAACGACATCTACGGCGCCGCCCACGCCTTCGACCTGCCGTTCCTGTTCGGCAACTTCGGGCGGTCGCTGTTCGCCAACATTGCCAACAGCAGCGCCAACCGGCCCGGGCGGCTGGCGCTGTCGGCGGCGATGATGGCCAGCCTCGGCGCCTTCGCGCGCAACGGCGATCCGAACGACGCGGCGCTCGGCGTCAACTGGCCTGCGTGGCCGGCGCAACTGGTGTTCGACGCCGACCTGAACACGAAGGCGATCTCGGTCCAGTGACAGCCGCCCGCCGGGCGGTCGCACGCACCGGCATCCGGCGCGGCCGCCCCGGCGCCGCGGTTCAAGCCGACGGCAGCTGGCGAAAGCCGTCGAAGCTGCCGGCGCCCGGATGCGTCAGCACCTCGGTGACGGCCGCTGCGCGCGGGCCCTGGCGTGCCCAGGCGACGATCCGGTCGACCGCCGGCTGCGGCCCCTGCACCATCGCCTCGACCGAGCCGTCCTGCCGATTGCGCACCCAGCCGCGGATGCCCAGCCGCTGCGCCTGCGCGGCCATCGACCAGCGGTAGCCCACGCCTTGCACCCGGCCGCGGATCTCGAGCCGCAGAACGATCTCGTCCATCACCCCACCTTCCGTGCCTGCGCCGGCGCGCAGCGTAGCGCAGGCGCGCCGCGGCGGTGCCGAATGCCGGCTCGCGGAAGGCGCGGCTCGCCCCGGGCGCAGGCCGCCGCGGGATCTGCGGCGAAGCGCTGCGGCGCTGCGGCGCTAGAATGCGCGCCGTTGCCGCGGCTCGTCAGTCATCGCGGCACTGTCGCTTCCGACACCCTCCCCACACCACGCGCCGCAGACTGGCGCCCGCTGCAACGGCGGGACGCGGGCACGTGAATGCGGGCTGCGACGGCAGCCCCGACACTCGATGAAATTCAGCGATCTCGGCCTGGCCGAGCCCCTGGTTCGTGCCGTGCACGAACACGGTTACGACACGCCCACGCCGATCCAGGCGCAGGCCATTCCCATCGTGCTGCAAGGTGCCGACGTGCTCGGCGGCGCGCAGACCGGCACCGGCAAGACGGCCGGGTTCACGCTGCCGATGCTGCAGCGGCTGATGGCGCAGCCGGCCAAGAAGGATGCGCGCGGCCGGGTGCCGATCCGCGCGCTGATCCTCACGCCCACGCGCGAGCTCGCCGCGCAGGTGGAGGAAAGCGTGCGCGTCTACGGCAAGTACAGCGGCCTGACCAGCATGGTGATGTTCGGCGGCGTGGGCATGCAGCCGCAGATCGACAAGCTCAGGCGCGGCGTCGACATCCTGGTGGCCACGCCCGGCCGCCTGCTCGACCACCACGGCCAGGGCACGCTCGACCTGAGCCGCATCGAGATCTTCGTGCTCGACGAAGCCGACCGCATGCTCGACATGGGCTTCATCCACGACATCAAGAAGGTGCTCGCGGTGCTGCCGGCGAAGAAGCAGAGCCTGCTGTTCAGTGCCACCTTCAGCGACGACATCAAGGCGCTGGCCGACCGGCTGCTGAACGCGCCGCGCGCGATCGAGGTCGCGCGCCGCAACGCCACCGCAGACCTGGTCGCGCAGAAGGTGCACCCGGTGTCGCGCGACCGCAAGAAGGAGCTGCTGGCGCACCTGATCCGCCGCGAAGACTGGCACCAGGTGCTGGTGTTCACGCGCATGAAGCACGGCGCCAACCGCCTGGCCGAATACCTGAGCGACCACGGCATCAGCGCGATGGCGATCCACGGCAACAAGAGCCAGACGGCACGCACCAAGGCCTTGAGCGACTTCAAGGCCGGCGCGCTGCAGGTGCTGGTGGCCACCGACATCGCCGCGCGCGGCATCGACATCGACCAGCTGCCGCACGTGGTCAACTTCGAGCTGCCCAACGTGCCCGAGGACTACGTGCACCGCATCGGCCGCACCGGCCGCGCCGGCGCCAGCGGCGAGGCGATCTCGCTGGTGTGCGTGGACGAGGACATCTTCCTGCGCGACATCGAGAAGCTGATCAAGCGCAGCATCCCGCGCGAAGTGGTGGCCGGCTTCGAGCCCGACCCGAGCGAGAAGGCCGAGCCGATCGTGCTGGGCCGCATGACCATCGGCGTCGGCGGCACCAAGCGCAGCGGCGGCGGCAGCCGCCACGGCGGCGCGCCGCGCGCGCCTTCGGCCGGCTTCGGCGGCGCAGGCTCCGCCCGCCCGGCCGCGACGGCACAACGCCCCGGCGCGCCGGCCGCACGCCACGAGCCGGCACG
>JAFEFZ010000190.1 GCA_018240325.1 Pseudomonadota bacterium
AAGAAGTACGTGCAGCACGCGATGCACGAGCGCGCCGCCGACCTGGCCGCGCTGCTCGCCGACCCGCACGCCTTCTTCTACGTATGCGGGCTGAAGGCGATGGAGGAGGGCGTGGTGCTCGCGCTCAAAGACATCGCCCAGGGCGCCGGGCTTGACTGGGAGCACATCGGCGCCGCGCTCGAGCGCGAAGGCCGGCTGCATCTGGAGACCTATTGACGGCGCGGCGCTATCCTCGGGGCGCCCCGAGCAACAGGACACCGCCATGAGCACCGATGCCTTCATCTGCGACGCGATCCGCACCCCCTTCGGCCGCTACGGCGGCGCGCTGTCGTCGGTGCGCACCGACGACCTCGGCGCCGTCCCGATCCGTGCGCTGATGCAGCGCAACCCGAAGGTCGACTGGCAGGCCGTGGGCGACGTGCTCTACGGCTGCGCCAACCAGGCCGGCGAGGACAACCGCAACGTCGCGCGCATGGCGGCGCTGCTGGCCGGGCTGCCGATCGAGGTGCCGGGCGCGACGATCAACCGGCTGTGCGGCTCGGGGCTGAACGCGGTGGGCTCCGCGGCGCAGGCGATCCGCTGCGGCGAACTGCAGCTCGCGATCGCCGGCGGCGTCGAGAGCATGAGCCGCGCGCCCTTCGTGATGCCCAAGGCCGAGAGCGCCTTCGCGCGTGCCAACGCGGTCTACGACACCACGATCGGCTGGCGCTTCGTGAACAAGCTGATGAAGGCGCAGTACGGCGTCGACTCGATGCCCGAGACCGCCGAGAACGTGGCCGAGCAGTTCGGCATCGAACGCGACGCGCAGGACCGGATGGCGCTGGCCTCGCAGCTCAAGGCCGTGGCCGGCCAGAAGAGCGGCTTCTTCGAGCGCGAGATCACGCCGGTCTCGGTGCCGCAGAAGAAGGGCGATCCGGTCGTGGTCGCCCGCGACGAGCACCCGCGCGAGACTTCGCTGGAAGCACTGGCCAGGCTCAAGGGCGTGGTCAGGCCCGACGGCACCGTGACCGCCGGCAACGCCAGCGGCGTCAACGACGGCGCCTGTGCGCTGCTGCTGGCCGGCGAGGCGGCCGCCGCGCAGCATGGCCTGAAGCCGCGCGCGCGCGTGCTCGGCATGGCGGTGGCCGGCGTCGCGCCGCGGATCATGGGCTTCGGCCCGGCACCCGCGGTGCGCAAGGTGCTGGCGCTGACCGGGCTGAAGCTCGAACAGATCGACGTGATCGAGCTGAACGAGGCCTTCGCCGCGCAGGGCCTGGCGGTGCTGCGCGACCTGGGGCTGGCCGACGACGACGCGCGCGTCAACCCCAACGGCGGCGCGATCGCGCTCGGCCACCCGCTGGGCGCCAGCGGCGCGCGGCTGGCGACCACCGCGCTCAACCAGCTCGAGGTCAGCGGCGGCCGTTACGCGCTGTGCACGATGTGCATCGGCGTGGGCCAGGGCATCGCGCTGGTGCTCGAGCGGGTCTGAGCATCCACGCGGCCGGGCTGCCGGCCGGTTGCGTCGAATCAAGGAGAGCCATCGTGAAGTCGCGTGCTGCGGTTGCGTTCGAGGCCGGCAAGCCCCTGCAGATCGTCGAGATCGACGTCGCCCCGCCGCGCAAGGGCGAGGTGCGGGTGCGGATCTCGCACACCGGCGTGTGCCACACCGATGCCTTCACGCTGTCGGGCGACGACCCCGAAGGGGTGTTCCCGGCGGTGCTCGGGCACGAGGGCGCCGGCGTGGTGGTGGACGTGGGCGAGGGCGTGACCAGCGTCGCGCCCGGCGACCACGTGATTCCGCTGTACACCGCCGAGTGCGGCCAGTGCCTGTTCTGCCGCAGCGGCAAGACCAACCTGTGCACGGCGGTGCGCGCCACCCAGGGCAAGGGCCTGATGCCCGACGGCAGCACCCGCTTCTCGTACCAGGGGCAGCCGATCCACCACTACATGGGCTGCAGCACCTTCAGCGAG
Organism: Pseudomonadota bacterium; assembly: GCA_018240325.1. GTDB lineage: Bacteria > Pseudomonadota > Gammaproteobacteria > Burkholderiales > Burkholderiaceae_C > Rubrivivax. The sequence goes on from JAFEFZ010000190.1 coordinate 1,951, forward strand.
TACACCGTGGTGGCCGAGGTGTCGCTGGCGCGGATCAACCCCGGCGCCGATCCGCAGCAGGTGTGCCTGCTGGGCTGCGGCGTGACGACCGGGCTGGGTGCCGTCAAGAACACCGCCAAGGTGCAGGCCGGCGACACCGTGGCCGTGTTCGGCCTGGGCGGGATCGGGCTGGCGGTGATCCAGGGCGCGAAGCTGGCAGGGGCGGCGCGCATCATCGCGGTCGACACCAACCCGTCCAAGTTCGGGCTGGCGCGCACCTTCGGCGCCACCGACTGCGTCGATCCGGCCGGGCACGCGCGGCCGATCCAGGAGGTGATCGTCGAGATGACCGGCTGGGGCGTGGACCACTCCTTCGAGTGCATCGGCAACGTGCGCGTGATGCGCGCGGCGCTGGAATGCGCGCACCGCGGCTGGGGGCAGTCGGTGATCATCGGCGTCGCCGGTGCCGGGCAGGAGATCGCCACCCGGCCGTTCCAGCTGGTCACCGGGCGGCGCTGGATGGGCACGGCCTTCGGCGGCGTCAAGGGCCGCAGCCAGCTGCCCGGGATGGTCGAGGACGCGATGGCCGGCAAGATCCGGCTCGCACCCTTCGTGACCCACACGATGCCGCTGGCCGAGATCAACCGGGCCTTCGAGCTGATGCACGCCGGCGAGTCGATCCGCAGCGTCGTGCACCACGGCTGAGCACAGCCGACAGCCGGGCGCGCCGGCTTCGACGGCCGCCTGCGGGCCGGCCGCCGAAGCCGCATCGCGGCCGTCATGCCGGCCGCATCGGCGCCGCAGCCCACACCATCCAGGCCGCTGACAAGGCCAGCGCCAGCGCCATCGTGCGGTTGAACCACAACAGCCGCCGCCCGCGGCCGAGCCAGCCGCGCAGCAGCGAGCCCACCAGCGCCCAGCTGAAGTTGCTCGCGAAGCCGAAGGCCACCGTCAGCACCAGCATCCAGCCCAGGCGCGCCAGCCAATCCGGGCGGCCGGCAACCCAGCCCGCCACCGCCGTGAGCATCAGCAGCCAGACCTTGACGTTGACGAACTGCAAGCCCACGCCCTCGGCGAAGCTCAGGTTCAGCCGGCGCGCGTCGGCCTGGCCGAGCGTGCCGCTGCGCGCCAGGCGCGCGGCCAGCCACAGCATGTAGGCGACCCCGGCGAGCAGGATGCCCCAGCGCAGCGCCGGCATCGCCTCCACCAGCCCACCCAGGCCCGCGCCGCACAGCAGCAGCAGCACGGCCCACCCGGCCGGCACCGCGCACACGAAATGCAGCGCGCCGCGCAGGCCGTGGTTGGCGGCCAGGGCCGTGGACAGCGTGGTGTTGGGCCCCGGGGTGAAGGTGGCGGCGGCAAACAGCAGCAGCAACGCGCCGAATTCGGCTGGTGTCATGGTGGGTCCGATCTGCCGGCCGCCGTGCTGGGTGCCGCCGGGATGCGCGCTCGGCGAATCAACGGCGAGCATACGTGTGCCGGCGATCCGCGTGCGGCGATCGGCGCGCGCCGCGCGTTTCTAGAATCGGCGGCTTCGCCCCATTCACCGCAAGAGAGCCGACATGAGCACCCGCCGCCGCTTCACCGCCACCCTGCTTGCCGCCGGCGCCGCGCTGGCCTCACCCGCGGGCTGGGCCAGCGACGAAGCGCCGATCCATCTGCTGGTGGGCTTCCCCGCCGGCGGCGGCACCGATGTGATCGCGCGCCTGCTGGCCGAGAAGCTGCAGGCCGAACTGGGCCGCAGCGTGGTGGTCGAGAACCGCCCCGGCGCCGGCGGCCAGATCGCCGCGCAGCAGCTCAAGGCGGCGCGGCCCGACGGCAGCACCGTGTTCCT
>JAFEFZ010000191.1 GCA_018240325.1 Pseudomonadota bacterium
AGCCCGATCGCCACGAGCACCGGCCCGCCTTCGGGCGCCGCCGCGGCCGTGCGCAGCGAGGCGTGCCGGCCGGCGTACTGCAGCTCGGTGAAGCGGCCGTCGTCGCGGCGCACGAAGCCCTTGATCCGCAGCACGCCCCCCGGCAGCGCCGCAATGCGAGCGCGCAGCGCGTCGGGCGCCCACGCGGCCGACGGGCGCAGTGCGATGCTCTCGAACTGCGCCGCATGGTCCGCATGGTCATGGTCGTGATCGTCGCAGTCCGCGCCGTGCACATGCGCCGGCTTCGGGTGCGGCCGCGCGACCAGCCCCGCGAGCGGCACGCGCGCCTCGATGGTCTCGAGCATCGGCGCGCCGGGCGCATGCGCTGCCGCCCAGGCACGCGCCGATGACAGCTCTTCGGCCGTCGCCTGATCGGTCTTGTTTAGCACGACGAGGTCGGCCGCCGCGAGCTGGCGCGCCAGGGTGTCGGCCAGGCGCGGGTCCTTCGACTGCGCCGGTGCGGCTGCCGCGTCGACGATGACGACGACGCCGCCGAGTTCGAGCGCGGGGTCGGCGAGCGCGAGCTGCGCGATGCGCCACGGGTCGGAAACGCCGCTGGCCTCGACGACGATGGCATCGTAGGGCGGCTGCGCGTCGAGCACGCGGATCAGCGCGGCGCTGAGGTCGTCGCCGATCGAGCAGCAGACGCAACCGTTGCTCAGCGCGATCGCGTCGCCGGCGCTGGACGCGATCAGCGCGGCATCGACGTTGATCGCGCCGAAGTCGTTGACCAGCACCGCCAGCCGCCGGCCGTGGGCCTCGGCGAGCCAGCGGTTGAGCAGCGTGGTCTTGCCGGCGCCGAGGAAGCCGCCGATGACGATCAGCGGGATGCGCGTTCCGGCCATCAGAGCTCCGGCGCGTCGTGCACGCGCCCGGACAGCACCGTGCCGCGCACGCGCAGGTCCTTCAGCGTCATCGGGTCGACCGCGAGCGGGTCGTCGTCGAGCACGCTGAAGTCGGCGCGCTTGCCGATCTCGACGCTGCCGATCTCGTGGTCGAGCTTGAGCGTGGCCGCCGCGCCGAGCGTGATCGCGCGCAGCGCCTCGCTCACCGTGATGCGCTCGGCCGCGCCGAGCACCCGCCCCGACGGCGTCACCCGGTTGACCGCGCACCAGGCGGTGAACAACGGCCCGAGCGGCGTCACCGGCGCGTCGGAGTGGATCGCCAGCGGCACGCCGGCGTCGAGCGCGCTGCGGCAGCCGTCGAGCCGCTCGGCGCGGTCCGGGCCCATCGTGACCTCGGCGTGCTGGTCGCCCCAGTACCAGACATGGTTGGCGAACAGGTTGACCGACAGGCCGAGCGCCGCCATGCGGCGGAACAGCGCCGCGTCGATCATCTGGCCGTGCTGCAGCGTGTGGCGGTGGTCGGGCCGCGGCGCGCGTTCGAGCACGCGCCCGATCGCGTCGACCGCCGCTTCGCTCGCCTCGTCGCCGTTGGTGTGGGTGTGGATCAGCAGGCCCGCGCGGTGGTAGGTCTCGAAGTCGGCCTCGTACTGCGCCGGGTCGGTGACCCAGATGCCGTTGGGCGCGCCGTTGAAGTAGCCCGGCCAGCGCAGCCGTGCCGAAAAGCCCTGGATCGACCCGTCGAGCATCATCTTGACCAGGCCGAAGCGCAGCTTGTCGCTGTTGCGCGCGGCGAGCGCCTTGACGTGCCGGGCGCCGTCGGCCGCGCCGTGCGTGCCGTGGAAGGCCTGGAAGGCCGGCAGGATGCGCACCGCGTACGACGCGTCCGCGGCGTGGCGCTCGAGGATCTCGAGGTCTTCGTCGCGCAGCCGGTTGACCAGGTCGGTCGCGGTGGTCACGCCGTTCATCGTCGCGATCCGCGCGAAGCCCTGCATGCCGGCGTCGTTCATCGGCGCGAGCAGCCCGGCGTTGCCGACCTTGCGCTGCACCGGGAACATCGCGGCGGGTTCCTGCAGCTCGCCGTTGGGTTCGCCGTCGGCGAACTTCATCACGCCGACGATGTCGGTGTCGCGCGTGATGCCGGCCCAGCGCAGCATCGCCGAGTTCACCGTCATCAGGTGGCCGTTGGAGTGCGACACGACGATCGGGCGGGTGCGCGACGCGCGGTCCAGGTGCTCGACCGTCATGCGCTCGGCGCCGAAGTAGATGGGGTCGAATCCCCAGGCGATCAGCGGCTCGTCGGCCGGCCGGCCGGCGGCGCTCATCTCGGCGTCGATCTCGCACAGGCGCGCGACGGCGGCCTCCATCGAGCGCACGCCGGGCCAGCGCCGGCCGTCGGGGCCGCGGCGCTCGAACCAGCCGAGGTAGGGCCAGACCCACATGCCGCCTTCCTTCAGGTGGCAGTGGCCCTCGACGAATCCGGGCAGCAGCACGCGGTCGGCGAAGCGCTCGTCGAGGTCGAAGGCACCCCAGGCCTTCATGCGTTCGAGGTCTCCGACCGCGAGCACACGGCCGTCGCGCACGGCGACGTGCGTGGCCTCGGGCTGGCGCGGGTTCATCGTGAGGATCTTGCGGGCTGCGTAGACGGTGGTGTGGGTCATGGCGGTGGTGCGGCGGGCGGGGAAGGGTTCAACGGGCATTCAGCAGCGCGAGTCCGGCGAGCACGCAGGCGGCGCCGGCGAGCCGCATGAGCGAGACGGGCTGCAAGGGGAAGCCCAGCAGCCCGTAGTGGTCGATCAGCAGCGACGCGGCCACGGTGCCGAAGACCGTCGCCGCAGAGAACGAGGCGGCGCCGATGCGCGGCGCGACGAACAGCGCGCCGAAGACGAAGGCGGCGCCGACGAGCCCGCCGCTCCACAGCCACCACGGGCCGGCGGCGGCGTCGCCGATCCTGGGCGCCGGCAGGCGCAGCGCGAGCACGAAGGCGAGCAGGACCAGCGTGGCCACCGAGGTGTTGGCGAGCGCGCCGTACAGCGGGTGGCGCAGCACGTGGCCCATCTGCGCGTTCACCGCCGACTGCATCGGCACCGCCGCGCCTACCGCGACGGCGACGGCCAGCAGCGCCAGCGGGTGCATGTCAGGCTGCCGCCGGCAGCAGCGCGACGCCGTCGCGCGCGACGATGCGGCCGCGCTTGAGCACCAGCCGCCGCGGCGGGTGCGCGGCCACCGCCTCGGCCGCGCATTCGGCTTCGACGAGCACCAGGTCTGCGCAGCAGCCGACATCGAGCCCGTAGTCCGGCGCGCGCATCACCCGTGCGCCGCCCCAGGTCGCCATGCCGAGCGCGAGCTCGAGCCCGGCGTCGTCGCGAAAGCCGCTGTTGTAGGCGACGAGGTACGCGCGCTCGAGCAGGTCGCCGGTGTTCATCGGCGTCCAGGTGTCGCGCACGCCGTCCGAGCCGGTGAACAGGTGTACGCCGGCCTCGGCCAGACGGCGCACCGGCGGGAAGGGCATGTAGCCCCCGGGGGCGTGCGTCATCACGGCGATGTCCAGCATCGCGAGGCGTTCGAGCAGCGGGTCCAGGGCCGCCGGCGGCAACTCGCCCAGGCAGAAGGCGTGGCCGATCGCGACCCGTCCGTTCAACCCGAGCGCCTGGGTGCGGTCGCAGATCATGCCGATCGAGCGCGCGCCCTGCTCGCCGCGCTCGTGCAGGTGGAGGTCGAGCTCGCAGTCGCGGCGCGACGCGATCGCGAAGATGCCGTCGAGCTGGCCGGCGGCGTCGCCGTCGAGGGCAGACGGGTCGATGCCGCCGATCGCGTCCGTGCCCTCGCGCACGGCGGCGTCGAGCAGGTCGAGCGTGCCCGGCTGGCGCACCACGCCGCCTTGCGGAAAGGCCACGATCTGCATGTCCACCGCGCCGGCGCATGCCGCGCGCGTGTGCATCAGGTCGTGCAGGTGCGCGAGGCGCATCTCGGGTCCGACATCGACATGCGTGCGCACGTGCGTGGTGCCGCGCGCCACCATGTGCCGCAGCAGCCGTGCGCTCTGCCGCGCCGCCGACAGCTTCAGCCCGCGCAGCACACGGCGTTCGTTGTCGATGCGTTCGGCAATCGTCGGGCCGGCCTGGTGCGGATGCCAGCGCTCGCCCCACAGCGTCTTGTCGAGGTGGGCGTGGCCGTCGACCAGGCCCGGCAGCACGAGCTGGCCGCGCGCGTCGATCGTCGCCGACGCCGGCTGGGCGTCGGCGTCGGCACCGAGCGCGACGATGCGGCCGCCGCGGATCGCGAGCGCGGTCGGTGCCGGGTCGCCCCAGCGCCGCGCGCCCTCGATGCGCAGCTCGTTCACTGGGCTGCCCTGCGCGCTTCGTGCTGCGGGATGAGCGCTTGGGAGCGGCCCGGCGCGCTCATGCGTCCTGCAGCCTCAGCACAGGCTGCGCGACGCCGTCCACGACGTCGATGCGCCGGCAGCGCACCCAATGCCCCGGCGTCAGCTCGCGCAACGGGATCGGCTCGGCCGAGCACGCCGGCTCGGCCACCGGGCAGCGGCCGGCGAAGCGGCAGCCGGCGGGCGGGTTGATCGGGCTCGGCGGATCGCCGGAGAGTCGGATGCGCTGGGCCGCGCGCGCACGGCCGCCGCGCACCGTCGGCACCGCCGACATCAGCGCCACGCTGTACGGGTGCAGCGGGTTTGCAAAGAAGATCCGGCGCGGGGCGCGCTCGACGATCTGCCCGAGATACATCACGGCGATCTCGTCGCACAGGTGCTCGACCACCGCCATGTCGTGCGAGATGAACAGGTAGGTCAGCCCGAGTTCGCGCTGAAGCTTGGCGAGCAGGTTCAGGATCTGCGCGCGGATCGCCACGTCCAGCGCCGACACCGGCTCGTCGCAGACGACGAGTTCGGGTTTGGTCGCCAGCGCGCGCGCGATGTTGATGCGCTGGCGCTGCCCGCCGGAGAACTGGTGCGGGAACAGATGCTGCTGCTCGGGCCGCAGCCCGACCTGCGTGAACAGCTCGGCGACGCGCGTGTCGCGCTCGGCCTTGGTGCCGACGGCCATCAGCTCGAGCGGTGCGCGCACCGCATCGCCGGCGCGCATGCGCGGGTTCAACGAACTGAACGGATCCTGGAACACGATCTGCAGCCGCCGTCGCGCGAGCCGCAGCTCCTCGCCTTCGAGCGCGCCGAGATCGGTGTCGCCCAGACGGACCGTGCCGGCGGTGATCGGTGCGAGCCGCATGACCGCGAGCGCCGAGGTCGTCTTGCCCGAGCCGGATTCGCCGACCACGGCCAGCGTGCTGCCGCGCGCGATCTCGAAGGACACGCCGTCGACCGCCTTGACCACGTCGTGCGGCCGGCGCGACCAGCCGGCGCCGCCGCGGGGAAAGTACACCTTCAGGTCCTGCACCGCGAGCAGCGGCGGCGCAGCGGATTGATCGGTCGTCTGCATCGGAGCTGTCCTTCGCGCGAACGCGCCGCCGCCGGCCTGCGGCAGCGCCTGGTCGATCGACGTCATGGCCGGAACTCTTCCGGGTACGCGACCCTGAAGCACGCCGCCGCGTGGCCGTCTTCGCTGCCGACGCCGAACATCGGCGGCACCTCGGCGCCGCAGCGCGCGATCGCGAAGCGGCAGCGCTCGCGGAAGGCGCAACCCTGGCCGAGCTCCCAGATCGACGGCACGACGCCGGGAATCTCGGTGAGTTCAGGGCGCGCGCCCAGGCGGCTCGAGCCGAGTTCGGGCAGGCATTCGATCAGCCCCTGCGTATACGGATGGCGCGGCCCGCGCAGCACCTGTTCGGTCGTCCCCTGCTCGATCACGCGGCCGGCGTACATCACCATCACGCGGTCGGCCATCTCGGCGACCGCGCCCATGTCGTGCGTGATCAGCAGGATCGCCGTGCCCTTGTCGTGCTGCAGTTCGCGCAGCAGCTCGAAGATCTGCGCCTGCACCGTCACGTCGAGCGCGGTCGTCGGCTCGTCGGCGATCAGGATGTCGGGCCGGCAGGCCAGCGCCATCGCGATCATCACGCGCTGGCGCATGCCGCCGGACATCTGATGCGGGTACTCGTCGACGCGCCGCTCGGGTGCCGGGATGCCGACCTGGCGCAGCATCTCGACGGCGCGCTCGCGCGCCTCCCCTGCACCGAGCCCGGCGTGCAGCCGCAGCGTCTCGGCGATCTGGTCGCCGACGGTGAACACCGGGTTGAGCGAGGTCATCGGCTCCTGGAAGATCATCGAGATGCGGTCGCCGCGCACTTCGCGCATGCGCGCCTCGCTCGCCTGTACCAGGTCTTCGCCCAGGAACTCGATGCGGCCGCCGGCGATGCGCCCCGGCGGCGACGGGATCAGGCGCAGCAGCGCCAGCGCGGTCATGCTCTTGCCGCAGCCCGACTCGCCGACGACGCACAGCGTCTCGCCGCCGTTGAGCCGGAAGTCGACGCCGTTGAGCACCATCGCGGTGCCGCGGCGGGTCTTGAACTCGACGCGCAGGTCGCGCACGTCGAGCAGGGATTGGTCCGCAGCGGCAGCCATCAGCGTTCCCTCAGTTTCGGATTGAGCGCGTCGTTCAGTCCGTCGCCGATCAGGCTCACCGCCAGCACGGTGACGAAGATCGCGATGCCGGGGAAGGTGACGGCCCACCAGCTGGCCAGCACGTACTGGCGGCTCGAGCCGATCATCAGGCCCCAGCTCATCTGGTTCGGGTCGCCCAGACCCAGGAAGGACAGGCCGGCCTCGAACAGGATCGCCGCGCCGACGGCCAGCGTGGCCGACACGACCAGCGGCGGGAAGGCGTTCGGCAGGATCACTTTCCAGATCAGGCGTGCGTTGCGCGCGCCGATCGAGCGCTCGGCGCGCACGAACTCCATGTTGCGGGTCTTCAGGAACTCGGCGCGCGCCAGCCGCGCCGTGCCCGGCCAGCTGACGATGCCGATGGCGATCGTCACGGTGACGATCGTCGGCCCGAACAGCGAGACCACGACCATCGCGAACAGCAGCGACGGCAGCACCTGGAAGAACTCGGTCACGCGCATCAGCCAGGCGTTGATGCGGCCGCCGTAGAAGCCCGCGAGTGCGCCGATCGCGACGCCGATGGTCACCGACAGCAGCGCGGCCACGGCGCCGACCGTGAGGGTCGCGCGGCCGCCGTGGACCAGCATGCGCAGCACGTCGCGGCCCAGGTAGTCGCTGCCCAGCCAGGCATCCTCGCCCGGCGGCGTCATCGGTGCGGTGGCGATCTCGAAGGGGTCGTCCGGCATCAGCCACGGCCCGGCGATCGCCACGATCAGGATGGCGAGCAGCAGCACGCCGCCGATGATCGCCGAGGGGTTGCGCGCGAACATGCGCAGCGCTTCGCGCCATGGGCTCTCGGCGCTCGGCAGCGCCGGCAGGGGAGTGGCGGCGGTGTTCATGCGGTCTTGATCCTCGGGTCGATCAGGCGGTAGACGAAGTCGGTGACGAGGTTCATCACGACGACGACGATGGACGAGAACAGCAGCACGCCCAGGATGGTCGGGTAGTCGCGGCGCAGCACCGAATCGAATGCCAGCCGCCCGAGCCCCGGCCAGTTGAACACCGTCTCGACCAGCACCGCGCCGGCCACGACGTTGCCGAACTGCAGCCCGAGCATCGTGACCACCGGCAGCACCGCATTGCGCAGCGCGTGCTTGTAGAGCACGACCCGGTCGGCCAGGCCCTTGGCGCGTGCGGTGCGGATGTAGTCGGAGCCGAGCACGTCGAGCATCGACGCGCGTGCGAGCCGGCTGTACTGCGCGAGGTAGACCAGCGCCAGCGTCAGCACCGGCAGCACCAGGTGATGCGCGACGTCGAGCCAGTCGCCGGGGCCGCTGGCGGTGGAGTCGACCGAGCGCATGCCCGACACCGGGAAGACCGGCACCACCGACGCGAGCAGGATGATCAGCATCATGCCGGTCCAGAACACCGGCGCCGCGAAGCCGATCAACGACAGCGCGGTGATCGACTGCGACAGCAGCCCGTTGGGTCTTCGTGACGCCAGCACGCCCAGCGAGGTGCCGACGACGAAGGCCAGGGCAACGGCGCACAGCACCAGCAGCAGCGTCGCCGGCAGGCGCTCGCCGATCAGCCCGGTGACGGGCAGGTTGAAGAAGTACGAGTACCCCAGGTCACCCGAGGCGACCTGCTTCAGGTAGACGCCGAGCTGCACCGGCAGCGGCCGGTCCAGCCCGTACTTGGTGCGCAACTCGGCCTTCAGATCCTCGCTCATGCCGCCCGAGGCGCCGGCGATCGTCTCGACCGGATCGCCGGGTGCACTGTGGACCAGAACGAAGTTGAGGACGACGACCGCCAGCACCAGGGCCAGGCCCTGGAGCAGGTGCGACAGCGTGAAGCGCAGGGCAGGGTTCATCGCGTGCTGCTCCCGTGATGCCGCGGGGTCATTTCAGGTAGACCTCGTCGTACGGTGACATCGGGCCCCAGATCGTGGTCGGCACGTTGCCCACGTTGCGCGTGGTCGCGGTGTGGTACGGGATCACGTTCATGAAATAGATCGGCAGGTCTTCGGTGACGATCTTCTGGAAGGTGTCGTAGTAGGCCTTGCGCTTGGTCGTGTCGAGAATGCCGCCGGCGGTGTTCAGGAGTTCGTCCACCTTCGGGTTGTTGTACGACTGCGTGTTGGTCCAGACGATCGGCTTGATGTTGGTCGACAGGTAGGTGCGGTGCACGCCGATCACCGGGTCGCCCCAGTTGAAGACCGAGTCCATCGTCATGTCGAAGTCGTGCGCGGCGATGCGCTTGGCCCAGGCCGGGAAGTCGGCCGAAGTGCGCACCTCGACCGTGATGCCGATCTTCTTGAGCTGCGTGCGCAGGTACTCGGCGACGATCTTCTGCTGGCTGTCCGAGCCGGGGAGATAGTCGACCGTCAGCTTGAAGCGCTCGCCGCCCTTGCCGGCCGGATAGCCGGCTTGATCGAGCAGCGCTGCCGCCTTCTTCAGGTCCAGCGGGTAGCGGTTGACGTCGGTGCTCGAGTAGGGGCCGCCCGGAGCGATCGGCCCATCGGCCGGCTTGGCGAAGCCGCCCATCAGCGCCTTGGTGACGAAGTTCTTGTCGATCGCGTAGGCGATCGCCTGGCGCACCTTCAGATCGGATACCGGCTTGCGCTCCAGGTTGAAGGCCAGCCA
>JAFEFZ010000192.1 GCA_018240325.1 Pseudomonadota bacterium
CCGATGATGGTGTCGAGCGTGATCGTTTGCGTCTCGCCGCTGCGGTCGGGCCAGGTGACGGCGAGCCGGAGATCCTTGCGCCCTGCGCCGGCCGGCTCGGCCACGGTGCGCGTGATGGTGTAGGTGGTGTTGGTGATGAAGGAGGACGGCACCGTCTCGGTGCCGTTTGCGATCGTCGCGAAACTCGTCTGTCCGGTCTCGGGCGTGCCGAGCACGCTGAAGGCGCGGTCCGATTCGATCGCCTCCTGGCCCAGGCGCACCGCCTCGCTGCGCTGCCTGGCGATGTCGGCGTTGTAGCGCAGCGTGGCCTGCACGCCGACCACCGCAAGCATGCCGAAGGCCATCACCGCCAGCGCGACCACCGCCTCGACCAGCGTGGTGCCGCGCGCGCGCGGCAGACGGGAGCGGTGCGTGTTCATGAGCCGAAGTCGCGCCAGCTGCCGGGCACGCGGGCAAAGGAGCCGAAGTCGAGCACTTGGCGCGCCACGATTTCCCGCGCGCGGCTGACCAGATCGGCGTCGTAGAAAAGCTGCGGCGCGCCGATGATTTCGAAGTGGCCTGCGGGCGTGCTCGTGGTGTCGCCCTCGGCGATCGCGGCGCCGTGCAGCGTGACGCCAGTGGCGCCGGTGGCGTCGAGCCGGGTGCCGCGGCTGTAGACCAGCCCATAGATGGTGGCCGTGCTGCCCGAGGCGAAGTTCAGGTTGCCGTTGACCACCAGGATCACCGGTGCACCGGCGCTGCCCAGCGTGAGCGGCGCATCGGCGCCGACGTTGAGATCGCCGTCGATCCACAGGATGCGGCCCGGGTGGGCGTCTGCCGCCTGCTGCAAGGCCAGGCGGCACTCGGCGCCGCAGCTCAGCCGGTGCACGGCCGGCTGCAGCCGCAGCGCGTCGGGCGGCACGCCGAAGGTTGCGAGGAAGAAGCGCTCGCCGGCGCTGAGCCCGGCGTTGGCCGCGATGGACAGCGTGGAGTCGACCACCACCAGCCGGTCGATCACCGCCTGCACCAGCGGTGTGCCGGGCGGGCCGCCGAGGTTGGCGTCAGTGATCGCCGGCGTGACCGCGCCCCCGCTGTAGATGGCGACGGCGCCGGGTACGTCGGCGACGAAGCGTGCATCGCCGCGGGCCAGACCGCCGCGCACCATCAGCGCCGCCGCAGGCACCTGGGTCAGCGCCGGGGTCAGTGCCACCTGCGCGGTGATCTCGGCATAGGCATCCGCGCCGGCGGAAACACTTGCGTCGCACGCGTTGCCCAGGCTGCTGCAGCCGCGCGACACGACTTTCACCAGATCGGGTTGGCCGGCAACCGTCTCAAAGGCGACCCTGAAGGCCGGAGCCGGCCCGGCGCCACCCGGTGCGCTCAACGTGGGACTGCCTGAATTGGGGCAGCTGCAGACCCAGCCGGAAGCGCTGCGTACGCACGCGGCACGAATTCGCAGCGAGACTGTGTCCGTGGGCCAGGGACGAACCTGAATCTCGCCGTTGCCCAACGGCTGCAGGTAGCGCTCGCGGAAGGGCGTCGATACCCCGTCGTCGGTCGGCTGGCACGCGGCATCGATCCGGCCGCCATTGAGCATCGCGACCGCCCATTCGAGCCCCGCCTCGGCTGCTTCCAGCGCCTGGGTCGATCGGTAGTTGTTGGCCGAGGTGCGCTGCTCGAAGATCAGGTTGCGGCTGGCGTAGGCAGCCACCAGCGACATGATGAAGAACAGCACCATCACCACCACCAGCGCGGCGGCGCCGCGTGCGGCGGCGGTGGGTCGGAAGGCGGCTGCGGGCTTCATCGGCGCTCAGGCCGGGCAGGCGCCGCTGGGCAGGTCGTTGCGCAGGCGCACGCTCTCGCGCACGCTGCGCACGACATTCGAGTCGGAAACGGCGTGGCCGGTGATCTCGATGTCGTAGCGACGGATCTCCAGCGTCGGCCAGCAGGCCTTGCCGCCGCCAAGGCATTCCTTGAAGCAGGCCTGTTGCACCGATTGCGACTGCGGCGTGACAGTGAACCCGGTGACCTGGAGCACGGTGGGATCGGTCAACTGCTGCCAGGTGCCGCCGATCAGCATCTTGATCGCGCCGCCGTCGAGCTTGAAGCCGAACTCCTCGCTATTGGCGTCGACGAGATTGTCGGCATCGCGCGCGTAGCTGAAGTCGATCTGCCCGGCAGCGGCGCCGGCGTCGGCGTAGGGGTTCGATGCGGCAGCAGGGTTCGAGCCTTGCCACAGCCCCTGCTGCGAATTGCCCCAGTAGCCGGCGCGGCGAAGGTCGCGCGCGATCAGGTCAGCCGCTGCGCGCAGGTCCTGCTGCACCTGGGTTTCGAGCGTCAGCCTGCGGTTGTCGCCAATCTGGTTGACGGCGACGAAGCTGGCGCCGGCCACGACAATCAGGCCGACCGCGATGCCGACCATCAATTCGACCAGCGACAGGCCGCGCGCCGGCCGGCTCGCCGTATGGCGTTGCCGACGATTGATCAGTCGCATGCCGCTGCTCCGCGGATCGAAGCATCGGGTGAGCACACTGTCGGCCGGCCGCTCATGTGGACCGAGGTGCGCAGCTTGCCACTGATCGAGCTTTGCACGCCGACCACGAAGTCGGCCCAGCCGGCCACGGCTTCGGGCGCGTGCCCCGGCCACTCGGCCAGCCCTCGATGCGCAGTGAACATCACGTAGATCTGCGGCAGCGATGGTGGGCTCAGCGTGACGTTGGTCGAACGCAGCACTTGCACCGTCCTGATTTCCTCGACTTCCGGGATGGCGGGACAGGCGGTCCCGATCGGATTGCGGCAGTCGCAACGGCCGCTCGCACCACGTGTGTGGACGGTGTAGCAGGTCATCGGCGGCTGCCCGGGCAGATCCTCCGTCTGGAAGGTGACGTAGACCTCGCGATTACGCGCCACCGCCTCCGACCGCGCCAACTGCAGCGACGTGACGAGCTCGGCATTCACCGCCGCCACCCGCTGACGCGCGATGAAGTCGCGAAACGACGGCACGGCCAGCGCCAGGATCACGGCAGCCACCATCACCACCACCATCATCTCGATCACGGTGAAGCCGGCGACGATGCCGCGAGGCCGCCGCGCGGGCGCTGCTACTTGGCCCAGCATCGCTTGCCTTCGGTGTCGGTGACGTTGCCGGCGTCGACCGAGCTGTATTTCAGGTTGCCGCCGGTCAGCGTCAGCACCAGCTTCTGGCAGGCGCTGTCGCCGGCCTGCGTGGTGCCGCTGCGCGCGCTGGCGGTCACGGTGTAGCCGGCGGCGCCGACATCGCTGAGCGCAATCGTGTAGTAGTCGGTCGTGGCGTTCAGGCCCAGGCCGTCGGGCGGCGCCGTGCTGAGCTGGTCGGCATAGCTGGCGTTGTTGGCGCGAAAGCGCTCCTGCGCCTGCTGCACCTGCGAGATCGCGGCGAAGGCGTCGGAGCGCCGGCCCTTGCGGATCGAATCCATGAAGCTCGGCAGCGCCACCGCCGCCAGGATCGCCACCACCGCCACCACGATCATCGCCTCGATCAGCGTGAAGCCGCGCCGCGGGCGGCGGCGCAGCAAGGTGGGGCAGGGGGCCGGCATGCGCACGATTATCCGGGCGTGAAGTGCGTCACGAAGCCCGGGCCGCGGCCGTCCGTCGCCGCCGCGGCGCCGTTCGTCCGCGGGTGCGGTTGCACGGACTGGCGCACGGCTTGCGGCCATCAGCAGCGCCGGTAGCCGGGCAGCGCGGCGTCGGGCGTGCAGGCGCGCACGCGGCCCATGATGTTGACCACCTGGTGCAGCGCCGCGCCGCTGCGCGCGGTAAAGCGCACCGTGGCGGTGGGGGTGGCGGTGCCCAGCACCGGGTCGAACACCATCGAGCGCACGTTGGCCTGCAGGCCCACGCGCTCGCCGGCCGCGAAGCGCACGCTGCGCTGCGCCTCGGCGCCGCCGGTGCACACCGGCGGCTGGCCGTCGTCGCTGCCGCAGCCGCAGGCGCCGGCGGCGCCGGTGTGCAGCACGTAGCAGCTGCCGGCCGCGCTGCTGGCAAAGCTGATGCGCAGCGGCTGGTTGCGCGCCACCGCCAGGCTGCGCGCGTGGTGCACGTCGGTCTCGAACTGCGCGGCGGCGCCTTCCAGGTGGCGGCGCTGGATCGCCTGCTCGAAGCCGGGCGCGACGATGCCGGTGGCCACTGCCGCGAGCGCAGTGGCGACGCTGCTCTCGACCAGCGACACGCCGCGCTGGCGGCGGCGGGACGGCAGGCGCAGCGGCAGGGCAGGCAGGCGGCGGGCGGTGCGGTTCATCGGGGGCCTCCAGGCGGTGATCGGTGCGATCACTGTAGGAAGCCGCGCCGCGCCGCGCGTCGCCTGCGCGGGGGTGCGCGCCGGTCTCTTCGGAGGGCCCCCGGATCGGCACCCCCATCGGGGGGATGCAGCGCGCAGCCCGGCCGCGCGAGGCCGGGGGCCGGCGATCAGATGTCGCGGATCAGCCGGCGGAACTCGTCCACGTCCTCGAAGCTGCGGTACACCGAGGCGAAGCGCACGTAGGCCACCTTGTCGATGCGCTTGAGCTCGCGCATCAGCAGCTCGCCCAGGCGCGCGCTGGCGACTTCGCGCGCGCCGCTGGTGAGCAGCCGCTCCCGGATGCGCTCGAGCGCCGCGTCCACCTGCTCGGTGCTGACGGGGCGCTTGCGCAGCGCCAGCATCATCGACGCGCGCAGCTTGGCGGCGTCGAACTCGACGCGCGAGCCGTCCTTCTTGACCACCGACGGCAGCGCGATCTCGGCGCGCTCGTAGGTGGTGAAGCGCTTGTCGCACTTCTGGCAGCGGCGGCGGCGGCGGATCGCGCCGCCGTCGTCGGATTCGCGGGTCTCGACGACCTGCGTGTCGTCGTGGCCGCAGTAGGGGCAGCGCATCGGGTGCGGGCGGCGCGCCTGGCCGGTGCCGGCCCGGCCTTCAGCCGTAGACCGGGAAGCGCTGCGTCAGCGCCGCGACCTTGGCGCGCACCTCGGCGATGCGGGCCTCGTCGTCGGGCTTGTCGAGCACGTCGGCGATCAGGTTCGCGGTGGCGCGCGCCTCGGCCTCGCCGAAGCCGCGCGTGGTCATCGCCGGCGTGCCCAGGCGGATGCCGCTGGTGACCATCGGCTTTTGCGGGTCGTTGGGGATGCCGTTCTTGTTGCAGGTCATGTGCGCGCGGCCGAGCAGGTCTTCGGCCTGCTTGCCGGTCAGGCCCTTGGGCCGCAGGTCCACCAGCATCAGGTGGCTCTGCGTGCCGCCGCTGACGATGCGCAGCCCGCGCTCGATCAGCGTGCGCGCCAGCACGTCGGCGTTCTTCACGACCTGCGCCTGGTAGGTCTTGAATTCCGGCGCCAGCGCCTCCTTGAAGGCCACCGCCTTGGCGGCGATCACGTGCATCAGCGGCCCGCCCTGGATGCCGGGGAAGATGGCGCTGTTGATCTTCTTGGCGACGGCCTCGTCGTTCATCAGCACGATGCCGCCGCGCGGGCCGCGCAGGCTCTTGTGGGTGGTGCTGGTGACCACGTCGGCGTGCGGCACCGGGTTGGGGTACACGCCCGCGGCGATCAGCCCGGCGTAGTGCGCCATGTCCACCATGAACACCGCGCCCACCGCCTTGGCCACCCGGGCGAAGCGCTCGAAGTCGATGTGCAGGCTGTAGGCGCTGGCGCCGGCGATGATCAGCTTGGGCCGGGCTTCGTGCGCCAGGCGCTCCATCGCGTCGTAGTCGATGGCTTCGTTGGCGTCCAGCCCGTAGCTGACCACCTTGAACCACTTGCCGCTCATGTTGAGCGCCATGCCGTGCGTCAGGTGGCCGCCTTCGGCCAGGCTCATGCCCATGATCGTGTCGCCGGGCTGCAGCAGCCCGAAGAACACCGATTGGTTGGCCTGGCTGCCCGAGTTGGCCTGCACGTTGGCGTAGGCCGCGCCGTAGAGCTGCTTGATGCGCTCGATCGCCAGCGTCTCGACCACGTCGACGTTCTCGCAGCCGCCGTAGTAGCGCCGGCCGGGGTAGCCCTCGGCGTACTTGTTGGTCATCTGGCAGCCCTGGGCCGCCATGACCGCGGGCGACGCGTAGTTCTCGCTCGCGATCAGCTCGATGTGCTCTTCCTGGCGGCGGTTCTCGGCTTCGATCGCGGCCCAGACTTCGGGGTCGGTGCTGGCGATGGTGGAGCGTTGGCGGTCGAACATGGCAGTCCTCGTCGGGTGGGGTGCGGACCCGTCGCGCCGCGACGCCAGCCTGCGCGGCGTGGCGGGCGGGGGCTGCCCAGGCGAGCGGCTAGGTCACGCGGGCCGAAGGGCACCGCATGCCGCGCTCCCCGGTGGTCGGTCCACCTCGGCCTGCCGGCCTGATCGCCAGTCGCGCGGAAAAGGCCGCAGTGTAGCGGCCTGCAATCGGCGGCGCGGGCTGCTCAGCGCAGCAGCGCCACCTGCTCTGCGGCGTCCGCCGGCGCGGGCGCTTCCGGCGCCGCGGCCGGAGCCGGCGCCGGCGCGACCGTGCGCACCGTCTGCGCGGTGGTCGGCACCTTCCTGCCGGCGGCCACCTGGGCCATGCGGCCATGCTCGGCCATCACCTTGTCCTTGTAGCCGCCGTCGTTGCCGGTGTTGGCGGCGCCGACGTACCAGCGCAGGCCGGCTTCGATGCCGCCGGCGCGCGCGATGCATTCGCGCAACACCTGCACGCCGACGCGCAGGTTGCTGATCGGGTCGAAGGCGGCGTGGCTGCCGCCGAAGGGCTCGTACTTCTCCACGTGCACGCGCGTCATCACCTGCATCAGCCCCTGCGCGCCCATCGGGCTCTGGGCGAAGGGGTTGAAGCGCGATTCGATCGCCACCACCGCCAGGATCAGCGTCGGATCCAGGCCGACCTTCTGGCCGATCACCCAGGCTTCCTGCACCAGCCGGCCCACCGGCTCGGGCGCCACCGCATAGCGCCGCGAGATCCACTGCGCCACCGCGGCCTGCGGGCGCGAGAGTTCGGCGGTGTGCACCGCGGTGGCGCGGTTCACGGCATCGGCGTCGGCTTCGATCGCGGCTGGCGCCGGATCGTCGGCTTCGTCGGCGCGCACGCCGTGCCGCTCTTGCAGCCAGCCCAGCGCCAGGGTTTCGGTACGGGTGCGCAATTCGGTGTTGCCGGCCACATAGGCCATCGACAGCAGCACCGCCAGGCCGACCAGGGCCAGGCTGTTGTGGCTGAGTTCGAGGGCACCGTTGCCGATGTCGCGCAGCATTACTGCCGTGCCGCGGCGCAAAGCCTGCCACCTCGACTTCAAAGTCGTTCGTCGATCCATCTCCATCCTCGCTTGGCCGGGCGGCCGGTCGGGCCGTTCCCGGGTGTCGAGCCGGCTCTTGCCGGCACCATCGTCACCCCGGCGTGTGGCCGAGGCGACCGCGATAATCGAACGCGGCGGGCATGCTGATGCCCGCATCGACAGCACGGCGGGGCATGCTCACCCGCTCCGCGCCATCCACCACCAGACTCGAACCCTAGGGATAACCCTGGCGGCTGTGAAGTTGTGGCGGATTCTAAAAACCTCGATATATCGAGTCAAGCATAAGACACGGCTCTCTAATATCAGCGAACAGATGAAATACGCCGACCTGCGGGACTTCATCGGGCAGCTCGAGCAGGCGAAGAAGCTGGTCCGCGTGGCCGATCGGGTGTCAACCCGGCTCGAAATGACGGCAATCTGCGATCGCGTGCTGCGTGCGGGCGGCCCGGCGCTGCTGTTCGAACGCCCCGACGGTTACACGATTCCGTGCCTCGCCAACCTGTTCGGCACCCCGGAACGGGTGGCGCTGGGCATGGGCGCGGCCGGGCCGGGCGAGCTGCGCGAGGTCGGCCGGATGCTGGCCAGCCTGAAAGAGCCGGAGCCGCCGCGCGGCGTGCAGGATGCCGGCCGCCTGCTGCACATGGCCAAGGCGCTGTGGGACATGAAGCCGCAGAAGCTGCGGCGTGCGCCCTGCCGCGAAGTGGTGTTCGAGGACAGCGACATCGACCTCGGCCGGCTGCCGGTGCAGACCTGCTGGCCCGACGATGCCGGCCCGCTGATCACCTGGGCGCTGGTGGTCACGCGCGGCCCGCAGGCGGTGCCCTCGCCGCGGCTGCGGCAGAACCTGGGCATCTACCGCCAGCAGGTGATCGGCCCACGGCGCGTGATCATGCGCTGGCTGGCGCACCGCGGCGGCGCGCTCGACTTCCGCGACTTCGCGCAGGTCAACCCGGGCAAGCCGTTCCCGGTGGCGGTGGCGCTGGGCGCCGACCCGGCGACGATGCTCGGCGCGGTCACGCCGGTGCCCGACACGCTGTCGGAATACCAGTTCGCCGGGCTGCTGCGCGGCCGCCGCACCGAGGTGGTCGACACCGGCGTCGGCGAAGGAGATCTGAAGCTGCAGGTGCCCGCGGGCGCCGAGTTCGTGCTCGAGGGCCATGTGCCGCCGGCACCGCCCGGCTACCGCGGCATGAGCGAGACCGGCGTGGCGCTGCGCGAGCAGGGCGGCTACTTGCACGCGCTGGAAGGCCCGTTCGGCGACCACACCGGCTACTACAACGAGCAGGACTGGTTCCCGGTGTTCGAGGTCTCGCGCCTGACCCATCGGCGCGACCCGATCTACCACACCACCCACACCGGCAAGCCGCCCGACGAGCCGGCGGTGCTGGGCGTGGCGCTGAACGAGGTGTTCGTGCCGATCCTGCAGAAGCAGTTTCCCGAGATCGCCGACTTCTACCTGCCGCCCGAAGGCTGCAGCTACCGCCTGGCGGTGGTGTCGATCCGCAAGGCCTACGCCGGCCACGCCAAGCGCGTGATGTTCGGCATCTGGAGCTTCCTGCGCCAGTTCATGTACACCAAGTTCGTGGTCGTCACCGACGACGACGTGGACGTGCGCGACTGGAAGGAGGTGGTCTGGGCGATCACCACGCGCATGGATCCGGTGCGCGACACCGTGCTGGTGCCGCACACGCCGATCGACTACCTCGACTTCGCGTCGCCGGTCAGCGGGCTGGGCGGCAAGCTCGGCTTCGACGCCACCAACAAGTGGCCGGGCGAGACCGCGCGCGAATGGGGCCGGCCGATCGCGATGGAGCGCGCGGTGCTCGACCGCGTCGATGCGCTGGTGCAGCGGCTGCTGCCGGGCTGAGGGCGGCCGGCCTGCGCCGGGCCGCTTGCCCCTTGGGTCTGCCCTGGATCAAGACTCGGCCGGAACCCGACTTCGGGGGGTGGTCGAAGGCTTGCCTGCCGCCGCCGATTGGCTTAGATTGGCAGCGCCTGCTTGCAGGCAACACCGATGGCGCAGTCCCTGCGCCTAAAGGGGCCCCGGACCTGATTCCTCTGGAGCCCCGGCGGCGGTCTCACCGCCAGCCCCTTCCGGCCGCAAGGCCGGAAGGGGTTTCGCATTTCTGGGGCGGCTGTCGTGCCGGTTGGGCGCGCCCGAATGTGAACTTTCCCGGTGGATCCTGTCGGCGCGTGCCGCTGGTGCGTCCCACTGGTGCGTCGCACTCGTGCTGCCGCCGGCGCGTGCCGCCGCATCAGGCGCCGGCCAGCAGCCCCAGGTATTCGTGCAGCGCCAGGTTGGTCTTGCGCATGCCGGCGGCGCTCGGCAGCCAGCGCAGCACGCCGCGCACGTCGTCGTCGGCCAGCCCCATCGGCGCGGGCACCAGCGCGATGCCGGCGCCGCGGCGCTGCACCGCCTGCTCGAAGGCGCGCAGGCTGCGGCGCATGTGGAAGCCGTGGGTCACGAGCACGATGCGCTTCACGCCGGCCGCCTGCAGCAGCGCCACGCTGCGTTCGGCGTTCTCGCGCGTGTCGCGCGATTCGCCCTCGGCCCAGCGCAGCGGCCGGCCGAAATCGCGCGTCGCGGCCAGCGCCGCCGCGTCGGCTTCGGTCGGGCCGTCGGTGCCGGCGTGGCCGATGCCGCCGCTGTAGGCCACCGGCCAGCCGGTCTCGCGCCCGAGCCAGATCCCGTAGCGCAAGCGCTCGGCGGCCATGGGGCCCGGGTTCGGCCCGCCGTATTCCGGTGCGTAGGCTTCGCGGCCCGAGCCGAGCACGACGATCGCGCCGGGCCCGCTGCGGCGCAGCGCCTGGATGTCCTGCGCGCTCAGCGCCTGGTGCGGCGCCGTCAGCCGGCGCTGCAGCATCTGGCCGACACCGGTGGTGCTGCACAGCCAGATGCCGGCGGCGCCGAGCAGCAGGCAGCTCCACTGCCAGGCCGGCCGGCGGCGCAAGACCCAGCCGCCGCCGAGCATCAGCGCCAGCCACGGCACCGGCGGCAGCAGCAGCGCGGTCGCGACCGGTTTGAGCGCGAGCAGGTCGAAGTGGGTCAGCCAGTCGTTCAGCACGGGTCAGCGAGGGTGCCGTCACGCGCGTGCGCCGCGCATGCGGGCCGGATGGCGGCGCGCTAGTGCAGTGTTCCACTCTGTGCAGCACTCAAGAAAACCGATGGATTTGTCGTCCTGGCTAGGCGCAAGTCGCAGCGATGCCCAGTGGCATCGCGAGGATTGGCAACGACGCCAGGGCGGCAAAGGCGCGGTTTCATGTGCTGCATAGCGTGGAACACTGCACTAGCATTGTGCCGCCCGGCTGCTGCGGAGCCTCCCGCGCCTGCAGCGGCCGCCGCACCAACCCCCGGCAACCTGCGACCGTCCGATCATGACATCCGACCCCGTTGCCGGTACCGCCCCTGCACCCACGCGCCGGCGCTGGCTGCGCTGGGTGGCGGTGCTGCTGGGGGTGCTGGTCGCGCTGACGCTGTTCGCGTGGCTGGCGCTGCCGCCGCTGCTGAAGCCGCAGATCGAGCAGCGGGCGTCGGCCGAACTCGGCCGGCCGGTGCGGATCGGCGAGCTGAGCTTCGAGCCCTGGGCCTTGCGGCTGGGCGTCTCAGACTTGTCGATCGGCCCCGCGGCGGGCGCGGCCGATACCGAGCCGCTGCTGCAGGTCCGGCGCATCGTGATGGACCTGAGCGCGCGCTCGCTGCTGCGGCTGGCGCCGGTGATCGAATCGCTCGACATCGAAGGCCCGAAGCTGCGCCTGGCGCGGCTGGGCGAAGGCCGCTACGACATCGACGACTTGATCCGGCGCTTCGCCGACCGGCCGCAGCCGGCGCAGCCGGCGAAGCCGCAGCACTTCGCGCTGTTCAACCTGCGCATCAGCGACGGTGCGCTGCGTTTCGACGACCAGCCGGTGGCGCGCGTGCACGATCTGCACGGCTTGCGGTTCGAGCTGCCCTTCCTGTCGAACCTGCCCGACAGGCTCGAAGTCAAGGTGGAGCCGCGGCTCGGCTTCGTGCTCGACGACGCCCCCTTCGAGATCAAAGGCCGGAGCACGCCGTTCGCGCAGGGCCGGGCATCCCAGTTCGACATCCGCTTCGATCGTCTCGAACTGGGCCCGATGTGGGCCTACCTGCCCGACGCGCTGCCGGTGCGTCCCGAGGGCGGGGTGCTGGACAGCGACCTGGTGCTCGGCTTCGAGCAGCACGACGATCAGCCGCCGCGGCTGCGCTTGGCCGGCACGGTCGCGCTGCACGACCTGGGCGTGCGCGAGCGCGGCGGTGCGCCGTTGCTGGGCTGGCAGAGCCTGCGCGTGCACATGGCCGACGTGCAGCCGCTGCAGCGCCATGTCGGGCTCGAGAAGGTGCAGATCGCAGGGCTGCAGCTGCAGCTGGCGCGCGAGCCCGACGGCCGGCTGAACCTTCAGCGCCTGGCGGCCGCGGGCCATGCACACGCGGCCGCGGCGCCGGCGGCGGCGAGCGCGCCGATCCAGGCGGCATCGGCGCCGGCAGCGGCATCGGCAACCGCACCGGCAACCGCACCGGCAACCGCACCGGCAACCGCACCGGCACCGGCATCGGCATCGGCATCGGCATCGGCATCGGCCGGCGCGCCGCCCGGCGGCGGCTGGACCGTGCTGCTCGGGTCCTTCGAGCTGGACGGCGCGCGCGTCGATTGGCGCGACCAGACGCTGCAGCCGGCGGCAGAGCTGCGCATCGAGCCGCTGGGCCTGCGCATGGCCGACCTGCGCTGGCCGGCCGACGCCGACGCGACGCTGCAACTCGATGCGCGCGTCCAGGCAGCCGGCGGCCAGCCGGCAGCGGCGCTGCACGCCGAAGGCAAGGGCAGCGACCGCAGCGCGCAGCTGGCGTGGAAGCTCGCCGACGTCGACCTGGCCGCGGCTGCGCCGTACCTGCGCGACCGGCTGCGCCCGGGCCTGAGCGGCCGTGCTGCGGCCGAGGGCAGCGTGGCCTGGGCCGGCGGCGGCGCCCCCAAGCTTGTCGTCGGCGTGGCTCGGCTGCAGCTCGACGACCTGAAGCTGAGCGAGCCCGCCGCCGCCGGCAAGCGGGCTGCGCCGGCAGCGCCGGTGCTGCAACTGCCGCGGCTCGAACTCGCCGGTGTCGAGGCCGACCTGTATCGCGAGCGCGTCACGGCCGATTCGCTGCAACTGACCCGGCCGGCAGCCGAGTTGCGGCGCGGCGCCGACGGTCGGCTCGACGCGCAGGATTGGTGGATCGAGCCGGCCGCTTCGAACACGGCCGCAAGGCCTGCAAGCGCCGAGCCGCCCGCCCGGGCCGCGACCGCCGAGCCGCCTGCCTCGGCCTCGGCCGCTGGCGCGCCTGCCGCTGGCGCGCCTGCCGCCGGCGGCTGGCGCGGCGAGCTGAAGCAGTTGCGCGTCGACGGCGCCCGGGTGCGGTTGAACGATGCGGCGCTGCCGGCTTCGCCGCTGCAGCTGGCGGCGGTGCAGTTGCGCGCGTCAGGGCTGGCGTGGCCGATCGACGGCAGCGCGTCGGCGGGCTGGCCGCTGGAACTGGCGGCGCAATTCAGCCATGCCGGCAGCCGCACGCCGGCGCGGCTGGACTGGAACGGCCGCATCGGCGCGCAGCCGCTGCTGGCGCGCGGCCGGCTGCTGGTGGAGCGGCTGCCGGTGCACGTGTTCACGCCCTTGTTCGCGGCGCAGATGCCGGTGGTGATCCGGCGGCTGGAAGCGGGCTTTCGCGGCGAGGTCGACCTGCGCCGGCAGGGCGACGACTGGGTCGGCCAGCTGCGCGGCGATGCGCTGCTGGCCGACATGCGCCTGGGCCTGGCCGGCGCGCCGGCTGCCGCGCCGGCCGCCAAGCCGGCCGCCGCACCGGCTGCCACACTGGCCGCCGCACCGGCTGCCGCCGCACCGGCTGCCGCCGATACGCAGGACCCGAATCAGGATCTGGTCAGCTGGAACGCGGTGGCGGCGAACGGGCTGGACTTGCGCCTGGCGCCGCCGGCCAAGCCGCTGCTGCAGATCGACACGCTGCGCATCGACGACTACGCATCGCGCGTGGTGGTCACCCCGGACGGCAGGCTCAACCTGCAGACCGCGGCCGCTGCGCCGGGCGCGACCGCTGCGGCTGCGCCGGGCGCGACCGCTGCGGCTGCGGCCAACGCGGCTTCGGCGCCCGCGGCCGCCGCGGCTTCGGCGCCGCCGGCGGTTGCCGCGCCGGTGACCGCGCTCAGCGGCCTGCCGATCGACTTCGTGATCGGCTCGACCACGTTCAGCAACGCCCAGGTCGATTTCCACGACTTCTTCATCCGGCCCAACTACAGCGCCGAGCTCAGCGAGCTCGACGGCACGGTCGGCCGGCTCGACAGCCGCAGCCGCGACGCGGCGACGCTGCAGGTCAAGGGCCGTGTCGCCGGCACCGGGCTGTTGCAGATCGAAGGCTCGGTCAACCCGGTGGTGCGCCCGCCGGTGCTGGACCTGAAGGCGAGCGCCACCGACATCGAGCTGCCCGGCCTGTCGCCGTACAGCGCCAAGTACGCCGGCTATCCGATCGAGCGCGGCAAGCTCAGCGCCACCGTCGCGTACAAGGTCGGTGCCGACGGCAAGCTCGACGCGAGCAACCGCATCGTGATCGACCAGCTGACCTTTGGCCCGTGGAGCGACAGCCCGAGCGCGACCAAGCTGCCGGTCAAGCTCGCCGTGGCGCTGCTGCAGGACGCCAACGGCGTGATCGATCTCGACATCCCGGTCAGCGGCTCGATCGACGACCCGAAGTTCAGCGTCGGCGCGCTGATCTGGAAGGCGATCGTCAACCTGCTGACCCGGGCGGTGACGTCGCCGTTCTCGCTGCTGGGCGGCGGCGGCAAGGACCTGAGCGTGGTGCCCTTCGAGCCCGGCACCGCGCAGTTCGCCGCCGGCGGCGCGGCGGTGATCGATTCGGTCGCCAAGGCGATGGCCGAGCGGCCGAAGCTGCGGCTGACGATCGCCGGCGAAGCCGACTACGCGCGCGAACGCGAAGCGATGCAGCGCGCCGCGCTCGAGCAGCGGCTGCGCGACGAGCAGCGGCGCGAGCGCGCGCGCGGCTCGCTGGGCAGCAGCACCGCGGATGCCGACGCGCCGCTGCCGCCGCTGGGCGCCGACGAGCGCGCGCGGCTGCTGGCGCGCGTCTACGACGACACCAAGCTGCCCGACAAGCCGCGCAACCTGATCGGCATGGCCAAGCGCATCCCGCCGGCGCAGATGGAATCGATGCTGGCCGCCGCGATGCCGGTGGACGAAGCGGCGGCGCACACGCTCGCGCAACTGCGCGGCCGCAGCGTGCGCGATGCACTGCTGGCCAAGGGCCTGCCCGGCTCGCGCCTGTTCCTGGCCGATGCCAAGGGCGCGACGAGGGACGATGCGAAGGCCGATCTGAAGGCCGACGCGAAGGCGGACGAGAAGGCCGGCGGCGCGTCCGCGGACCAAGGCGGCGCCGGCGCGTGGACGCCGCGCGCGCGCCTGACGCTGGCGGTGGAGTAGCGCCGCGGCGTGTCGGGCGCGACAGCGGAAAAGAGGGGGGCGGAACATGGCGCACGAGGCGATCACCCTGGCCGGCGGCTGCTTCTGGTGCACGGAAGCGGTGTTCGAGCAGGTCGAGGGCGTGCTCGCGGTCGAGTCGGGCTACAGCAACGGCCACACGCCGTCGCCGAGCTACGAGCAGGTGTGCAGCGGCCGCACCGGCCACGCCGAGGTGGTGCGCGTCGAATTCGACCCCGCGCGCATCGGGCTGCGCGACGTGCTCGAGATCTTCTTCGCCACCCACGACCCGACCACGCTCAACCGCCAGGGCGGCGACATCGGCACGCAGTACCGCTCGGGCATCTACCTGCACGACGAGGCGCAGCGCGCGGTGGCCCAATCGGTGCACGACGAGGCCAACGCCGCGCACCGCGGCCGCGTGGTCACCGAGATCGAGCCGCTGCACGACTACACGCGTGCCGAGGACTACCACCAGCACTACTTCGCGCGCCATCCGGGGCAGGGCTACTGCGACGCGGTGATCGCGCCCAAGCTCGACAAGTTCCGCCGTACCTTCAAGGCCCGGCTGCGCGGCTGAACAAGGGGCCGCGGCCGGCCCGGCCTTCAGGGCGCGAGGCGCTCGCGCAGCCAGCCTGTGCCGTCGCGGCGGTAGCGCAGCCGGTCGTGCAGCCGGCTCTTGCGCCCCTGCCAGAACTCCCAGGTGTCGGGGTCGAGCCGGTAGCCGCCCCAGTGCGGCGGCCGCGGCGGGTGCAGCCCGTACTTCAGGCCGAAGCGCCCGGCATTGGCCACCAGCACCGCGCGCGACGCAATCACCTCGCTCTGCGGCGACGCCCAGGCGCCGATGCGCGAATCGAGCGGTCGGCTGGCGTAGTAGGCGTCGGACAGCTCGGGTTCGACGCGCGCGACCCGGCCCTCGATGCGCACCACGCGCTCGAGCTCGACCCAGTGGAACTGCAGCGCCGCCTGCGCGTGGGCCTCGAGTTCGCGCCCCTTGCGGCTTTCGTAGTTGCTGTACCAGACCAGGCCGCGTGCGTCGTAGCCCTTGAGCAGCACGATGCGCGTGGACGGCCGGCCGCCTTCGCCGACCGTGGCCAGCGTCATCGCCGTCGGCTCGGGCAGTTGCGCGTCGAGCGCCTGGTGCATCCAGCGCGCGAACTGCTGCAGCGGTTCGGATTCAGCTGCGCTCTCGTCGAGCGCGTCGCGCTCGTAGCTCTTGCGCAGGTCGGCGAGATTCGGCTTCATCGGTGGGCGGCAGGCAGGCGGCAGCGCGGCCGCAGTATGCCGCGCGCCGGCGTTGCGCATCTTTGCGTAGGTGCTAGGCCCTAAGTGAAGCTCCCAGTACCCGCCGGCCACGCTGTCGCGCGATCCTTCGCGCTTCGCTGCGGCCGCGGGTGCGGCCGCCAACCGAAGACAGGCAGGGCAGGGCCATGCAGAGCCGTCCGACCGTGGTCGTCCTGGCTGCCGGCAGGGGCAGCCGCTTCAAGGGTGACGTCCACAAGCTGCAGCAGCAGTTCGAAGGGACGACCGTGCTCGGCAGCACCGTGCGCCACGCGATCGCCAGCCACCTGCCGGTGGTGGTGGTCACCACCGAGCAACTGGCCGGCGCCGCCGGGCGCCTGGTGGCTGCGCGCGACGTGGTCGTGGTGCCGCAGACCGCGGGCGGCTACGGCATGGGCCATTCGATCGCGGCGGGCGTCGCGGCGCGCGCCGATGCGCCGGGTTGGCTGCTGCTGCCGGGCGACATGCCGCTGGTGCAGCCGGCCACGCTGCTGGCGGTGGCCGCCGCGCTCGAGCACCATGCGATCGCCTATGCGCAGTACCGCGGCCGGCGCGGGCACCCGGTGGGTTTCGGCGCCGAGCTGTATTCCGAACTGATCCGGCTCGAGGGCGACCAGGGCGCGCGGCGCATCGTCGCGCGCTATCCGGCGGTGGGCGTCGATGTCGAAGATGCCGGCGTGCTGGTCGATGTCGATACCGAGGCCGATCTGGCGGCGCTGCGCGCGCCCGACGCGCAGCCGCCGCGCCCGGACAGCCGCACCTGAGCGCTTCGCGCTTGGCGGGTCAGCGCGGCGCCGGCGCGGTCAGAGCAGGCCATGCGCCTGCGCCAGCCGCATCAACCGCTGCACCTCGCGGTCGTGCACGCCGCGCTCGCGCAAGGCCTGCGCGGTGGCCGCCAAGTATTGCAGCGTCGTGCCGTAGCGGCCGCTGGCGTGGCGCAGGATGTGCAGCATCTGCTCGTCGGGGATGCGGCCCATGTAGGCTTCGCTGCGCCGGCCGAGCGTGAAGGCCAGCGCGTGCACCGTGCCTTGCGGCGTGGCCGCCGGCAGCCAGCGCGGGTCGTACACGCCGGTGGGCATCTCGCGCGCCCACAACTGCTCGAGCTCGGCGTCGGCGGTTTCGCGCCGCAGCCGGAACACCACGCCGCGGCAGGCGCCGCCGGGCATCAGCGCGAACACCAGCCCGGGCTGCTGCGGCGTGCCGCGGTTGACGCGCGAGCGCATGCGCAGCGCGCGGTGCCAGCCGTGCACCCGCGCGCTGCGGTGCTCGACGGCATCGAACTCCTGGCGCCAGATCAGCGACGCATAGCCGAAGACCCACAGGTCGCCGTGGCCGTGCAGCTGCGCACGCGTGCGCGCGAGCAGCGCGGCCGGGTCGCGGCCGGGCAGCGGCGGCGGCATCAAGGCGGGGGCGGCGTCGTACACCGGATCGGGTCTCGAATTGGGGATCGGCGGGCAGCCGCCGCGCCGCTATCATCGCGCGCCCTGAACAGCCCTATCCGAGAGGATTTCACGATGATCGCAATTACCCGCCTGGCCGCCGCCGTGGCGCTGACCGTGGGCATCGCCGCCCACGCCCAAACCCAGCCCGCCGTGGCGGCGGCCGGTGCGCTCAAGGCGCGCGCCACGGTCGAAGCCATCGACCAGGCCACGCGCATGGTCACGCTGCGCGCCGAGAACGGCGAGACCGTGACCTTCAAGGCCGGCCCGGAGATCAAGAACCTCGCGCAGGTGAAGCAGGGCGACGTGGGCACGATGGAATACGTGCGCGCGGTCGCGCTCGAACTGCAGCCGGGCGGCAGCGGCATCGCGAGCCGGGTGGAAAGCTCGGCCTCGGGCGCGGCCAAGCCGGGCGAGCGGCCGGCCGGCGTGGGGACCGACAAGGTCGTGATCACCGCGCCGGTGCGCTCGGTCGACACGGCCAACCGCACGGTCACCGTGATGGCGCCGAACAACCGGATGCTGACGCTGGACGTGCGCGACCCGGCCGTGCTGGCCCAGGTGAAGGTGGGCGACACGGTGCGCGCCACCTATTCCGAGGCGCTGCTGATTTCGGTGGCGCCGCCGGCCAAGTAGCGGCCGGGCGGCGATCGCCTCGGCGCAGCCGGGGGCGCCCGGTTGCGATGCGCACACGACGGCCCTGCCTGCGCAGGGCCGTCGCGCTTTCAGCCCGCTCAGCCCGCGCTGCGCAGGTCGAAGCGCAGCGCGATCACGCCGCGGCTCGCGTGCCGGGTCAGCGGCAGGCCGCAGCGTTCGAATACGGCCAGCATCGGCGCGTTGCCCGCCAGCACCTCGGCGGTCAGCACCTGCAGGCCGTGGGTGCGCGCGATGCCGATCAGCAGGCGCAGCAGCGTGCCCGCCAGGCCGCGGCCCTGCCAGTCTTCTTCCACCGTGAAGGCCATCTCCGCTTCGCGCGGCGGCGTGCCGCTCGCGGCGTCGACGACGTAGCTGCCCGCGCCGATCACGGTCTCGTCGCCGTCGCTGCCGATCGTGGCCAGCAGGATCGTGCGCTGCTCGAAGTCGTTGGCATCGAGCTGGCGCAATTCGGTGTCGGTCAGCCGCTTGCGCCAGCCGAAGAAGCGGGTGTAGATCGTCTGCGGCTCGAGCTGGTCGAAGAAGCGCTGCAGCCGCTCGCGGTCGTCGCCGCGCGCGGCGCGGATGCGCACCGGCGTGCCGTCGCGCAGCCGGGCCGTCTGCTCGAACCCGGGGCCCGCGCTGCCGCCGTTCACCACGTCTGCGGGATCACGCGGAACGGGTGCGCCGATTCGACGTAGCCGCCGCGCTTCTGGCGCTTGGGCAGTTCCGGCTTGTCGCGCGGCAGCTCTTCGTACGGGATCCGGCCCAGCAGGTGGCTGATGATGTTCAGGCGCACGTTGCGCTTGAGGTCCGACGGCGCCACCCACCAGGGTGCGTGTGCGCTGTCGGTCGCCGCGAACATCAGGTCGCGCGCGCGCGAATAGTCGTACCAGCGGCTGTAGGACTTCAGGTCCATCGGCGACAGCTTCCAGATCTTGCGCCCGTCCTCGAAGCGCGACTTCAGCCGCCGCGTCTGCTCCTCGGGGCTGACCTCGAGCCAGTATTTCAGCAGGATGATCCCGGAGTCGACCATCGCGCGCTCGACCAGCGGCACCCCCTTCAGGAACTGGTCGGCCTGCTCGTCGCTGCAAAAGCCCATCACGCGCTCGACGCCGGCGCGGTTGTACCAGCTGCGGTCGAAGATCACCACCTCGCCCGCCGCCGGCAGCAGCGGCAGGTAGCGCTGCACGTACATCTGCGTCTTCTCGCGGTCGCTCGGCGCGGGCAGCGCGATCACGCGGAACACGCGCGGGCTGACGCGCTCGGTGATCGCCTTGATCGTGCCGCCCTTGCCGGCGCCGTCGCGGCCCTCGAACACGATGCACACCTTCAGCCCCTTGGCCACCACCCATTCCTGCAGCTTGACCAGCTCGATGTGCAGCTTCTTCAGCGCCTTGTCGTAGGCCTTCCTCGACAAGGCCTGGTTCTGCGCGGGCTCGCCCGCAGGCGCCTGGCCCGCGGGCGCCGCGGCCGCCGGCGCCTCGGCTGCGGGTGCGTCGGTTGCGGGTGCGTCCGTTGCGCGTGCGTCGGCCGCAGGTGCGTCGGCCGCAGGTGCGTCGGCTGCCGATGCGGCGGCAGCTTCTTCGGCCCGGCGGCGCTTCTTGTCCTTCTTGCCCATCGTCATGGTCTCCGGTTGAAAGCGATTGCGAGGTTCGTCAGCGCGCAGCCACCGGAACAGCCGGCACGTCGTCGAACGAGCCGCCGAGCGCCAGGTGCAGGTTGATGCGCTGCGCGCGCTGCTCGGCCGCCACGCGCAGCTGCGCCGAGCGCGCCGACTCCAGCGCCAGCAGCTTGTGCTGGACGGTGCGCAGGTCGATGCTGCCGACACGGTACTGCACCTGCGCCAACTCGAGCGCACGCGCGCTGTCGCGCACCTGCGCGTCCAGCGCGTCGGCGCGGTCGGCGAGCGCGAACTCGGCGGCGAGCGCGTTCTCGACTTCGGCAAAGGCGCGCTGGCCGGCAGCGGCATACGCGGCGACCGCGGCCCTCTGTTCGGCGCTGCGGATCTCGACCTGCGCGCGCAGCGCGCCGCCCTGGTACAGCGGCGCGAGCAGGTTGGCGCCGAAACCCCAGGCCGGGTTGCTGCGGTCCTGCAGCACGAACAGGTCGCTCGAGATGCTGCTGCCGCCGGCCGTCAACGCGATGCGCGGCAGCATCGCCGCCTTGGCTTCGCCGACGCGGTTGAAGGCTGTGGCGACGCGGCGCTCGGCGGCGACCACGTCGGGCCGGCGCTCGAGCAACTGCGACGGCAAGCCCGCCGGCACCGGCGACGGCAGCGTGCCGAAACTCGTCGCCACCGTGGCCTCGGCTGCCGGGTAGCGCCCGGCCAGCAACTCGATCGCGCGCAGCGCGTTCTGCCGCGCCAGCTCGGCCTGGCGAAGCGCGTCGCGCAACGCGGCAACGTTGGCGCTCGCCTCCACCACCGCCAGCTCGTTGCCCGGGCCGACGCGCAGGCGCTCCTGCGCGAGTTGCTGGAGCTGCCCGGCCGAAGCGAGCATCTCCTTCAGCACCGCATGCTGCAAGCCGGCCTCGATCGCGATGAACCAGGCCTTGGCGACCATCGCCGCGAGCGACTGGCGCGCATACGCGTAGTCGGCGGCCGCCGCGTCGGCCTGCGCCTGCGCGGCCGCCTCGCCGTAGCGCAGCCGGCCCCAGACGTCGAGCTCGAGCTGCAGGTTCAGGAACACGCCGTTCAGCCCGCTGCTGCCGCTGCTCGCCTTGCCGCTCCACAGCCCGGCCAGGCTGATCGACGGCAGCAGCGCGGCGCCGGCCGCCTTGACGATGCCGCCGGCCTGCTCGACGCGCGCGGCGGCCGCCTGCAGATCGGCGTTGTGCGCGATCGCCTCGTTGACCAGCGCGGTCAATGCCGGGTCGCCGAAGGCCGAAAGCCAGCGGTCGGCCACCGGCTGCGGCGCGACCGCGCCGGCGGCAAAGCGCGCGGGCACCGCGGTGTGCGGCATCGCCTGCGCCTGCAGCTGCGGCTGCGACGGCGGGCTTTGCAGCGCGCAGCCGCCGAGCAGCGCCGCAAGGGCCAAGGGCAGGGCGGCGCGGCGCATGATCAATGCAGCTTGAGCACCAGGTAGTCGGTGATCGCGCCGACGCGCAGGATCACCATCCGGATGATGTGGATCGCCGCCAGGTGGTCGGTGTAGATCGCGCCCTGGCCCGAGGCGCCGGCGGCGAGGAACAGCTCGCGGTCCGCGCCCTCGACCTCGAGCTTGACCGGGAAGCGCCCCGGCGCCTGCGGGTACGCGCCGGTCTGCGGCAGCGTGCCCGACTGCACGAGCTGCCCCTGGCCCTGCGCCCACACGATCGAATCGACCTTGGCCTTGAGCACGCGGCCGGGGTGGGTGTTGAGCGCGAACTCGGCGTCGTCGCCGGGCTTGACCCAGACCAGCTCGTTCTGGCCGTACAGCGCGATCACCTGCAGCTCCTGCTCGACGAAGCTCATCGCCGGCGCCAGCGGCATCGACACCACGTACGAGCCGGGACGCAGCTGCACGTTGATCGCCCAGCCGTCGGCGGGTGCATAGACCGAGGTCTGGTCCAGGTTCCACTGCGCGTTGGCGACATCGGCGCGCGCCGAATCGGCGTTGGCCTTGGTCGTCGCCAGCTGCGCCTTGGCGGCAGCGACGCTCGCCAGCTCGCCATCCACCCGTCCGGCGAGCTTGCTCGCGACCTGCGCCTCGCTGGCGGTGGCGGCGGCGAGCTGCGCCTCGAGGTCGGTGACGTTCGCCTCGGCCTGTTCCAGCGCGAAGCGGTCGCCGGCGCCGGTGGCCACCAGCTCGCGGTTCTGGCGCACGCGCAGGCGCGCCAGGTCCAGCCGCGGCTGCAGCGAGCGCACCTGCGCGCTCGCCTGGCGCAGCTGCTCCTGCAGCTGCTTGCCCGATGCCGACGCGTCGACCACGTTGGCCGACGCCTGCGCGAGCGCGGCTTCACTTGCCGCGAGCCGCGCCTTGGCGACGTTCAGGTCGTTCTGGTAGGGCGTCGGGTCGATGCGCAGCAGCAGTTGGCCCTTCTTCACCAGCCGGTTCGGCTCGACCGGCACCTCGACCACGCGGCCGCGCACCTGCGGCAGGATCTGCACCGTGTACTTGAACACGCGCACGTCGTTCGACGACGGCGCGACCACGTTCAGCGTCAGGATCAGCGCGGCCATCGCGACCACCGGAATGATCACGACGATGACCTGCGACGTCGTGGTCCACGGCAGCCACTTCAGCTTGATGAAGATCAGCCAGACGAAGAACGCGTAGATCGCGAGCAGCAGCGCTTCCATCAGGCGGAGCCCCCTGCCGCGGATGCGGGCGCTGCGCCTGCCGGCGCGGCAGCGATGCGCTCGCGCGCCGCGCGCAGCTCGGGCCCGAGCGCGCCGCGGGCAGCGATGCCGTCGAGTTCGTCGAGCAGGTGCTGCCGCTCGCGCGCGCCGACCTCGCCGGCTTCGGCGCGATCGGCCATGTGCACGAAGTAGTCGTCGTGCTTGTCGGTGCCCCAGGCCATGCGGTGCAGCGTCGGCTTGGTGTAGGCCCACAGCCAGGCGATCGGCCACAGCAGCCCGCCGAACACCAGCGACAGCAGGCACAGCACGTGGATGGCGTCGCGCTGCGGATGGTGGCGCTTGTGCGCGATCTTCTCGGGCATCACGTGCACGATCCAGAACAGCACGATGCCGGCGATCGGCATCACCACGATCACGAACCAGGCGACGCCCCAGGCCATCTTGTCCATCAGAGCCGGCGGCAGGAACGACGCGTGCGCGCCGGCGGGCGCCAGCAGCCAGGCAATAGCCGCCGCAGCGGCGATGCGGCGCCGGACGGCGTGGCGGCGGCGGGTGGGGCGGGTGTGCTGCATCGGAGTGGGGCGCCGGCGGCGATGATGCGCGGCGATTGTGCCAGTGGTCCCCCCCGCCGCGAGGGGCGCTGCGCGCGGCCGCGGCTCCCTAGAATGGCGGCTACCTTGAGGAGAAGCCGATGAAGGCGATCGCTGCGGGATGCTGGACGGTGTCGATGGCGATGGCGATGATGGCGTCGCCGCCGCTGCTCGCCCAGACGCCGCCGGCCGGCGCAACGGCGGCCGCCGCCAGCGCGCCGGCGCCCTTCAGCCAGGGCGAGCTCGAGGCGATGGTCGCGCCGATCGCGCTGTACCCCGACGCGCTGCTGTCGCAGATGCTGATGGCCTCGACCTATCCGCTGGACATCGTCGAAGCCGCGCGCTGGCGCAAGGCCAACCCGAACCTGAAGGACCAGGCGCTCCAGGACGCGCTGCAGAAGCAGCCCTGGGACGCGAGCGTGAAGTCGCTGACCGCGTTCCCCGACGTGCTCGACCGCATGAACCAGGATCTGGCCTGGACGCAGAAGCTCGGCGACGCCTTCCTCGGCCAGCAGAAGGAGCTGCTCGACGCGGTGCAGTCGCTGCGCCGCAAGGCCCAGGCCAGCGGCCACCTCGACAGCAACCAGCAGCAGGCGGTCCGGGTCGAGACGCAGGAAAGCAAGCAGGTCATCATCATCGAGCCGGCGAATCCGCAGGTGGTGTACGTGCCGACCTACCAGCCCACCGTGGTCTACGGCGGCTGGGGCTATCCGGCCTACCCGCCCTACTACCCGCCGTACTGGTACCCGCCGGTCGCCACCCCGCTGGTCAACGGCTTCTTCTGGGGCGTGGGCCTGGCCGCGGCCGGGGCGCTGTGGGGCAACGTGGGCTGGGGGCACGGCGACGTCAACATCAACGTCAACCGTTACAACAACTTCAACCGCACCAACATCAGCAACAAGAACTGGCAGCACGACACCAACCGGCGCGGCGCGGTGCCGTACCGCGACCAGGGCTCGCGCAGCCAGTACGCCGCGCGCGACCGCCAGGCCGAGCAGGCGCGCGACCAGTTCCGCGGCCGCGACGAAGGCCTGGGCGGCCAGGGGCTGCAGGATCGCCAAGGGTTGCAGCAGGCCCAGCGCGACCAGGTCGGCAGCGGCGACCACCGCGGCGGCGCCGGCGACCGTGGTGGGGTCGGGGATCGCGGCGGCGTTGGCGACCGCGGCGGCGTCGGCGATCGCGGTGGGGCCGGGGATCGCGCCGGGCCGTCGGCCGGAACCCGTGACCTCGGCGGCCAGCGCGACGCCGGGGCCGGGCAGCGCGATTTCGCCGGTGCCGGCGACCGCGGCGGCGCCGGTTCGCGCGACCTGGGTGGTGCGTCCGCGGGCACGCGCGATGTCGGCGGCGCGCAGCGCGCAGCACCGGCCGGCGCCGACCGCGGCGGCGCATTTGCGGGCGGCAACGGCGCCAGCACCCGCGCGGCATCCGACCGCGGCCGCTCCAGCATGGGCGCCGCGGGCGGGGCGCACCGAGGCGGCGGCGCGGCACCTCGCGGCGGCGGCGGCGGTGGCCGGGGCGGCGGCGGGCGGCGCTGACGGCGCTTGCCACGGCTCGACCCCAGCTGCCGTCCCCCCCGTCAACCGCAACGGCCACAGGATTCGACGATGAGCAAGACCCGCACCCATTCCTTCCGTGCCGCGGCCGCGCACGCCGCCGTGGCGGCTGCTCTGGCGCTGGCCGCGGCTGCCTGCCCGGCAGCCGGCACCGCCGCCGCTGCGGCCAAGCCCGCCGCCCAGGCGCAGAGCTTCGCCACCCCCGAGGCCGGCGTCGAGGCGCTGATCGCCGCGCTGCGCCAGGCCGACAACGCCGCGCTGCAGCGCGTGCTCGGCCCCGGCAGCCCGCGGCTGATCGAATCGGGCGACAGCGACGCCGACCGCGAAGCCAGGGCCAAGTTCGTCGCCGAGTACGACGCCAAGCACCGCATCGAGCTGCAGGGCGACGCCAAGGCCTGGCTGAGCATCGGCACCGACGACTGGCCGATGCCGATCCCGCTGGTCAGGCACGGTGCAGGCTGGGCCTTCGACACGGCGGCCGGCGACAAGGAAATCATCGCCCGGCGAATCGGCCACAACGAACTCAGCGCGATCCAGGTCTGCCGCGCGTTCATCGACATGGAGCGCGACTACGCCGAACTCGACCGCAACGGCGACGGCGTGCTCGAGTACACCGCGCGACTGATCTCGACCGAGGGCCGGCACGACGGCCTCTACTGGCCGACGGCGCCCGGCGAGCCGCCGAGCCCAGGCGGCCCGCGTCTGGCCCAGGCGGACCCCGCGCAGCTCGCGGCGCGCAGCGCGGCCAAGCCCTATCACGGTTACTACTTCCGGGTGCTCACCCGGCAGGGCCCGCACGCACCCGGCGGCGCGCGCGACTACCGGGTGGACGGCAAGCTGATCGGCGGCGTCGCGCTGATCGCCTGGCCGGCGAGCTGGTTCAGCACCGGCATCAAGACCTTCAAGTGCAGCATGGACGGCAAAGTCTACGAGCGCAATCTCGGCAAGGACACGGCGGCCGCCGCAGCGAAGATCACCGCCTTCGATCCCGGCCCGGGTTGGGCCAAGGTGCAGTAGGCTGCACCCGATGGCGACCGGCAGGCAGGCCCGAGCGAGGACGACATGAGCGACAAGATCCGAACCGAATTCTGGGGCGAGCGGCTGGACAGCATCATGACCGAGATCGCGCGCGAGGCGTCGATCTGCAAGGTCAGGCTGCTCGATGCGGGCGTGGTCGAGGCGGTGCTGCACGGCAGCGACTCGGTGTGCGGCAGCCACAACCCGCGAGCCTTCAAGAAGCTGCGCGACCTGCTGATGATGGGCTTCATCGTGCGCGGGCAGGCGGTCGAGCGGCTGGGGCCGGACGAGGTGGCGCAGATCGGCCAGGCGATCCGCGAGAAGCTCGTCGCCCGGTTCGGCGACCGCCTCGGCGGCTGAGCGCGCCCCCGCGCCGCCACGCGCCGGCGTTGCCGATCGATGCGCGAGGCGGTCGAGACCCTGCGCAGCACCGAACCGCTGCGCGCGCCGCGGGCAGCGGCGGTGGCCGGGATCCTGTTCTCGGTGCTGCTGATCGCCAGCATGCTGATGCTGCGCCTGTCGGTGCCGGCCGACCCGCTGGACCGCGGCGAATGGCTGGCCTCGAAGTCCGGCAGGGTGGCGCTGGCGATGAACCTGGTGCCGTTCTCCGGCGTGGCCTTCCTGTGGTTCATCGGGGTGCTGCGCGACCGGCTGGGCGCGCGCGAAGACCGGCTGTTCGCCACCGTCTTCCTCGGCAGCGGGCTGCTGTACCTCGGCATGCTGTTCGTCGCCGCGGCGGCGCTGCACGGCGTGGTCGGCCTGTATGCGGCCGACCCGGCGGGCTTCCCGGGGTCGCCGAGCTTCGCGTTCGCGCGCGTGCTCGCCTTCGAGATCGCCAACGTGTACGCGCTGAAGATGGCGGCGGTGTTCATCGTCGTGACCTCGACGCTGGCCTGGCGCACGCGGTTCCTGGCGCGCTGGGCGGCATGGCTCGGCTATGCGGTCGCGGCCGCAATGCTCGTCAACACCACCTACGTCGCGTGGATCCTGCTCGCCTTTCCGGGCTGGGTGCTGCTGGTCAGCCTGTACATCCTGTGGGACAACCTGCGCGCGTCCGGGCCGGCGGGGCCGGCGACCGACGGCTGAATCCGCGGCCGGCACGAGCCGCAGGCGTCCGGCCGGCAGCGGCCGACGGCGGCCGGCACCTGCGGTGATCGGGTCTGCGGCTGTCGGGTCTGCGGCCGCAGCGGGGCGATCCGCGGGGCGGCGCCGCGATCAGGCCGGCGGCGGCGGCGCCTGCTGCTGCGCCTGCCAGCGCGCGATCGCCGCGCGCGTGTTGGCGAACATGCGCTCGCGCCCGAACTGCTGCGCGACGCTGCTGTGGCGCACGGCTTCGAGCACGCCCGGGTTCAGGCCGACCAGCCACTCGGTCACGCCCGCCTGCGCGTGCCGGCGCTCGCTGTCGGCCAGCACCTGCAGCGCCGAATACTCGACGTCGGGCACGCGGCTGAGGTCGAGCGCGAGCACGCGCGGCCGGTGCTCGGCTACCAGCGCATCGATGCGCGCGGCGACGTATTGCGCGTTGACGAAGTACAGCCGCCCCTCGGGGCGCACGATCAGCAGCCCGGGAAAGGTCTCGTCGTCGGGGTGCTCGGCCGACAGCGGCCGCAGCACGTCGGCGCCGCGCTGGCGGCCGATGACCGACACGCGCGGATGCGCGGTCTGGCTCGCCAGGCCGATCGAGGACAGCACGATCGCCGCGACGATGCCCTGCAGCGTGCCGAACACCAGCACGCCGAAAGCGGCAGCCACCGCCCAGCGGAACTCCATCGTGCGCACCGCGCGGATCGCGCGGAACTCGGCCGGCGCGATCAGCCCGACCGAATAGACGATCACGATCGCCGCCAGCGTCGCCTGCGGCAGCAGCCCGAGCAGCGGCGCGAGCAGCAGCATCGTCGCCAGCGCCGCTGCCGCGGTGACCAGCGACGCGCGCTGCGAGCGCCCGCCGACCGATCGCACCACCGCGGTCTGCGAGGTGCCGCCGCCGGCCGGCATCGCGCCGAGCAGCGCGCCGCCGAGGTTGGCCGCGCCGGTGGCGACCAGTTCGCGGTCGGCGTCCAGCGGCGGATCGCCGGGCGCGGCGAACGCGCGGGCTGCGGCGATCGATTCGGTAAAGCTCATCAGCGCGATGCCGAATGCGCCCGGCAGCAGCGCCTGCACCAGGCCCCAGTCGGGCAGCGTCAGCGCCGGCAGGCCGCGCGGGATCTCGCCGACCACGGCCACGCCGGCCGCCTGCAGGTCGAAGAACCACGACGCCGCGATCGCGCCGCCGACGGCGAGCAGCGGCGCCGGCGAATGCGGCTTCGCGCGCTCCATCGCGATCAGCAGCGCGAAGGTCGCGGCGGCGACGGCCAGCGTGACCCATGCGGTGTCGGGCAAGGCGCGCGCGAGCGCGAACAGGTCGCGGAAGAAGCCCTGCTTGTCGAGGTGCACGCCGATCAGCTTGGGCGCCTGGTCGAGCACGATCACCAGGCCGATGCCGGTCTTGAAGCCGGTGAGCACCGGCGCGGAGATGAAGTTGGCGACGAAGCCCAGGCGCAGCAGCCGCGCCGCGATCAGCAGCAGGCCGACCAGTGCGCCCAGCGTTGCGGTCGCGGTGGCGAGCCGGGCCGGGTCGGCGTCGGGCACGACCGTGCCGAGCTGCGCGCCCACGAGGATCGCCAGCGTCGCGGTCGAGCTGACGCTGAGCACGCGCGAGCTGCCCAGCAGCGCGTAGACCAGCATCGGCACGAACGCGGTGTACAGCCCGACGGCCACCGGCAGGCCGGCCACCGTCGCGTAGGCCATCGCCTTGGGCAGCACCACCGCGGCGGCGGTCAGTCCGGCGACGGCGTCGAGGCGCCAGACGGGCGACGGATCAGCGCG
This sequence comes from Pseudomonadota bacterium, assembly GCA_018240325.1. Taxonomy (GTDB): domain Bacteria; phylum Pseudomonadota; class Gammaproteobacteria; order Burkholderiales; family Burkholderiaceae_C; genus Rubrivivax. The sequence continues at coordinate 28,388 of JAFEFZ010000192.1, forward strand.
GGTGGTCATCGTGCGGGCGGCGAAGCGGCGGCGGGCGTGCTGGCGGCGGGCGTGCGATTGTGGGTGGCGATTGTGGGGGGGTGATCACGGGCGGCGCCTGCGCCGCGAGCCCTATGCTGGCGCCCCGGCGGTGCAGGCGCACCGGCGCCCGCAGGCGGCTGGCGCGGTGCCGGCCGCCTCGTCGAAGGAGCGCCCATGACCCTGACCAACTTCCTGATCGGCCTGCCGTTGATGCTGCTGTGCCTGGTGGTGCAGGTGGCGGTGGCGTTCTGGTGCGTGCGCCACTACGTGCGCCATGCCGCGCCGATCGGGCACGGCCTGCTGCGCGGCGTCGCGCCGCTGATCGTCGCCACCGTGGCCCTGCTCGCGGGCACGCTGCTGCAGATCGCGCTGTGGGGCGGGCTGTTCCTGTGGCTGGGCGAGTTCGCGCAGCCCTACGACGCGATCTATCACTCGGCCGTCAACTTCACGTCGCTCGGCTACGGCGACATCGTGATGAGCCGCGAGCGCCGTCTGCTCGGCCCGCTCGAAGCGGCCAACGGCATGTTGATGCTCGGCATGAGCGCGGCGGCGCTGATGGCGATCGTCCAGCACATGATCGCGCCGCTGCGCGAGGCCGCCGGCGGCGAGAGGCCGCGGCGCCGATGAAGGCGCGCGGCACGCGCGGCCGAGCCGGTGCGCGCCGCCGGCTACGCGGGGGCGCAGGGCGCGGCGCCATCGGCATGCAGCCGGCGGGCGGGAGCCGCGCCCTGGGCCTCGCGCCAAGCCGCATCGACCGCAGCCCAGGCCTCGTCGCGCAGACAGCGCCGGGCCGCAGGCAGCACGACCCCCTCCTCGCGCCCCTGGTGCTCCCAGACGAAGGCGGCGTAGGCCTGCATGCCTTCGAGCAGCGCTTCGGCCGCTGCGCTGCGCGCGGCCGGCACCGGGGCCTCGAGCCCCTGCGCCGCGCGGCCCAGGGCGCCGAGCAGCTCGGCTTCGCGCCGGTGCTGCCGCGACAGCTCGTCGAGCTCGGCGTCCCACGCACGGCTGCGGCGGCGCAGCGCCGGAAACAGCACCCGCTCCTCGAGCTCGTGGTGACGGGCCGCCGCATGCAGCTCGGCGAGGGCGGCGCGCATCGCCGCGGCCTCCACGGCGATCGGCCGCCGGCGCGCGCCGGCCAGCTGCTGCAGCGCACGGTGCACGGCGTCGGCCTGGCGGCGGTGCTCGGCGTGCAGCGCGGCGCTGACGCGCATCGCCAGCGCCGACGCGGCGCCGGCTGCCACCAGCGCCGCCTGGCCGCTGCGCGCGCAGCGCTCGGCCAGCGCCGTTGACGCGGTGACGAGCAGGTCGCAGCGGCGCGTGCGCGCCCGCAGCACCGCAGCCGCCGCATCGGCCGCCGGCGCCCAGGCCTCGACCGGGACGCCGAGCGCATGCGCGGCGGCCAGCGCCTTGGCCATGCGCTCGCGCCGGCGCGAACGGTCGGTGCCCGGATCGGCGCCCGGTGTGCCGCGCAGTTCGACGAAGCCGACCCGCCCGCCGCCGGCCGCGGCGATGGCGGTCGCGTGGTGGACGACTTCGGCGTCATCGTCGGTGCCGTCGATCACGGCGAGCAACTGGCGGACGGGAGCAAACATGGGGCAGGGCGCGGATACGCTGGCGCCTTCTCGTCGGCGCGAAGGGGGGGGCGACGGTCATCGTAGGCGGCGCGGCGCCCCCCGCCCCACCCGCGGCGGGGGGGCGAGGCTGCGGCCGGGCCGACGGTTACCATCGACAGCCATCGAGCGGGAGCCCGCCGCCGCCTTCGCCACCGTGACGACCCAGACCCGACCCCGAGGCGTTGCCGGCGATGCGTTGCGGCTCGAAATCACGCCGCCCCGGGCGCCGCCGCAGTGGTTGCCGCGGCCGCGGCTCGCGCTGGGGGATCCGCAGCGCGGCGGCGCGGCGCTGGCGGTGGTGCAGGCGCCGGCCGGCTTCGGCAAGACCTCGCTGCTCGCGCAGTGGCGCATCGAATGCCTGGGGCAGGGCGCGGCCGTCGCCTGGCTTCAGGCCAAGCCGCACCACGATCCGGCGCGCCTGATGCAGGCGCTGGTGGCGTCGGTGCGCTCCGCGGCCGGGCGGCCGAGCTTCGGCCTGACGCTGCTCGAAGCCGGGTCGCCGACGGGGTTCGAGGCGGTCACGGTCTGGCTCGCCGAGCTGGCAGACCTCGCCTTCGATGCGGTGCTCATGGTCGACGAAGCCGAGCGGCTGCCGGCGGATTCGCTGGCCGCGCTCGGCTACCTGCTGCACAACGCACCGCCAAATCTGCGGGTGGCGGTCGCTGCCCGGCCCGAGGTCGACTTCGGAATCGACGACCTGGTTGGCTACGGCCAGTGCCGGCTCGTCGGCGCGGCGCTGCTGCGATTCACGCTCGACGAGACGCTGGCGCTGGCGCGCGAGCGGCTCGCCGAGCGCTTCGACCTCGACGCCGCGGCCCGGCTGCACGAGCTGACCGAGGGCTGGCCGCTGGGCGTGCAGTGGACGCTCGCCGCGGCGGCGGCGAGCGGCGCGGTCGCCGCGCTGCCGGCCGGCGTCGGCGGCGACCTGCGCCGCCGCTTCGTCGATCTGATGCTGGCCAAACTCGCGCCGGCGGACCTCGACTTCCTGACCCGCGCCGCGGTGCTCGACCCGCTGCACCCGGCGCTGTGCGAAGCGGCGATCGGCGGCGCGGATGTCTCCGAGCGCCTCGCCCGGCTGATGCGCGCGACGCCGGTCTTCGTCGCCGGCGAGCACGGCGAATGGCTGCACATGCACGCGCTCGTGCGCGACGTGCTGCGCGAACGCTTCGCCGCGCTGCCGGCAACCGAGCGCGCCGCGCTGCACGGACGCGCCGCGCAGTGGCTCGCCGACCAGGGTTTCGTCGACCAGGCGGCCGAACAGGCGCTGGCCGCCGGGCAGCGCGAGCGTGCGTTCGACCTCGTCGAGAGCGGCCTGTACGAATCGTTCATGGGCTTCGGCCGGCAGCAGGCGGTGCTCGACTGGTACGGCCGCCTCGACCCGGCCGAGATCGGGCGCCGGCCGCGGCTGCTGCTGACGGCGGCCTGGGCGCTGGCGACCTCGGAGCGCCACGACGAGGCGCAGCGACTCGTCGACCGCCTGCTCGCGAACGCCGGCGGCGACGCCGCGCTGCGCTGCGAGTGCGCGCTCGTGCTCGGCGGCGCCGCCCTCTTTGCCGACGACCCCGACCGCTTCGCCGCGCTGCACGACCCCTGGGCGCAGGACCCGCCGCTGGCCGATGCGCTGCGGCTGAAGATCCATGCCAACCGCTCGTCGTTGCGCGCACTGATCGACGGCGACCCGGCGCTCGCGCGGCTGGCGCAGCAGCGGGTGCCGGCCGTCGGCCAGGGCCCGGATCGCAGCTATCTGGCGCGCTGGGGCGAGCTGATCGTCGGCCTGAGCTACCTGTGGGAAGGGCAGGTCCAGCTCGCCGAGCGGCTGCTCGCGCCGGCGCTGGCCGAGGCCGAGGCGCAGCTCGGCCGGCGCAGCGCGTTCGCGAGCATGGTCGCGTCGCTGCTCGCGGCCGCGGTCTGGGAGCAGGACCGCCCGGCCGAGGCGGCGGCGCTGCTGGCCAACCGGCTCGACGTGCTCGAGCGCCAGGGCCTGCCCGACACGGTGCTGCTCGGCTTTCGCACGATGGCGCGCATCGCCGTCGGCGAAGGTGCCGAGCATCGCGCGCACGAGCTGCTCGGCGCGCTGCAGGCGGCCGGCCGGGCGCGCGCGCTGCCGCGGCTCGAGGTCGTCAGCCTGGCCGACCAGGCGCGCATGCACGCGCGCCGGTTCCGCAGCGAAACCTGCGCCGCGCTGTGCGCGCAGATCGATGCGCGGCTCGCCGAGCCGGGCTTGCCGCAGGGCCCGCTGTGGCGGCGCAGCGTCGAGCTGCCGCGCGACGCTGCGCGCGCCTACGCCGCCGTCGCGGCGCAGGACTGGCGGCGCGCGGCCGACGCGCTGGCGCTGGCCGAGGCGCGTGCGCGCGAGCTTCGCCAGGGGCGGCTGCTGATCGAGATGCTCGGCATGCGCGCCTTCGCGCTCGACCAATGCGGCGAGCGCTCGGGCCCGCTGCTGCGCGAGGCGGTCGACCTGGCGCGCACCTACGGGCTGAAGCGCGTCTTCGCCGACGCGCACCCGGGGCTCGGCGACCTGGCGCGCCGGCTCGCCGAGGAGGGCGACGTCGACGTGCCGCAGCCGCCGCGGCCGGCGCCCGCCGAAGCGCAGCGGCTGCAGGCGACGCCGAGCACCGCGCTCACGCCGAAGGAGCGCGAGGTGCTGGGCCTGCTCGCGCGCAGCCTGTCGAACAAGGAGATCGCGCTGGCGCTGCAGGTCGGCGAAGAGACGATCAAGTGGCACATGAAGAACCTGTTCGCCAAGCTCGACGCGGGCAGCCGCAAGCAGGTCGTGTCGCGCGCGCGGATCCTCGGGCTGCTCGAGTTCGGCCGCTGAAGGCGGCCGGCAGCCCCCTCCACGATGGGGGGCGCCGGCGGCCGGGCTGTTCCTAAAGTTCCACTCCAACGCAGCGCCCGTCGGGCACTGCCTAAGCAAGGAGACTGGAACATGAGTGCCGTGGCTTCCCCCGCCGTCGTCCGCGCCGGCTCGTTGGCGGATTCGATCAAGGTCGAGCCGCTGACCTGCGCGATCGGCGCCGAGCTTCAGAACGTGAACCTGGGGGTCGCGTCGCGCGACGCCGGCCTGGTCGCCGAGATCCGCGCGCTGCTGCTGAAGCACCGCGTGCTGTTCTTCCGCGACCAGGACATCACCCGCGCCGAGCACGTGGCCTTCGCGCGCCACTTCGGCGATCTGGAAGACCACCCGGTCGCCGGCAGCGACCCCGACAACCCCGGGCTGGTGCGCATCTACAAGAGCCCCGACAGCCCGAACGACCGCTACGAGAACAGCTGGCACACCGACGCCACCTGGCGCGAGAAGCCGCCCTTCGGCTGCGTGCTGCGCTGCGTCGAATGCCCGCCGGTGGGCGGCGACACGATGTGGGCCAACATGGTGCTCGCCTACGAGCGCCTGCCCGAGCCCGTCAAGGCCCAGATCGCCGGGCTGCGTGCGCGCCACAGCATCGAAGCGAGCTTCGGCGCCGCGATGCCGGCCGACAAGCGCCTGGCGCTGAAGGCGCAGTTCCCCGATGCCGAGCATCCGGTGGTGCGCACCCACCCCGAGACCGGCGAGAAGATCCTGTTCGTCAACGCCTTCACGACGCACTTCAGCAACTTCCACACCGCCGCCAACGTGCGCGTCGGCCAGGACTACACGCACGGCGGCTCCGACCTGCTGCGCTACCTGATCAGCCAGGCCTTCATCCCCGAGTACCAGGTGCGCTGGCGCTGGCGGCCGAACTCGATGGCGATGTGGGACAACCGCTCGACCCAGCACTACGCGGTCATGGACTACCCGCCGTGCCACCGCAAGATGGAACGCGCCGGGATCGTCGGCGACGCCACCTTCTGAATCCCGCCGCCTTCGCCCCATCCCTTCGCCCATCCCTTCGCCCATCCCTTCGATCCCCTCGCTCCATCAAGGACCCACCATGAACTTCATCGACGGCTCGCTGTGGCCCGAAAACCAGGAACAACTCGTCATCACCTGCGCGCCCTATGGCCCCGAGTGGGAGCCGGCGGACTTCCCGGAGGACATCCCGGTCACCATCAAGCAGCAGGTGCAGAAGGCGGTCGACTGTTACAACGCCGGCGCCACGGTGCTGCACGTGCACGTGCGCGAGGACGACGGCAAGGGCAGCAAGCGGCTGTCCAAGTTCAACGAGCTGCTCGGCGAGCTTCGCGTCGCCGTGCCCGACATGATCCTGCAGGTCGGCGGCTCGATCAGCTTCGCCCCCGAGGGCGAGGGCGAGGCCGCCAAGTGGCTCAGCGACGACACCCGCCACATGCTGGCCGAGCTCGAACCCACGCCCGACCAGGTGACGATCGCGATCAACACCAACCAGATGAACGTGGTCGAGCAGATGTGCGAGGCCGACATCGCCGGCACCTCGCTGGCCGACCCGGCCAACTACCGCGCCTACCGCGAGATGACGATTCCCGCCGGCCCCGAGTGGGTCGAGGAGCACATCAGGCGGCTGAGCGCCAACGGCATCCAGACGCACTTCCAGCTCGTCAACAACGCGCAGCTCGACACCGTCGAGCGGATGATGCGCCGCGGCGTGGCCAACGTGCCGCTGATCCTGACCTGGGTGGCGATCGGCGGCGGCTTCGATGCGGCCAACCCGTACACGATGATGAACTTCATCCGCCAGGTGCCCGACGGCGCGGTGCTGACGCTCGAGAGCTCGATGCTCAACGTGCTGCCGCTGAACATGATGGCGATCGCGATGGGCCTGCACGTGCGCTGCGGCATCGAGGACAACATCTGGCAGCCCGACCGCAAGGCCAAGATGAGCACGGTGCGCCAGATCGAGCAGCTCGCGCGCATCTCGAAGGACTTCGGCCGCGAAGTCGCCTCGGCCAAGGAAGCGCGCCGCATCTACCGCATCGGCGAGTTCTACGCCAACGCCGACGAGACGCTGGCGAAGAACGGCTTCGCGCCCAACCGCAGGCACGGGCAGCGCGGCTTCCTGCAGCACGCGCGGGCGGCGTGATGGCGCCGACGGTGCTGATCGTCCCCGGGCTGCGCGACGCGGTCGCGCAGCACTGGCAGACGCTGCTCGAGGCCAGGCTGCGGGCCGCCGGCCGGCCGGTGGCGAGCGTGGCGCCGATGGGGCGCGTCGAGCTGGACTGCGCGCGCAGGGTCGAGGCGATCGAGCGCGCCGCGCAGGCGGTGGCCGGGCCGCTGGTGATCGTCGCGCACAGCGGCGGCTGCATCATGGCCGCGCACTGGGCGCAACGGACGCGGCGCGCGGTGCAGGGCGCACTGCTCGCCGCGCCGCCGGACTTCGAGCGCCCGATGCCGGCCGGCTACCCGACGCTCGCGCAGCTCGATGCGGCCGGCTGGTTGCCGGTGCCGCGCCGGCCGCTGCCCTTTCGCAGCATCGTCGCCGCGAGCCGCGACGATCCGCTGGCGGCCTACGCGCGCACGGTCGAGCTGGCCGAAGCCTGGGGCAGCGAGCTGGTCGACCTGGGCGCGGTCGGCCACCTGAACCCGGCCTCGGGCTACGGCGAATGGCCGCGCGCCGAGGCGCTCATCGAGCGGCTGGCGGGGATGCCCGCAACCGCCTGAGGCAAGCGGCGGCACGCGCATCGCATCCGCAGCAGCCGCCCGGCGCAACGCCGGCGCAGCGCCGTGCGCGCCGCCGGCCGATCCACCGACACGAGGACCCAATGACCATGGCAATGGCAATCCGCCTGCACGAAACCGGCGGCCCCGAGGTGCTGAAGCTCGAAACCGTCGAGGTCGGCGACCCCGGCCCGGGCCAGGCGCGCGTGCGCCACACCTACGTCGCCGTCAACTTCATCGACACCTACTTCCGCGCCGGCCGCTACCCGCATCCGCTGCCGATGGGGCTGGGCAGCGACGCGGTCGGCGTCGTCGAGGCGGTCGGCGACGGCGTCACCGACATCAAGGCCGGCGACCGCGTCGGCTACCTGCTCGGGCCGCAGGGTGCGTATTCGGACGTGCGCGTGATGCCGGCCGAGGTGCTGATCCCGATCCCCGACGGCGTCTGCGACCGCAGCGCATCGACGCTGATGATGAAGGGCATGACGGCGCAGTACCTGTTCCGGCAGGTCTACCCGCTCGCGGGCGGCGAGACGATCCTGTACCACGCGGCGGCCGGCGGCGTCGGCCTGGTCGCCTGCCAATGGGCGCGCGCGATCGGCGTGACGATGATCGGCACCGTCGGCACCGAGGCCAAGGCCGAGGTCGCGCGCGCCAACGGCTGCGCGCACGTGATCGTCACCGGCGGCATGACGCCCGACGACATGGCGCGCGAGATCCCCAGGCGGGTCAAGGAAATCACCGGCGGCAAGGGCGTTCCGGTCGTCTACGACTCGGTCGGCAAGGACACGCTGATGGCCTCGCTCGACAGCCTGCAGGTGCGCGGCACGCTGGTGTCCAACGGCACCAGCTCGGGGCCGGTGGTGATCGACTCGACGCTGCTGGCGGTGAAGGGGTCGCTGTGGCTGACGCGGCCGGCGATGGTGCATTACGCGACGCCGCGCGCGCACATGCTGGCCATGGCCGACGAGCTCTTCGGCCACGTGCTCGCCGGGCGCATCAGCGGCGAGCCCAAGCAGCAGTACCGGCTGAAGGAAGCGGCCGACGCGCACCGCGCGCTCGAGTCGCGCCGCACCACCGGCGCGACCGTGCTGGTGCCTTGAAGGAGAGACGGCGATGGATCTGAATGCCCTCGAGCGCGGCCCGCGCGACGACGACTACCTGTTCGGGCCGCGTGCGGCCTGGTTCGCCTTCGCCATGACGCTGGCGCTGATGGTCTTCGACTACGTGGACCGGCAGATCATCGTGTCGCTGTTCCCGTTCATCAAGGCGGAGTGGGGCCTGAGCGATGCGCAGCTCGGCAGCCTGGTGTCGGTGGTGTCGCTGACGGTGGCGCTCGGCGCGCTGCCGGTGGCGCTGATCGCCGACCGCGCCAGCCGCGTGAAGAGCATCGTCGTGATGGCGACGATCTGGAGCCTGGCGACGATCTCGTGCATGTGGACGCGCGGCTACGGCTCGCTCGCCGCCGCGCGTGCGGCGGTCGGCCTGGGCGAGGCGGGCTACGGCTCGGTCGGCGCGGCGCTGATCGCGAGCCACTTCCCGGCGCGCATGCGCGGCGCACTGCTCGCCGGCTTCTTCGCGTCGGCCTCGGTGGGCTCGGTGCTCGGCGTGGTGCTCGGCGGGTACATCGCCAGCCACTGGGGCTGGCACGCGGCCTTCGGCGTGGTCGGGTTGCCGGGGCTGGCAGTCGCGCTGCTGTACCTGAAGGTGCGCGACTACCGCACCGTCCAGCTCGAGTCCGGCCTCGACGCCAAGCGCCGCTCGCTCGGCCAGGCGGCCCGGCACATCGTGCACCTGCTGGTGCGCGCGCGCACCATGCTGTGGGTGTGCATCGGCGGCGCGGCGCAGCTGATCGTGGTGTCGGCGCTGTGGTCGTGGATGCCGAGCTTCCTGAACCGGGTGCACGGCGTCGCCCCGGCGCAGGCCGGCGCGAAGGCGGCGCTGGTGGTGCTGGCCGGCGCCGCCGGCAGCGTGATCTGGGGCGCGCTGGTCGACCGTGCCGGCGCGCGCCACCCGCGCCGCAAGCTGGCGGCGATGGCGCTGCTGTGCGTGGCGTCGATGGCGGTGCTGGCCTACGCCTTCGGCGGTGCGCACGAGCCGGCGGCGCAGTTCGGCTGGATCGTGCTCGGCGGCTTCCTGGCTACCTGCAGCGTCGGCCCGGTGTCGGCGATCGTGATCGACGTGATCCACCCCGGCGTGCGCGCCACCGGCTCGTCGGTGCTGGCGCTGTTCCAGAACCTGTTCGGCCTCGCGGTCGGCCCCTTCCTGGTGGGCCTGCTGTCCGACCGCATCGGCCTGCCGAGCGCGCTGGCGGCCGTGCCGCTGGCGAGCGTGCTCGCGGCGGCGGCCTTCGTGCTCGCGGCGCGCAGCTACGAGGCCGACCGGGCGCGCGCGGCCGATCCTGCGGAAGTGCCGGCGCCGGCTGCAGCACCCGTGGCGCGCGGGGCCTGAGCGCCATCCCTTTCAAGGTCTTTTCAAGGCGGCCTGCTTGAGCACGCGAGCAGTGGAGACATGAGAGCGGGCGATGGAGCCATCGACGTAGCCTTTGGCCTGCGGGGGCTTGGGTTTGCGCTTGGAGGTTGCCAGCTGCTTGGGGCTCATGCGTCGGGCCAGCAGCAGCAGGTGTTGGGCGAACTGCCGGGGATCTGGGCCGGCACGCGGAAGTTGCTCGGGCGGCAGCATGCGCAGCAGGGTGCCGTAGTCGCTGGTGATGTCCACCGCCAGGTGATAGGTGGACACGTCCAGCTCGGGATGGGTCTGGCGGTGCGCCTGCTCGATGAACTGCTTGAGCAGGGCCAGCACGTTGTAGGCCAGCACGGCCGCGGCAAAGCCCAGCAGCGCCGCGCGTGGGTGGCCCAGCGTCTTGATCTCGCTGTTGAGCACCGACTCCAGGCGGCCGAACATGCCCTCGATGCGCCAGCGCTGGCGGTACAGCCGCGCGAGGGTGGGGGCGTCGATCTGGGCCGGCAGGTTGCTCCACAGCACGATGGTCTGATCGCCGGCGTCGGTGGGGGTGTGCAGTGCGATCTCGATGCGCCGCCAGGGCGGGGACAAACCTTCGTGCGGCTCGGCCAGTTCGATGACCTGCTCGCGCACCTGCCCGGTGTCGATGTCCGTGGACGGGCTCCACGGCCCCGGGGCCCGCAGCCGCGGGTGGCGCGCATGCTCGCGCACGATGAAGCCCGCGCCGCGCTCGGCCAGCCCCAGCAGGATCGCCTGGGTGCAGAAGTGCCGGTCACCGATCCACACCTGCTGCGGCTGCGCACGCTCGATCAGCGCGGCCGCGCCCGTGCGTTCGCTCTGGTGCGCGTCCTCGCAGGCCACGATGTCGCACACCAACGCACTGTCCGGGTCGTACACCACCAGCGTGTGGCCCGGCAGCGCTGCGCCCCGGAACCCGCGCAGCGGCCCGAGCCGCTTCTGGCTGGCCGGCAGGTGGTTGCCGTCGAACACCCGCAACTGCCAGCCCGGCAGGCTGTGCCGCTCGGGCAGGCACCCGGACACCGACACCAGCCGCTCGGCGCTGCCTTGCACCAGCGCGCGCAGCACCGCCGGCTCGGTGCGCTGCACCTTCGCATACAGCGCCGCCAGCGACACCGGCAGCCGATCGGCCATCTTGCGCGCCGCCGCGTGCAGCGACGGCCTCAGCCCCAGCGTGACCAGCAACATCAGCTCCACCACGCTGGAAAACAGCAACTCCCTCGGGTATTGCCGTTGCCGATGCGCCTGGAACACCTCGTCGATCCAGCTCGCCGGCAGCGCATGATCCAGCGCCAGATGCGCCATCACCGCCCCGGGCGCTTGCTGTTCGAACCGCTCAACGACTTCTTGCCAGATCTCGTGCTCCCAGATCGCAGGGAATCCCCCTGCAATCAGAAGCTTAGATCAGTAATCTCGAAAGACCTTGAAAGGGATGGGCCTGAGCGCTCACGCCCGCCGCGCGCCCGCCGAGGACCGATGCCCAGGCCTGAGCTGCAAGGCGCCGCCGCGTGGGCGCGGGTGCGCACGCTGTTCCCCGGCGTGTGCGCCTGCTTCGTCGCCGCCGCGGCGGCGACCTTCCTGTCCGAGCACTACGGCGCGCCGGTGATGCTGTTCGCGCTGCTGCTCGGCATGGCGATGAACTTCCTGAGCGAGTCGCCGCCGCCGGCTGCTGCCGAGCAGGCCCATGCGGCACCGCCCGGGCGGTGCCAGGCGGGAATCGAGTACAGCGCCCGCCAGTTGTTGCGCTTCGGCGTGGCGCTGCTGGGCCTGCGCATCACGGCCGGGCAGGTCGCCGCGCTCGGCCGGCAGCCGGTGGCGATCGTCGTGGTGTCGGTGGTGCTGACGATCGCGGCGTCGATGCTGGCCGCACGGCTGCTGGGTTTCCAGACCCTGTTCGGCCTGCTCAGCGGCGGCGCGGTGGCGATCTGCGGCGCATCGGCCGCGCTGGCGCTCGCCGCGGCGCTGCCGCAGCACCCGCAGAAGGAGCGCGCGACGCTGTTCACCGTGGTCAGCGTGTCGGCGTTGTCCACCGTGGCGATGATCGTCTACCCGATGATCGCGCAGTCGCTGGCGCTCGATCCGCGCAGCGCCGGCGTGTTCCTCGGCGCGACGATCCACGATGTGGCGCAGGTGGTCGGCGCGGGCTGCAGCCTGTCGCGCGAGACCGGCGGCGCGGCCACCTTGGTCAAGCTGATGCGGGTGGCGATGCTGCTGCCGGTGATCGTGGCGGCGGTGCTGCTGGCGCGCCGGCATGACGGGGCGTCTGCAGGCGCCGGCCCGCGGCCGCCGCTGCTGCCCGGGTTCGCCGTGGCCTTCGCGGTGCTGGTGGCGATCAACAGCACCGGCTGGCTGCCGGCTGCGTTGACGCGCTCGGGCAGCGAGTTGTCGCGCTGGTGCCTGGTGGCGGCGATCGCCGGCATCGGCATGAAGACGCAGTTGAAGGAGCTGGTCGGCGTCGGCCTCGAGCCGGTGCTGCTGATGGCCGGCGAGACGAACTTTCTGTTGCTGCTGGCGCTGCTGCTGCTGCGCGTGCCGGCTTGAGGCACAGCGGCTGCTGCCGCACGGAGGAGAAGCGATGGACCCGGACGACACCCGCAGCTGCGCGCTGCGATGCCTCGAACCATCGGCGGCGCTGCCGCGGCGCACGCTGCTGGGTGCTGCCGCGGGCGCACTGCTGGCAGGTCCGCTGCAGGCGCGGGCCCAGGCCTGGCCGGGCAAGCCGATCCGCATCATCGTCGCCGGCGCAGCCGGCGCGAACGCCGACATCATCGCGCGCCTGGTCGGCGAGCCGATGGTCAAGGCGCTGGGCGCGACGGCGATCATCGAGCCCAAGCCCGGCGGGGCCGGCGCGATCGCGGTGGGCGATCTGGCGCAGGCACCACGCGACGGCCACACGCTGCTGGTGGGCGTCAATGCGCTGGTCAGCGAGATCCCGCACATCATCCGGCTCAAGATCGACATGGCCAAAGAGCTCAGGCCGCTGGCCGAGTTGGCGCGTGCCGGGTTGGTGCTGGCGGCCAACCCCGCCTTCCCGGCGAAGAACCTCGGCGAGCTGGTCGCCTACGTGAAGGCCCATCCGCAGCAGGTCAACGTCGCCAACTACAGCCCCGGGGGGCTCGGCCATGTGCTTACCCTGTTGCTGAACCAGGCGGCCGGCATCGACCTGGGCGCGGTCGGCTACAAGGGCTCGACGCCCGGGCTCACCGACGTGATCGGTGGACATGTACCGCTGATGTTCGACGCGATTCCGTCGTCGCTGCCGTACCTGAAGTCGGGCAGGCTGAAGGCTTTCGCGGTGTCGTTGCCCAGGCGCTCGGCGCTGCTGCCGGAGGTGCCGACCTTCACCGAGCTGGGCTACGCGAAACTCGAAGCGCTGGCCTGGATGGGGCTGTGGTGCGCGCCCGAGGTGCCGGCCGCCGTGCAGGCCAAGGTGCGCGAGGCGGCACTGCAGGTGCTCGCCCAGCCCGCGATCCGCGAGCGCATGCTCGAGATCGGCTTCGAGCCCGGCCAGCCGCGCAGCATCGACGAGATGATCGCCGGCCTGCGTGCCGACCACGAACGCATGGGCGCCGTGCTCGAGTCGATCGGCTTCAAGCCCGAGTGACAACGCGGCCCGGGCCGCGTCGCGTGCGCGCCTGGGCAGCCGCGCGCGGCGGTGCGGCGCGGGGGAACCATCGGAACGCCGTGCCGGTCAGAATCCCCGGGTGAATCCGCAGCGGTGCCGGCTGCCGGGCCTTCCGGTGGACGCGCACGCGGGCGGTTCTCCCTGCCGAGGAGTCTTCGATGGACCTGAACAAGGGAGGCGCGCGCCGCCTCGCGAAGCTGCTGGTCGCGGGATCGCTGGCGGCTGCCGGTGTTCAAGCGGCGCAGGCCGACGAACTGCGCATCAAGATGCTCGAAACATCCGGCTCCGGGCCGTTGGCCTTCGAGCCCGCCTTCGTGAAGGCGAAAGCGGGGGACACGATCGTCTTCGAACCCACGCAGAAGGGCAACCACAGCGTGGTCTCGCTGCTGGTTCCGGCCGGGGCGCAGCCGTGGGAGGGCGCACCCGACAAGGAGGTGCGCATCCGGGTGGACGCCGAGGGGGTCTACCTGTACGTGTGCGCGGCCCACCGGATGATGGGAATGGTCGGCGTGATCCTGGTCGGCAATCCGGTCAATCTCGAGGACGCAAGGCGGGTCGCGAAGCAGGAAACGTCGAAGTTCGTGCTCAACAAGGACCGGTTCGACAAGGCGCTGGCGCAGATCGATTGAGCGGGGTGCGGGCCAGTGTCGCTTCCGTCTCGGCGATGCTCGGGCGCGGCCGCGCGGGCCGCCGCGCCGGCCCGTGCGTGATGCGGGTCAGGCGCGGAGTCGTCACCGCCGCCCGTCAGAAACTGTGGCGGATGCCGATCTCGGCGCCGTTGGAATTCACGCCGCGGGTCAGCGGCGAACCCGATGCCGACACGCTGTACGCCGTGTGGTTGTTGTTCAGCCAGGAGGCGGTGGCGTACAGCGCGGTGCGCTTGGACAGGTTGTAGTCGGCGCCGATCGCGATCTGGCTGGCATCGTTGCCGTCGAGCACGTTGCCGCTCTGCTTGACCTGGCCCCAGCTGGCCTTCAGGTTCCACTGGCCGATCGGCGCCGACGCGCCGACGAACCAGTTGTCCTGCTTGGCGTCGCCGGCCGCCAGGCCGTTGATCTCGAGCGACCCGTAGAAGCCCGACACCTTGACCACCCCGAAGTTCCACGAGCCGGCCAGGCTCCACAGCGGCGCGGTGATGTTGCCGGCGACATCGACATAGGTGTAGCCGTAGGCCGCGGCCACGTCGAAGGGCCCCGCGGCGTAGCCGATGCGGCCGGCGTAGTACTTGTTGGCCGGCGCGGCTTCGCCCGCGGCCACCATCACCTGGCCGTACAGCCCCGGGCCGAAGGCGCCGTTGGGCAGGATGTACTGCACCGCGTTGTTGGCGCGCACCAGCGTGCCGTAGGCGCCGGCGGCGCCGACGACGCCGCGGATCTCGGCGGCGATGAACAGGTTGCCGGCCGAGCCGACGCCGTTGACGCCGAAGGGGTCGAACACGCCGATGTTCCAGAAGGTCGGCGTGTAGTCGCGGCCCAGGCGCAGCTCGCCCCACGGGTTGGACAGGCTCAGCGTGGAGCGGCGGCGGAACATGAAGGCGTCGGGGCCGCTGGTGTTGCCGTTGCCGAAGCTGGTGTTGCCGGTGCCGGTGTCGGGCCCGAGCTGGCCTTCGAGCCAGAAGCTGGCCTTCAGGCCGCCGCCCAGGTCTTCGATGCCGCGAAATCCCAGCCGGCTGCCGGCCATGCCGTCCTGGGCGAGCTGGTAGGTGGCGTCGTCGTTCTTGACGTAGCGCAGGCTCAGGTCGACGACGCCGAACATCGTGACCGACGATTGCGCCGACGCGGTGCCGGCCAAGCCGGCGAGCACCGCCAGCGCGAGGGGAGTTCTCTTCAACACGTGCATTCCTGTTCCGGGTGGTGGGTGGAGTTGTCAGCAAGGACACGCGAGCTTAGGCGGCGGCTGCCGGCACCGGCCCCCCAACGCCGAGGGGGCGGGCCGCGGCGGCGCCGGTGCAGCATCCGGCCTGCAGGCCGCGGGCCGGCGGTGCTTGCCGCGCCGCCTGCGCGTGCCCCGGGCGGGCAGGCCGTGCGCCCGGGTCGATCGTGGAAAATGCTGCTTTGCACCATGAGCAGGAAGGAACGTCGAATGAGCGTCCGGATTCCGCAACCGGTACTGGCCGGCGCCAAGGCGCTGGTGGTCGGCATCGCCAACGACCAGTCGATCGCCTGGGGCTGCGCCAAGGCGCTGCACGAGCTGGGCGCCGATCTGGCCGTCACCTACCTCAACGACAAGGCGCGGCCGTACGTGCAGCCGCTGGCGGAATCGCTGGACTGCAAGCTGTTCGCGCCGCTGGACGTGAGCGTGCCGGGGCAGCTCGAGGCATTGTTCGAGCAGATCGGCAGCACCTGGGGCAGGCTCGACATCCTGGTGCACTCGATCGCCTGGGCGCCGATGGACGACCTGCGCGGCGGGCTGCTGAACTGCTCGGCCGAGGGCTTCGCGAAGGCGATGGACGTGTCGTGCCATTCGTTCGTGCGCATGGCGAAGCTCGCGGCGCCGCTGATGGCGCAGGGCGGCACGATGATCGCGATGAGCTACCAGGGCGCCAACCGCGTGGTGCCCAACTACAACGTGATGGGGCCGGTGAAGGCGGCGCTCGAAGCCTCGTGCCGCTACCTGGCCTACGAGCTCGGGCCGCAGGGCGTTCGCGTGCACGCGATGTCGCCCGGGCCGCTGAAGACGCGCGCCGCATCGGGGCTGAAGGATTTCGAGCAGCTGCTGAACGAGGCAGCCGAGCGCGCGCCGCTGGGCGAGCTGGTCGACATCATGGACGTGGGCTTCGCCTGCGCCTATCTCGCCACGCCGTACGCGCGCCGCATCAGCGGCGACACGATCTACGTCGACGGCGGCGTGCACATCATGGCCTGAACGCCGGGGACCACGAATTCCGTACCAGGGAGAACGACGATGACGATGACCAAGGCCGGCACGGCCGCGGCGCGCACCACTGCACTGTCGGCCAGCGTGGCCAAGGCCTACACGACGCGGGTCGAGCGCGCGCTCGAACACTACCGCCGGCGGGTGGCGGCCGCGGGCGAAGGCTTCGCGGCGGACCTGATGCACCCCGGGGCGCTGGCCGCGGCCTGGCAGGACGCGGGCCGCTGGCTGGTGGACAGCGCGCAGCGCAGCGTGCTGTTCGCCGATGCGCTGCGCCGGCGCGGCAACCAGTTCGTCGAGCACACCCGGGCCGGGCTGCCGCCGGTGCTGCACTTCGACTGGGAGATGGTGCTCGACGGGCGCACGCTCGAGCGCGCGGTCAACTACGCGCTGGTGCGCATCGTGCCGCCGCCGGGCACGCAGGTCGATGCGCAGCGCCGGCCCTACGTGATCATCGACCCGCGCGCCGGCCACGGCCCCGGCATCGGCGGCTTCAAGGACGATTCGCAGGTCGGCGTCGCGCTGCGCGCCGGCCACCCGGTGTACTTCGTGATCTTCTACCCCGAGCCGGTGCCGGGGCAGACGCTGCTCGACGTGACCGCCGCCGAGGCGCGCTTCGTGCAGCACGTGCGCCGGCTGCACCCCGACGCGCCCAAGCCGGCGATCGTCGGCAACTGCCAGGGCGGCTGGGCGGCGATGATGCTCGCCGCCGCGCACCCCGACGACACCGGGCCGATCGTGATCAACGGCGCGCCGATGTCGTACTGGGGCGGCTCGTGGACCGACGGGCCCAGCGACAACCCGATGCGCTACGCCGGCGGGCTGCTGGGCGGCACCTGGCTCGCGTCGCTGTCGTCGGACCTGGGCGGCGGCCTGTTCGACGGCGCCTGGCTGGTGCAGAACTTCGAGAACCTGAACCCGGCCAACACCTTCTGGGACAAGTACGTCAAGCTGTACCGCGAGGTCGACACCGAAGTGCCGCGCTTTCTCGAGTTCGAGCGCTGGTGGGGCGGCTTCTACCTGATGAACCGCGAAGAGATCGAGTGGATCACGCGCAACCTGTTCGTCGGCAACAAGCTGTGGCAGGGCGGCACCGCGGCGGGCGCCGGCAAGTTCTTCGACCTGCGCGAGATCCGCGCGCCGATCGTGCTGTTCGCGTCGATGGGCGACAACATCACGCCGCCGCAGCAGGCCTTCAACTGGGCGGCCGACGTCTACGGCTCGACCGACGAGATCAAGGCGCGCGGCCAGGTGATCGTCGGCCTGCTGCACGAGAACGCCGGGCACCTGGGCATCTTCGTGTCCGGTGCGGTCGCGAAGAAGGAGCACGCGCAGATCGTGTCGGTGCTCGAGTCGATCGAGGCACTGCCGCCGGGGCTGTACGGCATGCAGATCCGCGAGCAGCCGGGCGAGGGCGGCGAGCCGGCCTACGAGGTGGCGTTCGTCGAGAAGCAGCTCGAGGAGGTGGCCGCGCGGCTGAACCGCCTCGAGCGCCGCGACGAGGCGGCCTTCGAGGCGGTGGCGCAGGTGTCCGAGTTCAACCAGAAGGCCTACGAGATGTTCGCGCGGCCGTGGGTGCAGGCGCTGTCCGGCGATGCGCTGGGCGAATGGCAGCGCCAGTGGCACCCGCTGCGCGCCGAGCGCTGGCTGCTGTCCGACCTGAACCCGTGGCTCGCCTGGCTGGCGCCGGCGGCAGAAGCGGTGCGCGCGCAGCGCCAGGCGCTGGCGGCCGACACGCTGCCGCGCCAGACCGAGCGCGCCGCGTCGGAAGTGGTCAGCGCCACGCTGGACCTGTACCGCGCGCTGCGCGACGCGGCCAGCGAGGCGATGTTCTTCGAGACCTTCGGCACGATGTTCGCGGTGACGATGGCCGACGCCCGGCATGCCGAGCAGCAGCGCAGCGCGGCCGAGATCGAGGCCGAGGACGACGAGCGGCTGCGTCGCCTGCTGGCGGCGGCCGGGCAGGGCGGCTACGCGGCGGCGGCGGTGCGGGCGGGGGCGCTGCTGGCGCGGCCCGGCGAGCCGATGCCGCTCGAGCGGCTCGAACTGCGCGAGGAACTGCGCCGCGACTATGCCGGGCTGCTGCCGGCGCTGGAGCCGGCCGACTGGCGGCGCCTGCGCGGCGAGCAGGAGCTGCTGTGCCGCCACGACGCCGAGCAGGCGATCGCGACGCTGCCCGCGCTGCTCGCCGACCCGGCCGACCGCGAGCGCTTCCTGGCGCTGGCCGACCGGCTGCTGACCGACGCGCGCGTGCTGGGCTCGCGGCCGACGCCGGCGCAGCGTGCGATGGTGCAGCGGCTGCGTACGCTGCTCGGCGCGCCCGCGCCGAGCCGCCGGGCGCCGGCGAAGAAGGCGGCGGCGGGCGGCACCGCGCGGCGTACCGCCCTGCGCGTCGTCGAGCGCTGAAGGCCGGCCGGCGGCGCCCCGGGCTGACGGTTGCTCAGAACGAGAACGGGTAGTTGACGATGACCCGCGCCTGGGTCTGGGTCTGCGGCGAGCCGTCCTGCCGCAGCCACGAATAGCGCAGGGTGGCCACCAGCCCCGCGAGCGGGCCGCCCGCCGCGACGCGGTAGTCGGCGCGGATGTCGGTCTCGTTGCGGTTGGGCACCGGTGCGCCGGTGCTGGCGTCGACACGGTCGCGCCCTGCGGCGTAGGCTGCCGAAGCGCTCAGCCCGGGCGCGCCGAAGCCGCCGAAGTCCACGGTGCCGCCGATGCCCCAGGCGCGCTCGCCGGCGCTGTTGAACGGCACCTGTTGCAGGTTCAGGTACGACGGATGGTCGCCGTACGGGTTCTGCGTGCTGAAGCCGGTGCCGGTGCGGGTGAACGCCAGGAAGCCCCGGGCCGGTCCGTGCACGAGCTGCGCCTGCGCGCCGGCGCCCCAGGTCGAGAAATCGCCGATCTGCGCGTCGCCGACCGATCGCTGCGGGAAATACTGCGCGCCGAAGGTCAGCCGGGTCTGCTCGGCCAGTTCCAGCGGCACCAGCGCGTCGGCGTAAAAGGTGTTGTAGACGTCGACGCCGTACTGCAAGTCGGCGCGCAGGCGGCCGCCCTTCGTGAAGGCCCAGTCCACGCCGGCGAAGGCCAGCCCCTCGCTGCGGCCGGTGCCGCCGGCGGCCTGCGACATCGAGACGAAATCCTGCGATGCACGCTGCTTGATGCGCGTGATCCAGCCGCCGGTGTACGCCAGGCCGTCGAGCGGCGCGCCGCTCAGCGTGTAGGCCTCGAAGGTGTTGGGCACCATCCGGTTGTCCTGCGGGTTGATGAACGGCCGGTCGATCAGCTGCCGGTACGCGGTGAAGGTCTGGCCGGCCAGGCGCAGCGCGGCCCAGGCCAGGCCGACGACGTTGATCGGATCCTGGTCGCCCCGCAGCAGCAGCGTGCCGCTCTTGTCTTGCGGGCCGTACAGCCGCTGCGACGTGTAGCCGACGAGCCCGAGCTGCAGCACCTCGCCCCACCAAGGGCTGCGCAGCCCCGCCCAGCCGCCGAGCGCCCAGGCCACGCTCGGCACGCCGGTCAGGCTGTCCTGGTCGAACCAGTAGCTGCGCAGCTGCAGCACCGGCTCGAAGCCGCCGGGCAGCTTGTAGCCGGCCGCCGGCAGATCGCCCGGCGCGATACCCTGCGCGCCGGCGCTGCCGGCCAGCGCGAGCAGCGCGGCGCCGCAACATGCCAGCCGGGTGCGCTGCGGGCAGCGCCCGCGGGACAGACCCTGTCGTGTGCGTACCGCGTGGTTCATCGGATGCCGTGCCTCCTGCGGCCGGATTGTGCCGAAACTGCCCGATGACTCGGGTCGAGATTCGGCGCGGTCATCGCGGCTGCTGCTGCATGGCGCTGCCTGGAGCGCCCGTGCAGCCGCGCCGAACGCGTCACGGTTTCCGAGGCGCCGCTATGCTGCGGGGCGCACCACACCCGAAGGAACGCCGCCCATGCAGCCGCACCTGCGCATCGCCCGACCGGTCAGCGATCCGGCGCAAGCCGAGCGCCAGTATGTCGAGGGGCTCGGCCTGCGCGTGCTCGGCCGCTTCAGCGCCGACGACGGCTGCGACGGCGTGATGCTCGGCCTCGACGGCGCGGGCTGGCACCTCGAGTTCACGCGCCGCGGCGGCCACGCGCCCGCGCCCGCGCCCGCCGACCTGCTGGTGCTGTGCCTGCCCGATCGCGCCGACTGGGAGCAGCGTTGCCGCCAGGCCGAGGCAGCGGGCTTCGTGCCGGTCGCGCCGTTCAGCGCCTGGTGGGCGCGCCACGCATGCAGCTTCGTCGATGCCGACGGCGGCCGCGTCGTGCTGCAGCATGGCGACTGGCAGGCGCAGGCCGACGCACGGCCGGTGGTCGGCTACGACGCGCTCGAACAGGCGCTGCACTGGACCAGCACCTACGGCGACGACCAGCGCGCACTGGTGTCGCGCGCGAGCGGCGAGATCTTTCTCGGCGGCATCTACGGCGCCGAGGGCGACCTGCCGGCCGATGTCGGCGACCCGGCGTTGTACGTCGCGGTGCCGCACCGGCACGACCTGGATCTGGGCCGCCCGTTGGTGCGGCGCTTCTGCACCGAGCAGTTGCCGCCGGAACTGGCGGGCCGGGTGGAGGGGCTGTTCCGCCGCGCCGGCGCCTATGCGCGCTTCAAGGAACTGCTGCAGCGCCAGGGCCTGCTCGACGCCTGGCTCGCCTACGAGGCACGGGCGACCGAGCGCGCGCTGCGCGGCTGGTGCGCGACGGTCGGGCTGGTGCTGGGCCCGCGGCGCGACCCGGGCTGATCCATCGGCCGGCCGGGGCAGGATGGCCGGCAGGCCGACCGGCGCTGCGCCGCTGCGGCCTGCGCAGCGGTCGCGTGCGCAGCGCGGTTGTCGCGTGACCGGCGCGCGCTTGACGCGCGCTTGACGGGGTGCTTGACGGGTGCGCCCTCAGGCGCCGTCGCGCAGCGCCTGCAGCCGGGCCGCGGCTTCCTTCTTGCCGATGCTGCGCAGGCCGGCGACTGCCGCCAGCTGGGCCGTGCGCGGCCGCGTCTGCCCGCGCTCCCAGTTGTAGATGCTCTGGCCGGACACGCCCGCCAGCAGGCCGAGGTCGTGGGCCGACAGCTGCAGCCGCTTGCGCAGCGCGGCCAGCCCCGCGGGCGAGAAGCGCAGGCGCGCGGCCGCGTCCTGCGGATCCTCGGGCGGCGCGGCGGCGGCCGCGGGCTGCGCGCGGTCCAGCCGGCGCAACTGCTGCTCGAGCGCGTGCGCACGCCGCTTGAGTGCGGCGATCTCGCGGCGGTGTGTGGCCGCCGCGCGCTTGAGCGCCTGGTTCTCGGTGCGCAGCTCCTTGCGGGCCAGGCGGACGATCTCGTTGCGCAGGGCGATGGCGATGTTCATCGTGGCATTTTGCCGTGCGGCGCCAGCACCTGCGGAGCCGCCGCCGGGCGGCCTCAGGGCCTGCGCTCGATCAGCTCGATCTTGTAGCCGTCGGGGTCGGTGATGAAGGCGATCACGGTCGTGCCGCCCTTGACCGGCCCGGCCTCGCGCGTGATCGCGCCGCCCAGCGCCGCGGCCTTGGCGCGCACCGCGTCGCAGGCGGCGGCGGCGTCGGGCACGCCGATCGCGATGTGGCCGAAGCCGGTGCCGAGCTCGTAGCGCTCGACGCCGTAGTTGTAGGTCAGCTCGATCTCGGCGTGCTCGGGGTTGGCGCCGTAGCCGACGAAGGCCAGGTCGTACTGCTGCTCGGGCCGCTGGGTCGTGCGCAGCAGCCGCATGCCCAGCACCTGGGTGTAGAAATCGATCGAGCGCTGCAGGTTGCCGACGCGCAGCATGGTGTGCAGGAGGTTCATCGTCCCTTTCTCCGGGCCGGGGGGGCGGCCGCCTTGCCGGCATTGTGGCGGCTGCGGCCCGCCGGGCGCGCATGGGATCATCGCGGCCTTCGCACAGACGACATGGGGCGCCGTCGATGCTGATCAACTGCGTGGCCTACGAGGACGGGCGCAAGCTCGCCGACATCCCGATCGAGACCATCGACCAGTGGCTGCTGCGGCCCGGCTGCTTCGTGTGGGTCGCGCTGGCCGACGCCACCGACGCCGAGCTGCGCGAGATGCAGCGCGAGTTCGATCTGCACGAGCTGGCGGTCGAGGACGCGCGCCACGGCCACCAGCGGCCGAAGATCGAGGAATACGGCGCGACGCTGTTCGTGGTGATGAAACTGCCCGAGCTGGCGGCTGGCGAGCTCGAGTTCGGCGAGATCGCGATCTTCGTCGGCGCCAACTTCGTGCTGTCGGTACGCAACCGCAGCGCGCACGGCTTCCTCGGCGTGCGCGAGCGCTGCGAGCGCGAGCCCGAGCACCTGCGCCAGGGCGCGGGCTTCGTGCTGTATGCGCTGATGGACGCGGTGGTGGACCGCTACTTCCCGGTGATCGACGCGCTCGAGACCGAGCTCGAGGCGATCGAGGACACGATCTTCGACCGCGGCGCCGCGCACCGCAACATCCAGCGGCTGTACGCGCTCAAGCAGCGCGCCACCGACATGCGCCACGTGGTGGCGCCGCTGGTCGAGGTGGCCGGCAAGCTGCACGGCGGCCGCGTGCCGGCGGTGTGCGTGAACACGCAGGAATACTTCCGCGACGTGCACGACCACCTGGCGCGCATCAACAGCGCGATCGACGCGATGCGCGAGACGATCGGCACCGCGATCCAGGTCAACCTGTCGATGGTCACGATCGAGGAATCGGAGACCACCAAGCGCCTGGCCGCGTGGGCGGCGATCTTCGCGGTGTCGACCGCGATGGCCGGCATCTGGGGCATGAACTTCGAACACATGCCCGAGCTGAAATGGGCCTTCGGCTATCCGCTGGCGCTCGCGCTGATCGCCGCCGCCGCGGGCCTGCTGTACTGGCGCTTCCGCCGCGTCGGCTGGCTGTAGGCGGCGCCGCCGCGATTCGTCCTGCCTGGCCGGCCGTGGCCCGGGCGGCGCGCGGGCCAGCATCCGCGCGGGCAGCACCCGGGCAGTAGCGTCCAGGCAGGACGCTCAGCGCGCGGTTTCGAGGAAGTCGCGCAGGTCGCCGAGGCGGTGGCTCCAGAACACCGCCATCGGCGTGTCCTGTGCTTCGGCGAGGTAACCGGCCTTGAACACGCCCTGCAATGCCACCGCGGCCACGACTTGCGAGCCGAAGCGCGCGTTCCAGGCGCGGGCGTTCTGTGCGGCTTCCTTGTTCAGCCGCTTGCGGCTGTTGATCTCGCTGTTCGAGCCCTTGCACTCGATCGCCAGCAGGCGGTGATCGTCCAGGCGCACCACGACATCGGCGTTGTCGGCGCCGAGGTTGATCTGGGTGGCGAAAGTCCGCGGCGGCGGCGAGTCGGTCAGCAGCGTCTGCACGCCGCGCGCCGGCCTTTGCGTCCAGGGCTGCCAGCCCATGCCGACGAGCATGCCGCGCACCGCGCCTTCGACCGCTGCCTTCTCGTCGCCGCGCCTGAGCGTCTGCACGCGCTGGGACGCCATCAACGCGGCCGTCGCCAGCACGGCGGCGTCGCGTTCGGCTGGCGACGGCGCACGCCCTTCGGCAATCCACGGAAAGCGCCGCGGGTCGACGATCTGCCGGATCACGCCGAGCAGCTTGTCGGCCCTGGCTGCGTCGAGGCCGGCGGTGCCCATGCCGGTTTCGGCCAGGGTTTCGAGGTCGTCCTTGGAGATCGGCGGTGCGCCCAGGTAGCGAAAGGCCGTCCTGCCGGCTTCGGACGGCCACAATGCAGCCAGCAGTTCCGTGCCCGGCGGGCCGCCGGCGAGTACCGCGTCGAGCCCCGCGACCAGCGGCGCGAGCGCGGGCGCCGCTTGGTCGAACTCGTCGAGATAGCGTGCCAGCGGCTCGCCCAGCCTTCGCGATCGGAACTCGCTGCGGCTCGCCGCCGCGTCGCGCACGAGCTCCTCGATCGTCCATCGCCGTGCGCCGGCGGGCCAGGCCGCGCTCACTGAACTGCCCTGCGCACTGCGCGCTCCGGGATGAGCATTTGGGAGCGGCCCGGCGCGCTCATTGGGACACCTCCGGGCTGAGCCCTGCGGTATTCGCCCTTGGGGCGGCCCGGCGCGCTCATGCCACGCCGGACCACGCCGTGTCCGGCAGGCGCAGCCGGGCGACGTCGCCGGGCTCGAACTTGGCGAGCCCGCCGCCGTAGACACGGCCGCTGTAGATGCCGGTCTGCCGGTTCAGGTGGTCCAGGATCCGGCGCAGCGCGGCCGTCCCGAGGGGCAGGCGCGGATACAGGCCATGCGCGATGTTCAGGTAGCTGACGCGCTGCGGATTCGGCCGGAATACCGGCGGGCGGCGCCCCATGTAGCTGACGAAGGCCGCCGGCGGTTCGCGCATGCCCACCGCATACCAGGCCTTGCGCTGGCGGGCCACGTAGCTGCGGTCCGCGCCCAGCCGCCGCGCGTGCGCGACCCACTCGTCGGCGGCCGCACGCTGCTCGTGTGCGAGCCCTTCGAGGTCCACCGGCAGGTCGATCACCTGGCGCAGGCGCGCTCGCGCGTCGGCTTCGAGCACCGTGCCGTCGATGATCTCGCGCGCGCGGGTGACCGCCGGCACGCCCAGCGCGTGCAGCGCTGCGGGTGCGTCGGCCGGCAGGATCCAGGCCTCGTTCATGCCCGTGACCTGCCCGCGCGTCACGCGGAACAGTTCGCCGAGCTCGATTCCGCTCGCGGGCGCGCCCATCCCGGGCTGGCACAGCGCCGACCAGCGCGGCGCGGCACGCAACTCGGCGCGCGCGAGTTCGCGGGTCGGTGCGAAGCCGCGCGCCACGATGCGCCCGAGGCCGACCCGGTCGTCCGGGACGCCGCCGCATTCCACGACGACCGCCGACACCAGCGCATCGGGGAACACGGGCTCGTCGGCGGCGGCAAGCCACAGCCGGCGCAGGCCGTGCGCGCCGTCGGCCGTCCACAAGTGGCGCAGCGCCGATCCGTAGCCGTTGTCCAGCCACTCGGCCGCAGTGACGATGCACAGCACATCGCCCGGCCGCATCAGCTGGCGGCTGCGAAGCATGAAGTGGGCGTGCAGCCCGGCCAGTTGCGACGCGGCGATGCCCAGCGCCGCCATGCCCTGGCCGTACCAGCGCTTCCAGTCTTCGGCGATGTCGTGGTGGCGCACGTAGGGTGGGTTGCCGACGAACAGGGTGCGGCCGCGCAGCGGCAGCGACAGCGCCCGATAGTCGCCGGTGAGAACCTCGACGCGCTGCGCCAGTCCCAGCCGATGCAGCTTCGCGCGCAACCCCGCGGCGAGCACCTCGTTGGCCTCGACCGCCAGCACCTGCGCGCGCGGGAACCGGGCGGCCGCAGCCAGGCTGAAGCGGCCGCTGCCGGCGCCGGCATCGACCACGGTGTCGAATTCGCCGAGAGCCGCCGCACGCTGCAGCATGCGCTCCACCAGCCAGGGCGGCGTGAACGTGACGCCCTGTGCGCGCCGCGCTTGCGCCGTGGTCGCCAGCGTGAAGGCCTCGGCCTCGGGATCCGGCTCGTGTACCGGGCCGCCGCGATCGAACAGCTCGGACTGCAATTGCGACAAACAACCTCCGTTGCGGCCGGCGTTGCGCGCGATCACGGTCTCGCGCGGCATCTTCGGCGGCCTTGCCGCCGGGAATTCTAGGTGCGCGCTGTAGGCCGGTCGGCCCAGTGCGCACAATCGAAGCGTCGCCACTGCGGCTCTGCGAGCCCCCGACCGCCATGATCGACCTGTCGCGCTTCCCGATCACCGCCAAGTGGCCGCCGCGCCATCCCGAGCGGCTGCAGCTGTACTCGCTGCCCACGCCCAACGGCGTGAAGGTGTCGATCATGCTCGAGGAGATCGGCCTGCCCTACGAGCCGCACCGCATCAGCTTCGACCGGCAGGACCAGCAGTCGGACGCGTTCCGATCGCTCAACCCCAACGGCAAGATCCCGGCGATCCTCGACCCCGACGGGCCGGGCGGGCAGCCGCTGGCGCTGTTCGAGTCGGGCGCGATCCTGCTGTACCTGGCCGACAAGACGGGGCGGCTGGTCCCGGCCGACCCGGCCGCGCGCTGGCACGCGCTGCAGTGGCTGATGTTCCAGATGGGCGGGGTCGGGCCGATGTTCGGCCAGGTCGGCTTCTTCAACAAGTTCGCCGGCAAGGATTACGACGACAAGCGCCCGCGCGACCGCTACGTGGCCGAGGCGCGGCGCCTGCTCGGCGTGATCGACCGGCAGCTCGAAGGCCGCATCTGGATGCTGGGCGACGACTATTCGATCGTCGACATCGCGATCTTCCCGTGGGTGCGCAACCTGGTCGGCTTCTACGAAGCGGGCGCTCTGGTCGGCTTCGAGCAGTTCGCGCAGGTGCGGCGCGCGCTCGACGCCTTCGTCGCACGCCCGGCGGTGGTGCGCGGGCTGGCGATCCCGGCGCCGGATTGACGCGCCGATGCCGCGGCGCTGATCCGGCCGCAAGCCGCGCCGGCTTCAGCCGCCCGCGCCGAGCAGCACGAGCGCGCCGAGCAGCGCGAACACCGCCGCCGCGGCGCGGTGCACCCATTGCACCGGCACCCAGTTGACGATGCGCTCGCCCAGCAGCACCGCCGGCACGTTGGCGATCATCATGCCCAGCGTGGTGCCGGCGGTGACCACCACCAGCGACTCGTACCGCGCCGCCAGCATCACGGTGGCGATCTGCGTCTTGTCGCCCATCTCGGCGAGGAAGAAGGCGACGGTGGTGACGCCGAACACGCCGAAACGGCTGGTGTTGCCGCTGTCCAGCCCGTCGGCCTTGTCGGGCACCAGCATCCACGCGGCCACCGCCAGGAACGAGCCGCCCAGCACCCAGCGCATCCACTGCGGGTCGACCACGCGCGCGAGCCAGGCGCCGAGCAGGCTCGCGCCGGCGTGGTTGGCCAGCGTCGCCACCAGGATGCCGAGGATGATCGGCCGCGGCTGGCGAAAGCGCGCGGCCAGCAGCAGCGCGAGCAGCTGGGTCTTGTCGCCGATCTCGCCGAGCGCGACGACGGCGGTGGAGACCAGGAAGGCTTCGAGCATCAGCGGATCGGCGGTGCTGTGCGGCGCGAAGCCCTGCGGCCGCTGCCGCGCTGCCCGCGGCCGGCCGGCCCGAAGCGCCCCATGCGCGCGCTCATCCCGGCTGGCGGCCGACCCAGATGCCCAGACCCTGCGCGTTCAGGTCCAGGTCCAGCTGCAGCAGCGACGCGATCGCGCTGTCGTCCATGGTGCAGCCGTGCGCGCGCAGCCGGCGCAGGTACATCGCCAGCAGCCGCTCGCGCAGCCGGGCGTCGCGGTCGGGGAGGTTGCGGCTCTCGAGGCCGAAGGCCTCCATCTCGTGCAGCTGGTCGCTCAGCTCGGCGCCCATGCGCGCAGGCTCGCCGATGCGGCCGAAATGGGTCAGGTACATCCACTGCGGCGTGCGCGCGAGCAGCCGCGCCACCGATTCGCGCAGCCGCGGCGGGTCGAACTGCACCGGCGTGGAGCTGGCGCTGATCCACGGCCCGCGCGCGGTGTCGAACTCGCGGTAGCTCAGGCCGAAGGTGTCGCCGGTGAACCAGCCGCGGCTCGCCTCGTCCCACACGCAGTGGTGGTGCAGCGCATGCCCGGGTGTGTCGGCGAATTCGAGCCGGCGGCGGCCGAGCGCGACGCTCATGCCGTCGTGCGTGGTCTGCACGCGCGCCGCATCCACCGGCACCAGCGTGCCGTAGTCGCGCGCCATCGCTTCGGGCCCGTAGATCGACAGCGCGCTGGCCTCCAGCACGCTCGGGTCGACCATGTGCCGCTGGCCGCGCGGGTGCACCAGCATCGTCGCTTCGGGCAGCGCCTGCATCAGGCTGCCGGCGCCGCCCGCGTGGTCCAGGTGCACGTGGGTGGGGATCACCCAGCGCACCGCCGAACGCGGCAGGCCGAGCGCCTCGAGCGCAGCAAGGTGCCGGGGCACCGCGTAGTTGGTGCCGGTGTCGATGAAGGCGGCCTGGCCGTCGTCGACCATCAGGTAGGCGGCGTCGAAGCGGTCGCGGTGGAAGGCGGTGTCGATGCACCAGATGCCGCTGCCCAGCGGCTGGACGAATTCGGGCAATGACGTGTTCATCTCGGTTGCTCCTGCGCGCCTGCGCGCCATTCACGGCGCATGAGACGGTGAGTACTCATCGGTCGGTATCGGCCCGAAGCGGCCGCAGGCCGCTTTGGGCCTGGCGGCCCTCATGCACCGCTCCCCCGAGCCCCCTCCGAGAGGGGGCTCCAGTTCGTTTGACGAGTCGGCCTGCCGGCCGACGGACCGTCGTGTCTCCCGTGCGCCCGTCACACGCAGGCGGCTTGCGCCGGCCGCAAGGCCGGCCCGACTGTCATGCTGGAGCCCCCTCTCGGAGGGGGCTCGGGGGAGCCGTGTGTACGGGCCTTGGCCCGAAGTGGCCGAAGGCCGCTTCGGGCCGCAAACCGACAGCGACGAGCGGGCGCCACTTCAGGTTGCCCCCAGTATCACCCATGCCCGCGCGATCTCGGCGCTGCCGTCGTTGCCCTGCACGCCGCGCAGCGTGGCCGCGGCCTTCGGCTTGGCCTTGGCCGAATGCTGCTGCGCCATGCCCAGCCGCAGCCTGGCCTCGTCGGGGCGCTTCAGGCCGCCCTTGGCGATGCCCTGCTCGATCAGCGCCAGCCCCTGGTCGACCTCGCCCATCGTCACGTAGGCAAAACCCACGTGCACCAGCGCGTTGCCGTCCTTGGCGGCGGCGGCGTCGGTGGCCCTGGCGGCGATGGCGGCGGCCGCTTCGGCTGCGTCCTTCAGCGCCAGCTTGCGCAGCCGCTCGTGGCGCTCGGCCTCGGCGCCGGTGCCGAGCGCGCCCGCGGCGAAGCCGCGCTCGACCACCTGCTTCGCCTCGGCCGGATAGCCGGCCTGCAGCGCGAGCTGCGCCATCTCCATGTAGTCGTCGGTGCGGGTCAGCGTGCCGCTGGCCAGCTTCAGCCGCAGCACGTCGAGCGCGTAGCGGTCGGCGAAGCCGCTCTTGCGCGGCAGCCGCGCGAGGTAGGCGGCCCAGTAGTCTTTCTTCGGGTAGGACGCGACCAGCTTCTCGAGCGTGCCCAGTTGGCCGGGGCTGTTGGTGCGCTGCTGCGCGTCGGCCAGGCGCAGCAGATCGGCTTCGGCCGGCTTCTGGCCGGCACGCTCGGCGGCGGCCACCGCGGCCGCCGCGTCGCGCGCGACCGCTGCATAGTCGCCCGACGAACCCTGCAGGTAGGCCTGCAGCTGCTTCAGGCTGGCGCTGTTGCCGCCGGCGGCTGCGGCCTTGGCGGCCCAGGCCTGCGCCTTCGCGTTGTCCTTGAGCTGCACGTACGCATGCGCGATCGATTCCGCCACCTGCGCCTGCTCGGCCGCGCCGAGCTTGCCGCTGTCGAACACCGCCTCGAAGGCGCGCGCCGCGGCGGCGTAGTCGCCGGCGCGCTGCGCGGCGGCGCCGCGCATGCGCTCGATCGTCAGCTGCTCGGCCGGCGTCTTGTTGGGCACTGCGTCGGCCTCGCGCACCTTGGCCAGTGCTTCCTTCGCCTTGCCGGCCTTGAGCAGTTCGCCCGCCTGGTGCAGCGGCTTGGCGACCTCGGGCCGCAGTGCCTGGGCGTGCGCGGGCATGCCGGCGGCGAGCAGCAGCGCCAGCGTCAGGAATCGCAGGAAGCGCATCGCGTGCCGCCTACAGGAACTGCTCGTTGCCGACGATGCCGATCTTGGTGACCCCCAGACGCTGCGCCGAGGCCAGGATCATCGCCACCACCTTGTAGGTCACGAGCTTGTTCGGCCGCAGGTGCACCTCGGGCTGGTCGGCCTGCGCCGCGACCTCGGCGAGCCTGGATTCGAGCTCGTGGCGATCGGCCAGCACCACGCCGTTCCAGCCGATCGTGCCGTCGAAATCGACGTCGATGCGCACGATCTCGGGCGGCTTGGGCGGCTGCGCGCTCTGGCCGATCGGCATGTTCATCTTGACCGCGTGGGTCTGGATCGGGATCGTGATGATCAGCATGATCAGCAGCACGAGCATCACGTCGATCAGCGGCGTCATGTTCATGTCGACCATCGGCTCGTCGTCGCTGCCGTGGTCGCCCGATCCCATGTTCATCGACATCGCGGCTCCCCTTCAGCGCGCGGCCGCGCCGGCCGGCGGCTCGGTGATGAAGCCGACCTTGTAGATGCCCGCGCGCTGCACCGCGACCACCACCTTGCCGACCGACTCGTAGCGCACCTCGGCGTCGCCGCGGATGTGCACCTCGGGCTGCGGCTCCTTGACCGCCTCGACCTTCAGCCGCGCGACCAGCGTCTCGATGTCGGGCACGCGCTCCATGCCCCAGAAGATCTCGCCGTCGCGGTTGACCGCGATCACGATGTTCTCGGGCTTGGTCTGCGTGGGCACGTTGCGTTCCTTGGGCAGCTCCAGCGGGATGCTGGCGCTGACCACCGGAATCGTGATCAGGAAGATGATCAGCATCACCAGCATCACGTCGACCAGCGGCGTGGTGTTGATGGTGGCGTTCATCTCGTCCTCGTCGCCTTCGGCGTTCGCGAGGTTCATCGCCATCGTCGTCTCCCGCTGCGCGCGCCCGTTGCGGCCTTCAGACGCGCCGGCCCGCGATCAGCACGTTGTGCAGGTCGCCGCCGAAGGCGCGCACCCGCTCCATCGCGCTCTTGTTGCGCCGGATCAGCCAGTTGTAGCCCATCACCGCCGGCACCGCGACCGCCAGGCCGAAGGCGGTCATGATCAGCGCCTCGCCCACCGGGCCGGCGACCTTGTCGATCGACGCCTGCCCGCTGATGCCGATCGCGGTGAGCGCGTGGTACACGCCCCAGACCGTGCCGAACAGGCCGACGAAAGGCGCGGTCGAGCCGACCGTGGCCAGGAAGGCGAGCCCGTCCTGCAGCCGGCTGTTGACGTTGTCCATCGCGCGCTGGATGCTCATCGACACCCAGGTGTGCAGGTCGATCCGCTCGACCAGCGTGCCTTCGTGGTGCTCGCTGGCCGACTGGCCGCTCTCGGCGACGAAACGGAACGCGCTGCCCGGCTCGAGGGTCTCGATGCCGGCCTTGATCGTGCCCGCGCCCCAGAAGCTCCTGGCCGCCGCCTGCGCGCTCTTCATCAGCTTGTGCTGCTCCCACAGCTTGGCGAAGATGATGTACCAGCTGCCGATGCTCATGACCACCATGATCAGCAGCGTCGCGCGCGACACCATGTCGCCCTGCGCCCACAGCGCGCCGAGGCCGTAGGGGTTGAGGACCGTCTCGGTTTCCACGGCGGGCATGGGTGCCGACGCGGCCTGCGCCAGCGCGGCCTCGGGCAGCGCCGCGCCGGCAAGGGCGGCGGCCAGCGCCAGCGCAATGCCGGCAAGCGGGCGGGACGGCTTGTTCAGGGACATGGGGGCTCCAGTTGGTGGGGCGGCCGCACGCGAAGCACGGCGGGGCGGTGGGTCAATCGACGATCTTCCAGACGTACTCGATGCGGCCGCTGAGCTTCTCGGGCTTGCCGTCGACCGTGCCGGGCGTGCCCTTGCAGCCCTTGACCGCCTCGAGCGTCATGCGGTCGAGCATCTTGTGCTCGCGCGACATGCCGGCCGAGCGCTCGACTTCGGCCTCGGTGATCACGCCCGAGACGTCCATCGTGTACTTGACCACCACCGTGCCCTGCGCCTCGGCGCGGCGGGTGGCGGCGTTGTACTCGGGCTTGGCGCAGGCGTTGAAATCGAGCTTCGGCGCGGTGCGCACCGGCGCGGCCGGCGGTGCCGGCGGGGCGGGCGGCGCCGCCGGCCCCGGCGCTGCCGGCTCGATGCGCACCGGCGGCGCCGGCGGCGGCACCACCGTGGTGGTGGTGATCGTCGGTGCCGGCGGCGGGTTGGCCACCTGGATCTCGGGCGGCGGCACGAACGACGGCGGCGGCGGCGCGGTCTTCGGCGGCGGCGGCAGGTTCTCCGGCGGCGGCGGTGGAGGCGGCTTGACCTCTTCGATGATCTTGGTCTCGATCGGCGCCCGGACCACCTCGATCACCTTGCGGCCGAGCCCCGCCACCAGCGCCCAGCCGAGCAACAGGTGCAGCAAGACCACGACGCTCAAGTTGAGCAGGTGCTTGCGCGGGTCGCGCTGTTGTTGGGCGTAGTCCAAGTGACGGGTTCCGCGCGCTGGTGTGCCGGCCGGCCGCGGCAAGGTGTTCGGGCCCGCCGCGCGGCCGCACTATAGCCGGCGCCGTTCAGGGGCCGCCCTCGGCCAGGTCTTTGACGGCGGCGGTGCAGCCGCGGCCTGCGGGCGGATCGGGCGACACTCGCGGGATGCAGATTGCCGACCTCCTCGGCCGCTGGCGCGCGGCCGGCGCCACCCCGGTCCACGAGCAGCGGCTGCTGCGCGCGTGGGCGGCGGGGTTGCCGCTCGATGCCCATGCACGCGCCGGCCACCGCCAGTTGCCGCGTGCGCTGCGCGCGGCGCTGCCGGAATTCGAGGACGCGCTCGCGGCAATGGCGCGCGTGCACTCGCGCCACGCCGGCTCGGACGGCGAACGCCTGCTGGTCGCACTGGCCGACGGCCGCAGCGTCGAGAGCGTGCTGCTGCCGCGCGGCGGGTTGTGCGTGTCCACGCAGGTCGGCTGCGCGGTGGGGTGCAGCTTCTGCATGACCGGGCGCGGCGGCCTCGAGCGCCAACTCGGCAGCGCCGAGATCGTCGCCCAGGTGGCGCTCGCGCGGCGGCTGCGGGCGGTCACCAAAGTGGTCCTGATGGGAATGGGCGAGCCGGCGCACAACCTCGATGCGGTGCTGGCGGCGATCGAACTGCTCGGCACCGCGGGCGGCATCGGCCACAAGAGCCTCGTGTTCTCGACGGTGGGCGACCTGCGCGCCTTCGAGCGGCTGCCGCTGGCGCGCGTCAGGCCGGCGCTGGCGCTGTCGCTGCACACGACGAAGGCGGCGCTGCGCGCGCGCCTGCTGCCACGTGCGCCGCCGATCGCCCCGGCAGAACTGGTGCGCCGCGCGCTCGACTACGCCGACGCCACCGGCTATGCGCTGCAGGTGCAGTGGACGCTGATCGAGGGCGTGAACGACGGTGGCGACGAGATCGACGGCCTGGCGGCGTGGCTCGCCGGCCGACGCGCGGTGCTGAACCTGATTCCATTCAACCCGATCGATGCTTCGCCGTTTCGCCGCCCCCCTTGGGAGCAGGCGGCGGCGATGGCGCGCGCGCTGCACCGGCGCGGCGTGCTCGCCAAGCTGCGCCGCTCGGCCGCGCAGGAGGTCGATGGCGCTTGCGGGCAACTGCGCGCGCGCCGGCTGGCAGCGGCGGCCGGCTGAACGACGGCTGCTGCAGGCGCGGCGCGGCCGCGCTTGCAGCCCGTGCCGGCGGCCGCGAGGCCGCGAGCCGATCTCAGTTGCTCAGCCGCGCTTGGCCCGGCAGGCGACGCATGAAGCGGCGAGTACTCATCGGCCGGTATCGAGCCTTTGCGGTCCTTCGCCGCTGCGCCGAAAGCAGTCCTCGTTCGGGTGCGAAAACGTGGCGCACGGGGCCGCCGACGGGGTGGCCAACTCCGTTCAGCCAAATTCTTATTCACTCCGTTGGCCACCCCGCCGTCGGCCCGGGCGGTGGTATGCCGAGACCGCTGTTCGCGCGCTGCTCGACGCAGTGGGGGCTTGCTGAAGAAGCGCGCTGGCGGTGCCGGCAAAGCCGACGAGGGGGTGGCCGGCGGAGTGAAAGCGCGCAGCGCTTCGGTGAAGGCTCATATCGCGCAGCGATGTGATGTCGGAGCCAATAAGAATTTGGCTGAACGCAGCCGGCTGCCCCCTCGGCGGCTTTGCCTCAACGGCCTCGAAACGCAACGAAGAACAGCAGAAGTCCCAAGAGGCAGGACAGGGCCGCAGGCGGACAGTGGAAGGGCTGGGCTAGGGCTGGAAGCCCGACTTGCGCACCACCGGCAGCCACTTCGCGCGGTAGGCCTTCAGCATCGCCGCGGTCTGCTCCGGCGTGCTGACCACCGGCGTCATGTAGGCCGCGGCGAAGCTCTGGCGCAGCGCCGGCTCCTGCATCACGTCGCGGATCGCCGCGGCGATCGCCTGCACCTTCGCAGGCGGCATCGACGCGGCCGCGAAGAAGGCGTTCCAGCCGGTGCCGGCGATCGGCAGGCCGGCTTCGCGGAAGGTGGGCACGTCCGGCGCATAGGGCGCGCGCTGCTCGCCCGAAGTCGCCAGGATGCGGATGCGCCCGGCCTGGTGCAGCGGATACAGCGCGTCGAGCGTGTCCACCGCGACCGGCAGCGAGCCGCCGATCAGGTCGGTCGACAGCGGCCCCGAGCCGCGGTAGCCGACGATCTGCGGATCGAGCTTCGCTGCCTCGCCGATCATCAGCGCGAAGAAGTGCGGCAGGCTGCCGGTGGCCGGCACGCCGAAGCTGCTCTTGTCGGGGTTCGCCTTCAACCACGCGAACAGGTGCGACAGCGCCTTCACCGGCACCTCGCGGCCGACGGCGATGCCGAACTCGTAGTCGTTGACGTGCGAGATCGGCTGGAAGTCCTTCTCCGGGTCGTAGCCGGCGTCCTTGAACACCACCGGCGCGATCACCATCGTGGCCGGGTTGCCGATCATCACGACGTTCTGGTCGGCCGGCGTGCGCTTGACCTGCTGCGCGGCGATGCGCCCGCCGGCGCCGGTGCGGTTCTCGACGACCACGGTGACGCCGAGCTTCGCGCCCAGCCGGTCGCCGACCAGGCGCGCGACCCGGTCGCTCGAGCCGCCCGGCGCGTAGGGCACGACGATCGTCAGCGGGCCGTCGAGCGCGGCGGCGCGGGCGCCAGGCGCAAGGCACAGCGCCGCCGCGGCGGCGAGCGCGGCAGTCATCAGGCAGCGGCGGTTCATCGGCGGGCTCCTTTGCGGATTCATGGGCGGGTTCTTTAGCGGGTTTATTGGCGGGTTCATTGGCGGAATGCCTCGATGGTGGCGCCGATGCGCACTTCCTTGGGCATGCCGCGGTCCACCAGGTAGTTCATGCCCCAGCGCGTGCGGTCGATCACGGCCTCGAAATCGCCGCCGCAGGCTTCAGTCTTGGCGCGCGGGTTCGCATAGCAGTTGAACTGGTTGGCCTTCAGCGTCACCGGGTGCGTCTGCCCCAGCAGCGTGAGCTGGCCGGGCACCTCGACCAGGCGCTCGCCCTCGAACACCATCCGGTCGGAGACGAAGCGCATCGTCGGGTGGCGGGCGGCGTCGAACAGGTCGGGCGACAGCAGGTGCTGGTCGAAGCCCTTGGAGCCGGTGTACAGGCTCGCGACCGGCAGCGCGATGTCGATCGCGCCGGTGCGCGCGACCTTGTCGAAGCGCACCGTGCCGGTGGCGTTGCCGAAGCGCCCGCGGTTGACCGAGGCGCCGTAGTGGCCGATGGCAAAGGTGGCGTAGGTGTGGTCGTCGTCGATCTTGTAGGTGGCGGGCTCGGCCCGGGCCGCACCCAGGCCCAGCGCCAGCAGCGCCATCGATAGGCAAGCGGACTTGCTCATGGAAACCCTCTGGTTGCGAAACGACAGCGCCCGGTGCTGATGTCCAGGTCGCGACCTGCGACGTCCGGTGGCGCGCGGGGCGCTCCGAGCCGGATGCACCATACCAGCCCGCGCGCAGCCTTGCAGCGCCGGCCCCGCTGTGCCGCGCGGCTCAAACGCCGCCGGTGCCGCCGGTGCCGCCGGGCAAGGCACTGACGCGCCGGTGCAGCGCCGCCACGTAGTCGTCGGCCAGCCCGAGCCGGCCGAGCTGCCGCGCCAGCTGCTCCAGGTAGTCGCGGTTGCTGCCCAGCGGGCCGGCGGCGCGGGCGATGATCGCGGCCGTCTCGGCCGGCGGCAACTCGGCGATGTGCTCGGGGTGGTCGGTGTTGGCGGCGAACACGACGGCCTGCACGGGGCCCTGCGGCGTGGCCAGCGGCAGCCACGTCGGGCGGTAGCCGCCGCGCACCATCTCGCGCCGCCAGATGCAGGCCGATTCCGACTCGACCGCCGCCGCCTCGATCCGGAACGCGAGCCCGCGGCAGGTGCCGTCGCCGGGCTCCAGCGACAGCATCAGCGCCGGCTGCTCGGGCGTGCCGCGCCCGCCGGTGATGCGGTAGGCGAAGCGCCGCCGCCAGCCGGCGAGCGCGGCAAGGCGCAGCTCGGCGAAGTGGAAGCCCGGGTCCCACATCAGCGAGCCGTAGGCGAAGACCCACAGATCCTGCTGCGCGGGCAGCGCGCGCAGGAAAGCTTGGCGCAGCCCTTCGCGCTGCGCGTCGGGCAGCCGCCAGTCGGCCGGCTGGCCGGCCGCGAGCGCGCCCGCGTCCCACTGCGCCAGCACCTCGGGCGTGACCCGCAACGGCGAATCGGCCGGCGCCCGGATGCAGCCGCGCAGCTGCGGCAGGTGGCGGAAGGCGTCGTCGTCCATGCGCAGGTCCGGCCCCGCCGGGCCCTTCAGTTCCTGCCGCCGCCCTGGTTGCAGTCGCGCTCGTCGGTGCGGATCACCTGGGTGACCTGGTTCTGGTTGACCGCCACGCGCTGGCACTCCCTGAACCGTGGGTGCCACCAGAACTGCCAGAAGCCGCCGCCGCGGGCCGATTCGCTGCCGCTGAGCACGTAGCCGCGGTTGTTCAACTCGCGCGACGCGAAGCCCGCGTCGCGCCCGACCAGGTCGCTCGGGTCGCGGCCGCCCCAGGGCCCGGTACTGCCGCCGCTGCCGCCGCCCTGGCCGCAGTCGCCCGCGCCGGTCTCGATGATCTGCGTGACCTGGTTGTTGTTCACCGCTACGCGCTGGCACAGCGCGAGCCGTGCGTGCCACCAGAACTGCCAGAAGCCGCCGCCGCGCGCCGATTCGCTGCGGCTGAGCGCGTAGCCGCGCCGCGTCAGCTCGCGCGCAGCGGAGTCGGCGTCGCGAAACACCAGGTCGCTCGGATCGCGCTCGTTCGACGGCCGGTTGCCGCCGCCGTGGCCGCCCTGGCCGCAGTCGCCCGCGCCGGTTTCGATGACCTGCGTGACGCGGTCGCCGTTCACCGCCACGCGCTGGCACAGCGCCAACCGCGCGTGCCACCAGAACTGCCAGAAGCCGCCGCCGCGCGCCGATTCGCTGCGGCTGAGCACGTAGCCGCGCCGCGACATTTCGCGCGAAGCCGAGCCGGCGTCGCGCCCGACCAGGTCGCCCGGGTCGCGGTCGTTCGGGCGCCACCCACTGCCGCTGCCGCCGCTGCTGCCTCCGCCGCCCTGGCCGCAGTCGCCCGCATCCACGCCGATGATCTGCGTGATCTGGCCGTTGTTGACGGCCACGCGCATGCACTGCGCGCTGCTGGCGTTCCACCAGAACTGCCACTCGCCGCCGCGCCCTGCCGGCTGCGTGCGCACCAGCGTGAAGCCGCGGCCCGGCAACTGCTGCGCCGCCTGGGATTGGGGCTGGAAGATCAGGTCGGGCAGGTCCGACATCTGCGCCGCCGCAGCGAACGCCACCGCTGCCGCCGCCGCTGCAGCGAACGCGCGGATCACGCGCTTGCCGGTCGTGCGCCGGCGGCTCGAAGTGCCGGCAGGGCGTGGCGCAGGGCGGTGCGGCAGGTGCGTGGTGCGGGCCATGGGGCGAGCTCCCGTTGGTGCGGCGACACGGTGGATCGGCAAAGAACCGGGGCCGAGTCTAGCCGCCGGGCAAGCCGGTCACGGCATGCGGCCGGCCCGGCCGGCCGGGCCTTCGGCACCTGGGCGACAGGGCCGGCAGCGCGCGGGCGCTATGCTCGCCGCGAGCGGGCGCGACCGGCGCCGCGCAGGAGGATTCCGATGTCACCGAAGGACTTCCAGACGATCGCCCTGGCCGTGGCCGACGGCATCGCGACGATCACGCTGAACCGCCCCGACAAGCTCAACGCCTTCAACGCGCGCATGCGCGACGAGCTGATCGCCGCCTTCGACGCGACCGACGCCGACGACGCCGTGCGCGCGGTGATCGTCACCGGTGCCGGCCGCGCCTTCTGCGCCGGCGCCGACCTGTCCGGCGGCGGCCAGACCTTCGACTACGCGGCGCGCAACGAGGCCGCGCGCGAGGAGCTGCGCGTCGGCGACGTCTACCGCGACGGCGGCGGCATGGTCACGCTGCGCATGTACAGGAGCCTGAAGCCGATCATCGGCGCCATCAACGGCGCGGCGGTGGGCATCGGCATGACGATGCAGCTGCCGATGGACATCCGCCTGGCCAGCACCGAGGCGCGCTTCGGCTTCGTGTTCGCGCGCCGCGGCATCACGCCCGAAGCGGCGTCGAGCTGGTTCCTGCCGAAACTGGTGGGCATGCAGACGGCGCTCGAGTGGTGCTTCACCGGCCGCGTGTTCGGCGCGCAGGAGGCGCTCGACCGCGGCCTGGTGCGCTCGCTGCACGCGCCCGGCGAGCTGCTGCCGGCGGCGCAGGCGCTGGCGCGCGAGATCGCCGACCACAGCGCGCCGGTGTCGGTGGCGCTGACGCGCCAGCTGCTGTGGCGCATGGCCGCGGCCGCGCACCCGATGGACGCGCACCGCGTCGACAGCCGCGCGATCCAGACGCGCGGCGCCTCGGCCGACGCGCGCGAGGGCGTCAGCGCCTTCCTCGACAAGCGACCGGCCGTCTACCCGAACCAGGTGTCGACCGACATGCCCGCCTTCTTCCCGTGGTGGCAGGAGCCGGGCTTCGAGTGAGGCGCGGCATGCACGCTGCGGCCGAACGCACCGACGTGCTGATCGTCGGCGCCGGCATCTCGGGCATCGGTGCGGCGGTGCACCTGCAGCAGCAGTGCCCTGGCAAGCGCTGGCTGATCGTCGAGGCGCAGTCCGGCTTCGGCGGCACCTGGCGCACGCACCGCTACCCGGGCATCCGCTCCGACAGCGACCTGTACACCTTCGGCTACCGCTTCAAGCCGTGGCAGGGGCCGCCGATCGCGACCGCCGCGCAGATCAACGCCTACCTCGGCGACGTGATCGCCGAGCACGGCCTGGGCGGGCGCATCCGGTATCGGCACCGCGTCGTCGCGGCGGCGTGGGACGGCGCCGCCGCGTGCTGGCGCATCGACGCCGTGTGCAGCGCCGATGACGGCAGCGAGCAGCCGCTGCGGATCGAGGCGGGCTTCCTGTGGATGTGCCAGGGCTACTACCGGCACGACCAGGGCTATACGCCGCACTGGCCGGGGATGGAGGATTTCCGCGGCCCGATCGTGCACCCGCAGGCCTGGCCCGAGGACCTGGACCTCGCCGGCCGGCGCGTCGTGGTGATCGGCTCGGGCGGGACCGCGGCGACGCTGATCCCGGCGATCACCGACACGGCCGCGCAGGTCACGATGCTGCAGCGCTCGCCGACCTTCTTCATCACCGGCCGCAATGCCAACGAGCTGGCCGACATGCTGCGCCGGCTCGACATCCCGCCCGAATGGACGCACGAGATCGTGCGCCGCAAGATCCTGTTCGACCAGGCCGCGTTCACGCAGCGCTGCTTCACCGAGCCCGAGGCCGTGCGCCAGGAGCTGATGGCCGGCGTGCGCGCCGCGCTCGGCCCCGCGCACGCGGCGCTGGTGGACGAGCACTTCAACCCCCGCTATCTGCCGTGGCGCCAGCGGATCGCCTTCGTGCCCGACGCCGACCTGTTCCAGGCGGTGCGCGAAGGCAAGGCTTCGGTCGTGACCGACCGGATCGAGCGCTTCGTCGAGGGCGGCATCGCGCTGCAGTCGGGCCGCGTGCTCGACGCCGACGTGGTCGTCACCGCGACCGGCTTCGACCTGAACGTGCTCGGCGACATCGCGTTCAGCGTCGACGGCGCGCCGCTGGATTTTTCGCAGTGCGTGACCTGGCACGGCACGATGTTCACGGGGCTGCCGAACCTGGCCTGGGTGTTCGGCTACTTCCGCGCGAGCTGGACGCTGCGTGCCGACCTGATCGGCGACTTCGTCTGCCGGCTGCTGCGCCACATGGACGCGCGCGGCGCGCAGGCGGTGGTGCCGCGGCTGCGGCCGCAGGACGAAGGCATGGCGCGCAGGCCCTGGGTGGACCCGCAGGACTTCAACCCCGGCTACCTGCAGCGCGGCCTGCACCACCTGCCGCAGCAGGGCGGCCATGCGCCCTGGCTGCATACCCAGGACTACTGGACCGAGAAGGACGAACTGCCGCGCGCCGATCTGGACGACGGCACGCTCGCCTACTGCAACCCGAGGAGCGGCCCATGTACACCCCCTTCGACCTGAGCGGCCGCGCGGCGGTCGTCACCGGCGGCAACGGCGGCATTGGCCTGGGCATGGCGCGCGCGCTGCTCGCCGCCGGCGCGCGGGTGGCGATCTGGGGCTCCAACGCCGACAAGACCGAGCGCGCCCGCGCGCAGCTGGCCGAAGAGTGCGCGGACGCGGCGCGCGTGCACGCCTTCGTCTGCGACATCGGCGACGAGCAGCAGGTCGATGCGGCCTTCGCCGCGTCGGCGGCAGCGCTGGGGCGCGTCGATGCCTGCTTCGCCAACGCCGGCGTGTCGGGCAAGGGCACGCCGCTGCTGGAGATGAGCCTGCACGACTTCCGCCGCATCCAGCGCATCAACGTCG
>JAFEFZ010000193.1 GCA_018240325.1 Pseudomonadota bacterium
CTTCGGCCAGCTCGCCCAGCGGCGGCAGCGGCACCGGCGGCGCGTCGAACACGATCTTCGCCAGCGTCTCCTCGGTGACCGCGTCGGCGCGCGGCTCGATCCGCAGCACGCGGCCGGCCACGCCCCGGCTGCGGCGCGAACGCAGCACGACCGTGGCCGGCAGCCCCGCGGCCAGCCCTTCGGCGCTGATCTGGTCGAAGCGGGTGTCGACCCACAGGCTCGCCGGGTCGATGACCTCGACCACCGCCTGGCCGGCCACGATGGTGGTGCCGGGGTCGGCGTCGCGCGCCGCCACCAGCCCGGCCACCGGCGCCACCAGCCGCAGGTTGCCGCGCTGCGCGCGCAGTGCTTCCAGCTCGGCGCGCAGGCGGATCGTGTCCGCGCGCGCCGCGGCCAGCGCCGAATCGGCCACCGCCCGCTCCTGCCGCTTGGTCAGCGTGCTTTCCTCGCTGGTGGCGCGCGCCAGCAGCAACTGCTCGTAGCGTGCAGCCTGGGCCTGCGCGAAGCTCTGCCGCGCCTCGCTCTGCGCCAGCGCAGCCTGCGCGCTCTTGATGGCGGCCTGCTGCGCCGCGATGCGGTCGTCCAGGTCGATCGGGTCCATTTCGCCGAGCACCTGGCCGGCCTTGACCGCATCACCCACGTGCACGTCCAGCCGCTTGACGCGGCCGGCATAGGTCGGGCCGATCCTGTAGGTGTAGCGGGCCTGCACGGTGCCGATGCCGGCCAAGGCGGGCGTGATCGCCTGCGACTGCACCGCCGCCACCGTCACCGCCACCGGGGCCAGCGGCCCCGAGCGCAGCGCGACGTACAGGAACAGCCCCGCCAGCGGCGCGATCACGGCGATCAGCGCCAGCGTGCGGCGCTGCGGGCGCGGAAACTTCATGGGCAGCTCCCGATGCCGCGGCGATAGATGGCGTACACGCCGGGCGCGTCACGGCGGATCCGCGCCACGTCGCCCAGCAGCAGCGACTGCATCACCAGCCCCTGGATGCTGCCCACGAACAGGACCGACGCCACCTCCACGTCCAGCGCCGGGTCCAGCTCGCCCTGCGCCCGGCCTGCGTCGAAGAGCCTGCGCAGCCGCTGGCCGTAGTGCTGCAGCAGCGTCTGCACCAGCGTCTTGGGCAGGCTGGCGCCCGGCCGCTGCAGCTCGCCGAACAGCATCCGCGGCACGCCGGGGTGCTCGGCGATGAAATCGACGTGCGTCATGAACACCGCCTCGAGCGCAGCCGACGGTGTGGCCGCGCCTTCGACGGCCTTGTCCACGCGGGCGAGCAGGCGCTCGGCGACCCAGGCCATCACCGCCTCGACGATGGCCTCCTTGCTTGGGAAATGGCGGAACAACGCGCCCTGGGTCAGCCCCATGCGCTGCGCGATCGCGGTGGTCGTGATGTCGCTGGGGTGCTGTTCGGCCGCCAGCGCGACCACCGCTTCCACCGTGGCCGCGCGCCGCTCTTCGGAAGGCAGATGCTTCGGCAGACCCTGCATGTCGAACTCCGAGTCCGGAAGTAATTAGTCTATTACTTTTGGAGAACCCGGGGGCAACCCAGTTGCGGCCGCGCACGCGCGCGCATGCGACCCAGTAGGCGGTGCGGGCCACGCTGCTACGGCTGCGGCCGCGCACGCGCGCGCATGCACCGCGCCGGCATGCACGGCCCTCGGCCGATGCAACCTGCGCGGCCGCCGGCCGCCGGCGCTGCGCCGCGGCTCGGGGCGGCGCACGGCGCGCCGTGAACCCCTTCACGACACCGATGGTTACGGTGTGGCGGTTACGCCGAGATACGGCCGCCGCCCCCGAGGCGCGGGGAGTGCGCCGCCGGCAGCGCCGCCTAGCATGGCCGGAACGCGCGGCACCACGGCTGCGCCACCCCCGGAGAACCCGATGCCCTTCAAGCCTGCCGCCGTCCGCCCGCTGATGCCCGCAGACCAGGCGATGCTGCCGAGCGCCGCACGCGCCGCGCTGCGCGAAGCCGCAGCGGCGCTCGACGTGGCCGAGCGCTACCGCAACCCGCTCGAGATGTGCCTGGCGCTGGCGCAGGTCGCGCGCTGCTACCGCGCGCTGCAGGCGCACGAGGCGGCCGAGGCCTGCCTGGGCCACGCACTGCGCTGGGCACAAACGCTGGGCGCGGCCGACCAGGCGGTCGAGATCCTGTGCCTGCTGGCCGAAGCCGGCTGCGCACTGGCCGAACAGGCGCGCGGCAGCGATTCGCGGCGCAGCTACGCGGCGCTGGAGCGCACCCGCGACCACGCCTTCGAGGCCGCCGCGCTGGTCGGCCGGGTGGCCGATCCCCAATGGGAGATCAAGGTGCTGCTGCGCGTCAGCGACGTCCTCGACCGCTGCGGCGACCACGACGACGCGGTGGAGTTGCAGTCGCGCGCGATGCGCCTGATGTACGGCCCCGAAACGGGGCTCGATCCGGTCGATGCGGCGGCCGCGGCCGCCGGCACGGCCGTCTTCGAAGCCTGAAGACCCGGGCGCTGCGCACGCCAGGCTGCGCGCCGCGAGGGGCCAAAGAGCCCGGCCGCGGCCCGCCGGCCCTCGGCAGCGCCGGCGCGGCTCAGCGCGCCAGCACCGGCGCCAGCGCCGCGCCGGTGTGGGTGCCGGCCGCCACCACCCGCTCGGGCGGCCCGGCCGCCACCACGCGGCCGCCGTCGCCGCCGCCTTCGGGGCCCAGGTCGATGACCCAGTCGGCTTCCAAGCCTCATGCTGAAATCAGGCTCGCTGGGAAACGTACCGTTCCCACTCCGCGCACAACTTGCGGAACGAACGGCTGTTGTCGAACGCCTGTTGCAGGTCGATTCGCGCTGTGAATGCAGGCTGGTCGAGGATTTCTCTGTAGGTTCCGTTTCGCATGCGATCCCTCATCCACCCCTTGGCATCGCGCGGCGTTTCGGCGTGAATCACCTCGCCGTGCGGCAACGTGAAACCACGCACTCCATGCAGCGACTGCGACGCCGCGATGAACCATGCCTCGAACTCCCTGTTCGCCAGAACGACCGACAACTGGCGATGCGCAATGTGCTGCTGCGCACGGCGGTAGATCTCTTGCCCAAGATCGGCGGGGCAATCATCATCGGCATCCAGCACGATCAGGATCCATCCGTCGTCTCCACTCTTTGCGGCGGCGAGAAGCAACTGCCTGCGGAATTCGTCGTCCCTGTTCAGGAACCTGTCGCGACGCACCCGGATTGGCTGCAGCGGGTTGACCGCGACCCCTGGCCTCCATTCGGATGCCAGTCGACGCAGCAAGATGGGCAGCGCCGAAACTTCGCCGTCCCCCTCGACGATGGACGCGATGGAAATCATGAAAGTGCTTCAGCAAA
>JAFEFZ010000194.1 GCA_018240325.1 Pseudomonadota bacterium
ACGCTCTGTGATGGTCTCGTGTCGGCCGGGCCCGGAGATCTTGATGTAGGCATATTCGCGACCAGTAAGCTGAGGTGCTGACATAGAGGGCTAACGCTTGAGCTAAGCGGCGGCTGCCGCGATGCCTAACAGTCTACCGCAACCAACCCGCAGCCGTCCGCTTGAGCGAATAGTTAGGCAGCACCGCCCAAGCTAAGCCGATGAGCCAGATGGCGTAGAGCATGCAGATGCCAAGACGCAGCTCCACTCTTGGAGCCATCAGCCGGAGCCCGGCGAAGCCGCCGCCAGGCAAAAGAGCGTATACGCGCCACGCGAGAGAAAGGAGAAGCACGGCCAAGTAGGCGAGCGAGACCCAAACGACGGTTTTGCGCTGTGCAAAAAGCAGGACCCCAAAAAGCGCAGCCGATATGACAGCCAGTACCGAATAGAAGCCAACCGAGGTGACGATTGCAGAGTAAAACCCGTCCCACGTTCGAGGCATCTCGTTAAATAGCGACCAGTTCTGCGCAATGGCTTGACCGTACCCGATAGCACTCACTACAGCAGTGCAGAAGATGAGCGCAGCCGTAGCGCCGACTAGCTGTATTGGAACCGGAAGATTGGTGCTCGCTGCCATGTGCTGCCTAACGCTTGAGCTAAGCGGCGGCTGCCGCGTGAGCATGATAGTAGCGCAACCGACCCGCAGCCGTCCGCTTGAGCGAATAGTTAGGCATGTGAGCTGCCGAAGTCAGTGGAAACTGGTAACGAAGAATACTGCAACGAAGCAACGCGTGCATAGCCAGCGGTGCTACGAAGACGTGCGGTCGTGGCCT
Source organism: Pseudomonadota bacterium (assembly GCA_018240325.1). Classification (GTDB taxonomy): domain Bacteria; phylum Pseudomonadota; class Gammaproteobacteria; order Burkholderiales; family Burkholderiaceae_C; genus Rubrivivax. The sequence goes on from JAFEFZ010000194.1 coordinate 813, forward strand.
GCGCTCTATGCGCGCCCGCCAGCACGGGTGAAGCCTGCACGTTGGAAATTAAGGTGATGATCTTAAGGATCCTGATGCGCGCCCACCCAGGAAACTGAACGACCGATCGCGCAGGCCAGCCAAACCTTGCAGAAAACCGCTGAGCAGAAGAAGTGGCGTGATGCACGTTGCAACCTGCACCAAAAGCAAGAAAACGGACTTGGCGAAGCCTAACGCTTGAGCTAAGCGGCGGCTGCCGCAGTGCCTGACAGTTTACCGCAACCGACCCGCAGCCGTCCGCTTGAGCGAATAGTTAGACCGCACGTTCTGTGGCCGCACAGGACAAAGTCAGGCACGACGCAGTGGCAGCGAAGTGATGATGAGCAGTGCGCCGAGTGCGAAGAACAGCCAGAAGAACACGAGGCCGGAATACCAGACAGACAGCAGACCCGTCACGATGTAAAACAGGCCGATCAGGTCGCTGACGAAAAGCGCGCCGCGCTCGCCGCGACGGGCGCGCCACCATGCCCAGACGCAGAGCGCGCCGAACACGAGCATACAGCCGCTGACAAAATGCCAAACCAAGATAATTACCTTGACGTCGTGCGCGTCGAGAGGCTGTTTGCCTAGTTCAATGGCGAGTCTAGCCGCGTGCGAATCGTGGCCGAATGCGCCGAACGCGATGACCAACGCCGTTAGCAGAAAAAGAATGGAAGCGATCTTACCCAACATGGGCTTCTCCAAACTAGCACGGTGGCGACTTGTGCGGTCTAACGCTTGAG
>JAFEFZ010000195.1 GCA_018240325.1 Pseudomonadota bacterium
AGCCGGCTGGACGTGAGCAGCCGCAGCCTGTTCGCGCTGATCGAGCCGGGATCGTGCTTCGCCGGCACCTTCCTCGAGCTGGCGCTGGCCTGCGACCGCAGCTACATGCTCGCGCTGCCCGACGACGCGGCCCAGGCGCCGGCGATCGCGGTCGGCGAATCCAACTTCGGCCTGTACCCGATGGCCACCGGCCAGTCGCGCCTGCAGCGCCGCTTCTACGACGAGCAGCCGGCGCTCGATGCGGTCCGCGCGAAGGTCGGCATGCCGCTCGATGGCGAGGCCGCGCTCGCGCTCGGCCTGGTCACCAGCGCGCCCGACGACATCGACTGGCCCGACGAGACCCGCATCGCGATCGAGGAGCGCGTCGCGATGAGCCCCGATGCGCTGACCGGCATGGAGGCCAACCTGCGCTTCAACGGCGTGGAGACGATGGCCACGCGCGTCTTCGGCCGGCTGACCGCCTGGCAGAACTGGATCTTCCAGCGCCCCAACGCCGTCGGCGACAAGGGTGCGCTGAAGGTCTACGGCAAGGGCGACAAGGCCGCCTTTGACTGGAACCGCGTGTGATGGCCCACACCCGAAGCGGCTGCGCCGCTCCCCCTCGAGGGGGAGCGAGCCCGGACGCGAGGGGTCCGGTGGGCCACTCGCGCCTGGCAAGCGGCCGGGCGCCTTTGCCCGGCGCGGCCTGCAAGGCCCGCCAGCGGCCCGCCGGTTCCGCGGCGGCTGCTTGAACGAGACACGACACTGCAACGATCGGAGCATCCATGAGCAGCATCAACTACAGCGAGAAGATCCCCAACAACGTCAACCTGTCGGAAGACCGCACGCTGCAGCGCGCGCTCGAGCAGTGGCAGCCCAACTACCTGCAGTGGTGGGGCGACATGGGGCCCGAAGGCTCGACCGACTACGACGTGTACCTGCGCACCGCGGTCAGCGTCGACCCCGAGGGCTGGGCGCAGTTCGGCTACGTCAAGATGCCCGACTACCGCTGGGGCATCTTCCTGAACCCGGCCGACGCCGACCGCAAGATCCACTTCGGCGACCACAAGGGCGAAGCGGCCTGGCAGGACGTGCCCGGCGAATACCGCGCCAACCTGCGCCGCATCATCGTCACGCAGGGCGACACCGAGCCGGCATCGGTGGAGCAGCAGCGCCACCTGGGCCTGACGGCGCCCAGCCAGTACGACCTGCGCAACCTGTTCCAGGTCAACGTCGAGGAAGGCCGCCACCTGTGGGCGATGGTCTACCTGCTGCACAAGCACTTCGGCCGCGACGGCCGCGAAGAAGGCGAGGCGCTGCTCGAACGCCGCAGCGGCAACCAGGACAACCCGCGCATCCTGCAGGCCTTCAACGAGAAGACGCCCGACTGGCTCTCCTTCTTCATGTTCACCTACTTCACCGACCGCGACGGCAAGTTCCAGCTGTGCGCGCTCGCCGAGAGCAGCTTCGACCCGCTGGCGCGCACCACCAAGTTCATGCTCACCGAAGAGGCGCACCACATGTTCGTGGGCGAGAGCGGCGTGTCGCGCGTGATCCAGCGCACCTGCCAGGTGATGAACGAGCTCAAGACCGACGATCCGGCCAAGCTGCGCGCGGCCGGCGTGATCGACCTGCCGACGATCCAGCGCTACCTGAACTTCCACTTCAGCGTCACGATCGACCTGTTCGGCGCCGACGAATCGAGCAATGCCGCCACCTTCTATGCCACCGGCCTGAAGGGCCGCTTCGAGGAGGGCAAGCGCAGCGACGACCACCAGCTGCGCGGCCAGGCCTACAAGGTGCTGCAGGTCGAGGGCGACCGGCTGACCGAGAAGGAAGTGCCGATGCTCAATGCGCTCAACGAGGTGCTGCGCGACGACTACATCACCGACAGCAAGGGCGGCGTCAACCGCTGGAACAAGGTGATCGAGAAGGCCGGCATCCCGCATCGGCTGACGGTGCCGCACAAGGCCTTCCACCGCAACATCGGCTCGCTGGCCGGCGTGAAGGTGTCGCCCGACGGCCGCGTGGTCGGCGCCGACGAGTGGAACGCCAAGGTCGGCGAGTGGCTGCCCACGGCCGAGGACCGCGCCTTCGTCGCGAGCCTGATGGGCCGCGTCGTCGAGCCCGGCAAGTTCGCCAACTGGATCGCGCCGCCGGTGATCGGCATCAACCGCCAGCCGGTGGATTTCGAGTACGTGCGCTTCGGCTGACGGCGCCTGCGGCGCGTCGTCGGCGCGCGCCGCGCGCGCCGTGATATCCGCGCTGCGCCGCGCCCGCACCGTCCGCCAACCGTCATCCTTCGCCACCGGAGGTCCGCCATGGGCGCATCCGACGACGTGCTGATCCAGCAGCACCTGATCGACCCCGAGATCTGTATCCGCTGCAACACCTGCGAATCGATCTGCTCGATCAACGCGATCACGCACGACAGCAACAACTACGTCGTCAACGCCGACATCTGCAACCGGTGCATGGCCTGCATCTCGCCGTGCCCGACCGGCGCGATCGACAACTGGCGCACGATGCCCAAGTCGCGCGCCTACTCGCTGGCCGAGCAGTTCGGCTGGGACGCGCTGCCGCCGGCGCTGACCGAGCAGCAGCTCGCCGAGGCCGGCGTCGCACCCGGCACCGTCGCCGAAGCACCGCCGCCGGCGCCGCCGCTGCCGGCGGCCGTCAGCGGCGACGAGGCCTTCGACAGCACCCAGTACGGCGCCGCGGTGCCGCCGTGGTCGGCCGCGCACGCCTACACCAAC
>JAFEFZ010000196.1 GCA_018240325.1 Pseudomonadota bacterium
AGAATTTGGCTGAACGGAGTTGGCCACCCCGTCGGCGGCCCCGTGCACCACGTTTTCGCGTAGGAACGGCTGCAAGTGGTGAAACGATGAACGGCCGCAACGGACCGACAGCAGCCGCCAAATGCGTGGTGGCTCATGGGCCGCTGGGTCGCGGAATGCGCGGGGCCGCAAGCGTCGGACGCCATCGCGCCGCCGCAGTGCAGTCTCCGGTCGCGGCATGGCGCCCGGGCTGCTAGCATCGGCCGCCGAATCCCAATGTCAGGAGGAAACCGTGACCGAACTCACCGCTGCCCACCGGGAGAAACTGATGAACGACCTGCGCACCGTGATCGCCGATGCCGAGGAGGTGCTGCGCGTCACCGCCGACCAGGCCACCGCCGGTGCCGCCGAGTTGCGCGTGCGCATGCAAGAGCGCCTGGCACAGGCCCGCGTGCGCCTGCAGGATCTGCAAGACGCCGCCGTCGCGCGCGCCAAGGCCGCCGGCCATGCGGCCGACGACTACGTGCACGAGCATCCCTGGAAGGCGATCGCCGCCGCCGCCGGCGTGGGCGTGATCATCGGCCTGCTCATCGGCCGCCGCTGACGGCCGCCGGCCCCGGCCATGGCTGCGCCGCCCGCCGGGCTGTTCGACTCGCTGCGCCGGCTGCTCGGCACCACGGTCGAGCTGGCGCAGCTGCGGCTCGAACTGCTGTCGAGCGACCTCCAGCTCGAGAAGCTGCGGCTGATCGGCGGCACACTGCGTGCGCTGGTCGGGCTGCTGCTGCTGGGGGTCGGGCTGCTGCTGGCGGTCGGCTTCGTGCTGCTGCTGGTGGGCGAGCCCCACCGGCTGCTGGCCGTCGGCGTGCTGGCGCTGCTGTTCGTGGCCGGCGGGCTGGGCCTGCTGTACGCCGCGAAGCGGCACCTGAGCAGCGGCGAGCCGCTGCTGGCGGCCACCACCGCCGAACTGGCACGCGACCGCGATGCGCTGGAGCCGCGCGAATGAGCGGCCGGCCCCTTCGCTGCAGGCCGCCCGGGCGCAGCGGCCGCACGCAGGCTGATCCCGATGACCGCCGCGAGCCGCGATGAACTGCTGCGCCGGCGCGGCGAGTTGATCGCCCGCAGCCGGCAGCTGCGCGCCGAATGGGGCCAGCAGGCACAGGGGCTGCGCCCCACCCTTGCAGTGGCCGACCGGGCGCGCGCCGGCCTGCAATGGCTGATCGACAACCCGCAGTGGCCGATCGGCGCCGTCGTGGTGCTGGTGGTGCTGCGGCCGCGGCGCGTGTTTCGCGTCGCCGGCCTGGCGTGGTCGGGCTATGGCGTGTACCGGCGCGTACGCCGCGTGCTCAACGTGCCGCGCAGCGGCTGAGCGCTGACGAATCGGGGGACGACATGGCTGCAGCCGACAACGGCGGGATCCGCTTCCGGGCCGACGATGCCGGCCGCCGCAGCACGGCCGCAGCCGGCAAGGCCACGCTCGCCGCGGCGCTGCGCGTGCTCGACCCGGCCGCCGCCGACGCCTGCCTGGCCGAGCGGCGCTGGCGCCAGGCCTATCCGCAGCATGTGCGCGCGCTGGTGGCCTTGCAGGCCGCAGCGCCGCAGGCAGTGCTCGCATCCTGCCGCGCCGGGCTCGACGCGGCCTGGGCCGGCATCGAATTCGGCATGGGCGACGGCCGCGCGCTGCCGCTGGCCGAGGCGATGGCCGCACCGGCCGGCCCGGCGCTGTCCACCGCGCGGGTGGCCGGCAAGGGCGACGCCGCACCGGCGCGCTGGGAAGTGCCGTATCGCGGCCGGCGCCTGCACGGCGACGCGCTGGCGCGGCGCATCGACGCCTGGCTCGCCGCCGGCGTGCTCGAGCCCGGCTGCGCGCAGGCGCTGCACGCGGCGCGCACCCACCCCGAATGGTTCGACCTGTCCGACCGCCACCTGGTGCTGCTCGGCGCCGGCAGCGAAGCCGGGCCGCTGGGCTGGCTGGCGCGCTGGCGGGCCAACGTCGTCGCGGTGGATCTGCCGCGGCCGGCGGTGTGGAAGCGCATCGCCCAGACCGCTCTGGCCGGCAACGGCACGCTGATCGCGCCGGCGGCCGCAGCCGCGGGCAGCGCGGCGGCGCCGCTGGCGGGTGCCGGTGCCGACCTGCTGCTGCACACGCCCGCGCTGGCGGCCTGGCTGGCCGGGCTGGGCGTCCCGCTGGATCTGGGCGCGATCGCCTATGCCGACGGCGAGCGCCACGTGCGCGTGACGCTGGCGATGGACGCGATCGCCGCCGCGCTGTGCCGCGCCGACGCGCGCACCACGCTGGCCTGGATGGCCACGCCGACCGACGTGTTCGCGCTGCCGCAGGCCTTCGCCGACACGGTGATGGCCGCCTACGAGGCGCGCGGCCTGCTCACGCGCGCGGCGCAGGCGGGCGTGCGCGCCGGCAGCGGCGGCCGCAGCTTCGTGCCGCACATCGAATCGCTGGTCGATGCCGGTGCCGCCGGGCGCTGGGGCGTGGTCGATGCGCTGGTGGTCGAGCAGGGCCCGAACTACGCGCTGGCCAAGCGGCTGCAGCAGTGGCGCGCGCTGGTCGCGCGCGCGGCCGGCAGCGTCGCGTCGATCAACGTCGCGCCATCGACATCGACCGAATCGGTGATCAGCAACCCGGCGCTGGCGGCCGCCTTCCGCGGCGCGAAGGCCTTCGACATCGAGGTGTTCGAGCCCGACACCACCAACGCACTGATGGCCGCGATGTGGGTGCACGACCTGCGCAACCCCGCCGGCAGCGCGCAGCCGGCAACCGCGCTGGCGCACCCGTTGCAGCTGCTGGTCGAGCAGGCCAACCACGGCGGGCTGTGGCGCGTGCCCTACCTGCCGCGCTCGGTGCTGCCCTTTGCCGCGCTGCTCGGGCTGATGAAGCGGCGCTGAAGGCGCAGCGCGGGCGGCGCGGCGCGGCGCGGACGGCGGATCGCAGCGGTGCCGGGCGCCGACCGGCCGCCGCTATGCGGCGGGCCCGGCCTTCGCGCCGGTCGCGGCGGCCCAGTCCGTCAGTTCGCCCAGCAGCACGCCCACGGCCCGGCCCGCAGCGTCGGCGAAGCCTTCGGCATCGGCCTGGCTGGCCGGCAGCGCCAGCGCAAAGCTCTTGCGGCCCAGCAGGCTGCGGCTGCGCCAGTCGACCAGCTCGGCGCCGAAGGCCAGCCGCGCCTGCGCCGGCGACGCGGCGGCATCGAGGAACAGCGATTCCAGCCGCAGCGTCAGCAGCAGATCGCCGCGCACGCCGCTGGTGGCCAGCGCGACGCCGCTGAAGGCCTGCGCCTGCACGAGGCGCGCCTCGGCCAGCCGCAGCAGTTCGCGCTGCGGCCGGTCGGCCCAGAAGCCGAACTGGAAGTACGAGCGGCTGCTGCCGTCGGCGCTGAACACCATGCGGTCGGTGTCGTACAGCGCCGGCGGGCTGCCGGATGCGAGCAGCAGCACCCGATCGCTGCGCGGCCCGGGCAGCGGGGGCTGCTGCGGCCCCGCATCCCGCAACAGCCGGTAGTCGGTGCGCGGCGCGCCGGCGCAGCCGGCCAGCACGCCCGACGCGAGCGCGCTGCCGAGCATGCCCAGCGCGGCGCGGCGGTCGCGGCGGATCATGGCCTGGCCTCCCCCGGGCCGAGCTGCGCGCGCCCCGGGCCCAGCAGCGCGGCGCGCGGGTCGCGCATCCGGTCGAGCGTGCGCGTCAGCGCCTCGGCCGTGGTGCGCAGCTCGGTGGCGGTGGCGCGCAGCTCGAGCACGCCGATGTCCAGCGCGTCGTCGGTGCGGCGCAGCACGGCGCCGCCTTCCTTCTCGATGCGCTGCAGCGCGAGGCCCAGGTCGCGCTCGACGTTGCGCGTGGCCACGGTCAGCGTCTGCAGCGCCGTGGTGGCCTCACGCATCGCGCTGCTGCCGTCGCGCGCCAGCGGCTCGGCGGCGTCGCCGATGCGCCGCGCGGCGCCGGCGATGTCGACCGTGGCCTTGCGGAACGCGGCCGAACTGGCCTGGATCTCGACCGCCACCTTGTCGACGGTCGACAGCCGCTCGTTCAGCCCCCGGGTCAGGTCGCGCAGCTGCACCAGCAGCTCGGCAAAGGCCTTCTGGTTGTCGGGCCCGAGGATCCGGTTGGCGTTTTGCAGCGCGACGTCGGCGGTGACCGCGACGCGGCTGACCGCGTCGGTGATCTGGTCGGTGGTCGAGGTGCCTTCGGGGATCACCGGGTACTTTTCGCCGCGCGCGATCTTTTCCAGCTCCGGGCCGGGGGTGCCGGGCGTGACCAGGTTGATGCGGGCGATGCCGGTCAGCAGGTTGCGCGACACGGTGGCCACGGTGTTCTCGCGCACCGGTGTCTCGCGCGCGACGCGAAGCGTGACGCGCACGCGGTTGATGTTGTCGTGCCCGATCTCGTAGTCCTCGACCCGGCCCACGTTGATGCCGCGCATGTTGACGTTGCCGCCGACCTGCAGCCCTTCGAGCGACTGGCGCTCGAAGAACACGGTGTAGAAGCGGTAGTCGGCGTTGCGGCCGACGCTGCTCAGCCACAGGTAGGCGATGATCGCGGCCGCGGTCAGCGCCAGCACCACCGCACCGATCAGGCTGTATCGGGTGTCAGGCTCCATCGGTACGGGCCGGCGGCATGCGCGCCGCGTCGGGATTGGGACCTTCGGGGGGATCGCGGCGGCGGCCGCCCTGCGGCACGGTATGCCGCGCCGCGAAATACGATTGTATCCAGGGGTCCTGCACGGCCATCACCTCGTCGGCACTGCCGTCGGCGAGCACGCGCCCGCCGCCGAGCACGACGATGCGCCGCGCGATCGACAGCAGCGTGTCCAGGTCGTGCGTGACCATCAGCACCGTCAGGCCCAGATCGCGGTTGAGGAAGGCGATCAGCTCGTCGAAGGCGCGCGCGGTGATCGGGTCCAGGCCCGAAGTCGGCTCGTCGAGGAACAGCACCTCGGGCTCGAGCGCGAGCGCGCGCGCCAGCGCGGCGCGCTTCTTCATGCCGCCCGACAGCTGCGCCGGCATCTTCGCGCCGACCTCGGCGCCCAGGCCGGCCAGCGTCAGCCGCAAGTTCACCAGCCGCGCCAGCAGCGCGGGCGGCACATCGGCGTGCTCGAGCAGCGGCGTGGCGACGTTGCCGGCGACGTCGAGCGACGAGAACAGCGCGCCCTCCTGGAACATCATGCCGAAGCGCCGGCGCACCGCCGCCAGCTCTTCGGCGCCGGCCTGCCACATGTCGGTGCCCAGCACCCGCACCATGCCGGCCGTGGGCCGCTGCAGGCCCAGGATTTCGCGCAGCAGCACCGACTTGCCGCTGCCGCTGCCGCCGATCAGCGCGACCAGCTCGCCGCGGCCGATGCTCAAGTCCAGGCCGTCGTGCACCGTCTGCCGGCCGAAGCGCGTGACCAGGCCCCGCACCTCGACGACCGCCGGTGCCGCCGGCTCGTGCGGTGCCGCGCCCTCGCCGCTCATGAGGCGACCTCCGGGCTGCGCCCGGCGGTGTTCGCCCTTGGGGCGGCCCGGCGGCAAGTAGGGCAACCTCCGGGCTGCGCCCGGCGGTATTCGCCCTTGGGGCGGCCCGGCGGGCTCATCAGGCAACCTCCGGGCTGCGCCCGGCGGTATTCGCCCTTGGGGCGGCCCGGCGGGCTCATAGCCCCAGCTTCTGGAAGAACACCGCGAACATCGCGTCGAGCAGGATCACCGCGACGATGCCCTGCACCACGGTCGAGGTGGTGTTGATGCCGATCGAGCGCGTGTCGCGGCTGACCGAGAAGCCCATCCGGCAGCCGATCACCGCGATGAACAGCGCGAACACCGGCGACTTGCCCAGCCCGATCAGGTAGTGCCGCGGCGCCAGCGCCATGTGCAGCCGCTGCAAGAAGGTGTCGGGCGTGATGTCCAGGGTCAGGTTGGCCATCAGCATCGCGCCGGCCAGGCCGGCGACGTTGCCGACGAACACCAGCAGCGGCAGTGCCACCACCAACGCCAGCACGCGCGGCACCACCAGCACCTGCTCCACCGGCAGGCCGAGCGTGCGGATCGCGTCGGTCTCCTCGGTCAGCTTCATCGTGCCCAGCTGCGCGCAGAAGGCGGCGCCCGAGCGGCCGGCCACGATCGTGGCCACGATCAGCGGCGAGAACTCGCGCGTCATGCCCAGCGCCACGCCGTCGACGACGAAGATGTTGGCGCCGTACTTCTCGGCCTGCAGCCCGAGCATGTAGGCCATGACCACGCCGATCAGGAAGGTGACCAGCGCAACCACGGGAATGGCGGTCACGCCCACCTGCTGCAGCTGCGCGAACAGCTCGTGCACGCGCAGCGCATGCGGCCGGCGCAGCAGCAGCCCCAGCGCCGCCATCGTGCGGCCGAAGAACTCGAGGTGGCCGCTGAGCAGGTTGCCGATCTCGGCGGCGCTGCGGCCGACCTGCGCCACCGGCGACAGCCGCTGCGGCGCCGGCAGCGGCGCGGTGTCGGCGAAGCGCCCGCGCACCACTTCGACGATGCGCTGCAGCCGCGGGGTGAAGCCGTGCAGCGCGAGCTCGGCGACATCGGCCCCCAGGCCGTCCAGCGACTCGAGCACCAGCAGCGCGGCGGCGGTATCCAGGTCTTCGAGCGCGCCGCCGTCGATCGCCTGCGGCAGTTCGTGCCGCGCCGCATCGAGCAGGTGCGTGCCGAGCGCGGCGAGCTCGGCCGACAAGGCCGCGACGTGCGGCAGCCGCCAGCGGCCGCGCAGGTGCAGCGTGGCCCCGTCCGCCCCCGGCTCGATCCAGCACGAACGCCCCTGCGCCTCCATTGCGGCAAAGGCTATCACGGCGCCTCGGCGACAGCGGGCTGCGCAGGCCCTGCACGACAATGCCCCGAGATGCGATCCGACGGCGAATCCGACGACCCGCCCGCGCGGCCCGCACGGCGCCTCGCACGATGAACGCCGCCCCGGAATCCGGCTACGCCTGGGCGCGGCTGATGGTGTCGCTGGCGCTGATGACCTTCGGCGGCGCCGGCATGTACGCGCTGTCGGTGGTGCTGCCGCAGGTGCAGGCCGACTTCGGCGTCGACCGCGCCGCGGCATCGCTGCCCTACACGCTGACGATGGTCGGCTTCGGCATCGGCGGCATCCTGATGGGCCGGCTGGCCGACCGCTTCGGCGTGATGGTGCCGCTGATGATCGGCGCGGTCGGCCTGGGGCTGGGGTTCATGGTCTCGGGCTGGGCCGGCAGCCTGTGGGCCTTTGCGCTGGCGCAGGGGCTGCTGCTCGGGCTGCTGGGCACCTCGGCCACCTTCGCGCCGCTGGTGGCCGACACCGCGCTGTGGTTCGACCGCCGCCGCGGCATCGCACTGGCGATCTGCATGAGCGGCAACTATGTCGCCGGCGCCGCCTGGCCGCCGGTGATCCAGCACTTCACCGAGACCGCCGGCTGGCGCGCGACCTACGTCGGCATCGGCATCTTCTGCCTGCTCACGATGCTGCCGCTGGCGCTGGTCTACCGCCGCCGGCCGCCGCTGGCGGCGGCGGTGCCGGTGCCGCCCGGCGGCGCCGCGGCTATCGCGCAACCGCATCCGGCCGAGCGGCCGCTGGGGATGAGCCCGGGCGCGCTGCAGGGGCTGCTGTGCATCGCGGGCGTCGCCTGCTGCGTGGCGATGTCGATGCCGCAGGTGCACATCGTCGCCTACTGCACCGACCTCGGCTTCGGCCCGGCGCGCGGTGCGCAGATGCTGTCGCTGATGCTCGGCATGGGCATCGTCAGCCGGCTGGCGTCGGGCTGGATCGCCGACCGCATCGGCGGCTTGAGGACGCTGCTGCTGGGCTCGCTGCTGCAGGGCGTGGCGCTGATCGCCTTCCTGTTCGCCGACGGCGTGGTGTCGCTGTATCTGGTGTCGGCGATGTTCGGGCTGTTCCAGGGCGGCATCGTGCCCAGCTACCCGCTGATCGTGCGCGAGTACTTCAGCCCGGCCGAAGCCGGCGCGCGCATGGGCACCGTGCTGATGGCCACGCTGCTGGGCATGGCGCTGGGCGGCTGGCTGTCGGGCGCGATCTTCGACTGGACCGGCTCGTACCGCGCCGCCTTCGTCAATGGCATCGGCTGGAACCTGCTGAACCTGGCGATCTGCGGCTTCCTGCTGATGCGCGTGCGCCGGCTCGGGCTGCGCCTGGGCGCGGCAGGCGCCGCCTGAGCATCGCGGCCGACGCAGCCCCCGGCGCTGCGGCCCGCGCCGCAGCGCGCACCGGGAAAGTGACGATGGCCGCGCCGCTGCACCGCCCGCCACAATGGCTGCCGCCTTTGCCGCCTTTGCCGCCTTTGCCGCCTTTGCCGCCTTTGCCGCCCCTGCCGCCCGTGCCGCACGGGCCCGCCGCATCACCCCGAAGGAGCCTGCCGACATGCGCCTGCACCCCCGCCTGACCGCCCGCCGATTCGCCCGGTGGTTCCACCACCGCGCGGCGGCCGCGCCCGCCGCCTCGGCCGCCGCGCTGCTGCTGCTCGGCGCCGCCGCGGCCGCGCAGCCCACCCAGGGCGTCGCCAAGGACACGATCGTGATCGGCACGATCCAGGACCTGTCCGGCCCGGTGGCCGCCTACGGCAAGGCGGCGCGCAACGGCCTGCAGCTGCGCGTGGACGAGATCAACGAGCAGGGCGGCATCCACGGCCGCAAGATCAGGCTGGTCGTCGAGGACAACGCCTACGACCCCAAGCGCGCGGTGCTCGCGGCGCAGAAGCTGGTCAACCAGGACAAGGTGTTCCTGGTGGCCTCGCACATCGGCACGCCGATGAACAACGCGGCGATGCCGATCCAGTTCGAGAAGGGCGTGATCAACTTCTTCCCGCTGTCGGCCGGGCGCGAGATGTACGACCCGCCGAGCAAGCTCAAGTTTGCCGGCGTGGCCTCGTACCACGACACGATCCGCATGAACGTGCCGCAGCTGTACAAGGAAAAGGGCGCGAAGAACGCCTGCGTGCTGTACCAGGACGACGACTACGGCCTGGAAGTGGTGCGCGGCGCCGAGGCCGGCCTGAAGGACATCGGCGCGGCGATGGGCGAGAAGACCACCTACAAGCGCGGCGCCACCGACTTCTCGTCGCAGATCGCGCGCCTGAAGTCCAGCGGCTGCGACTTCCTGGTGCTGGGCACCATCATCCGCGAGACCATCGGCGCGATCGCCGAGGCGCGCAAGATCGGCTGGAACCCGACGATCATCGGCTCGCAGGCCACCTACACCGACCTGATCCACAAGCTCGGCGGCAAGGGCATGGACGGCTTCTACGCGGTCTCGACGCTGTACTTCCCGTACCTCGACGTCGAGCAGAAGGACCTGCGCTTCTGGGCCAACAAGTACAAGACGAAGTTCGGCGAAGACCCGAGCACCTACGCCACCGGCACCTACGCGGGGATGGACCTGATCATCCGCGCGATGCAGAAGGCCGGGCCCAACCTGACGGCGGACAGCTTCAACCAGGCGATCATCGGCATGGGCGAGATCCCGGCCGATATCTTCGGCAGCCCGCCGATGCGCTTCACCGAGCAGCAGCGCCTGGGATCGACGAAGTCGCGGTTGAGCCAGATCCAGAACGGCCGCTGGGTGGTCGTGTCGGACCTGCGCTGAGCGCACGGCGCCGGGGCCACACATGCCGATGACCGTTTCCGAAGCGCTGGCCGCGCGCCTGTCGGTGCGCGACTTCCTGCCCACGCCGGTGCCCGGCGCGCTCATCCGCGAGGTGCTGGCCAAGGCGGCGCGCGCGCCCTCGGGCGGCAACGTGCAGCCGTGGCACATCGACGTGCTCGCCGGCGAGCCGCTGGCCGAGCTGAAGACGCTGATGCAGCTGCGCATCGCCGAAGTCGCCGCCGGCGCGCCGCCCGAGGAGCTCGACTACGACATCTACCCGCCCAACCTGTGGCCGCCGTACCGCGACTACCGCTTCGAACTGGGCGAGGACATGTACCGGCTGCTCGGCATCCCGCGCGCGGACCGCGCCGCGCGGCTGCGCTGGTTCGCGCGCAACTACGAATTCTTCGGCGCACCGATGGGGCTGTTCTGCAGCATCCACCGCGGCATGGGCCGGCCGCAGTGGAACGACCTGGGCATGTACCTGCAAAGCGTGATGCTGCTGCTGGCCGAGGCCGGCATCGACAGCTGCCCGCAGGAGGCCTGGTCGGTCTACCCGAAGACGGTCGGCGACTTCATCGGCCTGCCGGCCGAGCGCATGCTGTTCTGCGGCATGGCGATCGGCCACCGCAACCCCGCGCATCCGGTGAACGCGCTGCGCAGCAAGCGCGCGCCGCTCGAGGCCTTCGCGCGCTTCCACGGCGTGGACTGAACCCGGCCGGGGCGCGGCACCCTTGCTTGCGGGCTCGACGCGTTTGCCGCCGGGCAGCGAGTCGGCGGCTGCCGCCGTGCCGGGCAGCGCAGTCGCCTGGCCCAGTGGCCGAAGGCGTTCCCATGGGCTCCGCGCGCAGCGCACCGAGCCGGCAATGCCCATGGGGATTGCGGCGCCCGCTCGTGGTCGCCTGCCGTTCGCAGAATTCTGATGCATCGCAATGCGAATCCTTCGCATTGCCGCTTATGATCAGGTGTTTCCGGCCATCCGCAAGGTTCGTCCCATGCCACCCATCGCGCGCCGCCTTGCGGCCCTGACCGTGTCCCTGGCGTTGTTCACCGCGCCTGCCCTCGCCCTCGAATACCCGATCGGGTCGCCGCAGAACCTCGCGGGCATGGAAATCGCCGCCGTCTATTTGCAGCCGATCGAGATGGAACCCGAAGGCCACATGCGCAAGGCGGCGGAATCCGACATCCACCTGGAGGCCGACATCCACGCGCTGGCGAGCAACGCCAACGGCTTTGCCGAGGGCACCTGGATCCCGTTCCTGCTGGTGCGCTACCAGCTCACCAAGGTCGGTTCGGGCGAGGTCATCAAGGGCGACATGATGCCGATGGTCGCCAGCGACGGCCCGCACTACGGCGACAACGTCAAGCTCGCCGGCCCGGGCAAGTACCGCGTCAAGTTCAGCATCCTGCCGCCGAACGCGCCCGACAACACGATGGGTGCGCACTTCGGCCGCCACACCGACCGCGCGACGGGCGTGCGGCCATGGTTCAAGCCGGTCGAGGTCGAGTGGGAGTTCACCTTCGCCGGCGTCGGCAAGAAGGGCGGCTACTGACATGCTGCGCTGCGCACCACGCAGCGCCGGCCCGCGCACGCGCGCAGCAGCCGCCGTGTCCCTTGCCGTCATCGCCTGGCCGGCGCTGGCCGCCGCCGGCGACGCCGCCCCGACGCAGGCCGACTTCCGCAAGTTGCTCGAACGCGTCGAGCGGCTCGAGCAGCGCAACCGCGAACTCGAAGCCGCGCTCGGCGCGAGCCGTGCCGCCGACGGGCGGCTGCAGTCGCTCGACGCGGCACAAACCCCCGCCGACGCGGCGCGCAACGCCGACGCCGCCCGCAGCACCGACGCGCGGCTGCACAAGCTCGAGGAAGCGCAGCAGCGCGCCGACGCGGCACTGGCCAGCGACCGCCTGAGCGAGAAGGAGCCGGAGCTCGTGACCCGCCTGAAGGCGGTGGAGTTCATGTCGCTCGAGATGCAGAAGCAGGCGCGCCAGATCGAATCGCTCGAGGGGATCACGGCCGGCGTCAGCCTGACCGGCGTGGTGCAGGGCGTGAACGGCTCGGGCAGCGACGACGGCAGTCGCCAGTCGCGACCGAACTACCGCGGCGACGTCACCGTCACGCTGCCCGGCGGCAGCCTGGGCAAGGCTGAAGGCCGGATCTTCGCGCAGTTCCGCGTCGGCCAGGGCAGCGGCGTCGCGCTGCGCCCGACCTACACCAGCACGATCAACACCACCGCGTTCCAGGTCGACGCGTCGTCGTCCGACGCCTACGTGCTGCTGGCGCAGGCCTGGTACCAGCTCAGCGTGCCGCTGCCGCTGGAAGGCCGCACAGCGGCTGCACGCGAGCGCCTGGAGATCAACGTCGGCAAGATGGACCCGTTCCTGTTCTTCGACCAGAACGCGGCCGCCGACGACGAGACCAAGCGCTTCATGAACAACGTGCTGGTGCACAACGCGCTGCTCGATTCCGGCGGCGGTGCGGGCCTGGACGCGTACGGCTTCGCGCCCGGCGTGCGCGTCGCGTACCTCGACAGCCGCGAGGCCGGCCGCGCGTGGGGGCTGTCGCTCGGTGCGTTCGGCTCGGGCCCGGGCGCGGACTTCTCCGGGTCGCTGTCACGCCCGTTCGTGATCGCGCAGATCGAAGCCGCGCCCCGGTTTGCGGACGGGCTGGCGGGCAACTACCGCGGCTATGCCTGGTACAACGGCAACAGCACCGGCTTCTACGGCACCCGCGCGAGCAATTCCGGCTGGGGTGCGTCGCTGGACCAGCGCATCGACGACGACTGGACCCTGTTCGCCCGGCTGAGCCAGCAGTTCACGGGCACGGTGCGCTTCAACCTCATGGCCAGCGCCGGCGCCGAGACCGACGGCAGCCGCTGGGGCCGCGGTGCCGACGCGGTCGGCATCGGCCTGGCGAGCATGCGCACGAGCAGCGCCTACCGCGCGGCAACCGCCGCCGACGGCGGCCTTGCCGGCTACGCCGCCGCCGGCTGGGAAACGAACGTCGAGCTGTACTACCGCTGGCGGCTCAACCCGCGCGTCGAGATCAGCCCCGACCTGCAGTGGATCCTGCGCCCCGGCGCCGACGGCAGCGCCGGCTCGGTCTACGCGATCGGCCTGCGCGCGAAGGTGGGCCTGTGATGCGCCGCCGCGCCGCCCTTGCGGCCCTGGGCGCGCTCGGGCCGTGGGCGGCGGCGCGCGCCGACGAACCCGCCACCTTCAACGTGGTGCTGCGCGGCGGCCGGATCGAGCCGTCGCGGCTCGAGGTGCCGGCCGGGCGGCGCATCAAGTTCGTGCTGCGCAACGACGGGCCGGGGCCGGTCGAGTTCGAGAACCTCGAGCTGCGCGTCGAGAAGGTGCTCGCGCCAGGGTCGAACTCGTTCATCGTCGTCGCGCCGCTGCGGCCGGGAACGTACCGCTTCATCGACGAGTTCCACCCCGACACCGGGCGGCTCGAGGTGGTCGCGAAATGAGGCGGCGCGCGCGATGATGAACGCCTTCGTCGTCGTCTGGCGCGAGAGCCTCGAAGCACTGCTGGTGATCTCGGTGCTGCTCGCGTGGATCGCACGCCAGGGCGACCCGGGCCGACTGCGCCGCGGCGTCTGGGCCGGCCTGGGCGGCGGCGTCGCGCTCGCCGCCGCGCTCGGCGCGGCGACCTTCGCGGCGCAGAGCCAGTTGCAGGGCCAGGCGCTCGAGGCCTTCCAGGCCGGCATCGCGCTCGCGTCGGCGGCGCTCGTGCTGCAGATGGTCGCGTGGATGCGGCGGCACGGCGCCGGCATGAAGCGCGAGCTCGAGGCGCGCGCGGCGAGCGCCTCCGGCGCCACCGGCGTCGCGCTCGTCACCGCCTTCGCCGTCGCGCGCGAGGGCGCCGAGACGGTGGTCTTCCTCTACGGCATCGGGCTCGAACGCGACACGCAGGGCGCGCTCGCGCTCCTGGCCGGCGCCGCAGCCGGCCTCGCGGCGGCGCTGCTGTGCGCGTGGGCGATCGCGCGCGGCGCGCGCCGCCTGAACATGCGCACGCTGCTGCGCACGAGCGAGCTGCTGCTGCTGGCGATCGCCACGGCGATGGTCGGCCACGGCGTCGAGCGCCTGATCGGCATGGGGTGGCTGCCGCCGCTCGCCGACCCGCTGTGGGACAGCGCGGCGCTGCTCGACGACGCCGGCGGCATCGGCCGCGTGCTCGCCGACTTCGCCGGCTACCGCGCGCGGCCGACGGGAGCGCTCGTTGCCGCCTACCTGCTGTTCTGGGGCGTCGCGCTGGTGGCGCTGCGCCCGCGGCCCGTGCGCCCGAAGCAGGCACCCGCGCACTGAACGCGCCCGAAGGCCATTGCCGCTGATGCGCACCCTCGCCATCGCCACCCCCGCGCCGCGGCCGATGCGCCGCCGGCTTGCCGCCTTCGGCGACGCGTTGCGCCGCCACCGCGCGGCGATCGCCGTGCTGCAGTGGTGCGTGGTGCTGGTCTACGCGGTGCTCGTCGTCGTGCCGGCCTTCCTGCCCTTGCCCGAGAGCGGCGCGAGCATCGTCTCCAACCTGAGGCTGGCCGCGCAGTTCGCGTTCTGGGGCCTTTGGTGGCCTTTCGTGATCGTCAGCATCATGGCGCTCGGGCGCGTGTGGTGCGGGCTGCTGTGCCCAGAGGGCGCGCTGACCGAGTTCGCAAGCCGCCACGGCCTGGGGCGCAGCATCCCGCGCTGGATGCGCTGGCCGGGCTGGCCGCTGGCCGCGTTCGCGCTGACGACGATCTACGGCCAGCTCGTCAGCGTCTACGAGTACCCGGACGCGACGCTGCTCGTGCTGGGCGGATCGACGCTCGCGGCGGTGGCCGTCGGCGCGGTCTACGGCAAGGGCGGCAAGCGCGTGTGGTGCCGCCACCTGTGCCCGGTCAACGGCGTGTTCGCGCTGCTCGCGAAGGTGGCGCCGCTGCACTACCGCACCGACGTGCACCGCTGGCAGCAGTACCAGGGGCCGAACGAGCGCGTCGATTGCGCGCCGCTGCTCGACCTGCGGCATCTGCAAAGCGCGTCCGACTGCCACGCCTGCGGCCGCTGCAGCGGGCATCGCGGCGCGATCGCGCTCGAGCTGCGCGCGCCGAACCGCGAGATCGTGCAGGGCTCGGCCAAGCCGGCGGCGGCGCCCGACGCCTATCCGGCGCGGCTGCTCGTGTTCGGCCTGCTCGGGCTCGCGCCGGGCGCCTTCCAGTGGAGCGCGAGCCCGTGGTTCATCGCGCTCAAGCAGGGCGCCGCGCAGTGGCTGATCGAGCGCGGCTACGACACCTTCTGGTTCCGCGACGACCTGCCGTGGTGGCTGCTGACGCACCAGAGCGACGCGGGCGACGTCTTCAGCCTGCTCGACGGGGCGTCGATCCTCGCCTTCATGGCCGCATCGACCCTGGTGCTGGGCGGTGCGACCTGGCTCGCGCTGCGTGCCGCGGCGCGGCTGTGCAGCGGGCTGCGCTGGCACGCGCTCGCGCTCGCGCTGGTGCCGCTGGCCGGCGCGGGGCTGTTTCTCGGCCTGTCGATGCTGACGCTGACGCAACTGCGCGCCGAGGGCATCGCACCGCCATGGATCGGCGTGGCGCGCATGGTGCTGCTCGGCGCCGCCGCAGCCTGGTCGGCGTGGCTCGGCGCGCGCCTCGTCGCCATGCACGCCGCCGCGCCCGCCCGTCGCGCCGCCGCCTGGCTGGCCTTCATGCTGCCGGTGGCGTTGTCGGTGTGGAACTGGGTGGTGTTCTTCTTCCCCGCCCTCGCGCGCGCCGCCGGCATCGGCGGCTGAGCTGCGGGCAGACGGCGCGCGCGTGCGGGCCGAACGCCTTGCGCCGGTTTCGGGGCAAGGATCCGGGCCCGGCCGGCCCTGCCGCTGTTGCCGGATCGGTTGGGCCGCGCGCCGCCGCGGCTGAATAGAATCACAGCGCCAGCCCCGGCTGCTGCCGGTTCGGGTTGAAGCGGCACCGCTCGCGGGCGCCGTTGGCCGCAGCCGGCACGGCCCGCCATCCGGGTTTGCCCGC
>JAFEFZ010000197.1 GCA_018240325.1 Pseudomonadota bacterium
CCGCGCAACTCGACCAACGTCGTCGGCTCCGGGCCGTTCAAGCTGGTCGAGTTCCAGTCCGGCCAGCGTGTCGTCATGGAGCGCTTCGACAAGTACTTCCTGTCCGGCAAGCCCTACCTGGACAAGGTGGTCATCAACGTCAACCCCGATGCGTCGACATTGATGCTCGACCTGGAGCGCGGCAGCGTGCAGATGCTGCCGTTCGTGACGAGTCCGACCGATCTGAAGCGCCTGGCAAGCGACAAGCAGATCGCGCTGACGCCCAAGGGCTACGAAGGCATCGGCGCGCTCAACTGGCTGGCCTTCAACCTGGAGCGCAAGCCGGTATCCGATCTGAAGGTGCGCCAGGCGATCGCCTACGCGATCGACAAGAACTTCGTCACCAAGGCGCTGATGGGCGGCTTCGCCAAGGTCTCCGACAGCCCGATCGCGCCCGGCGGCCCCTTCTCGAGCGCCGACGTCAACCGCTACCCGCCGGACCTGAAGAAGGCGGCAGCGCTGCTCGATCAAGCCGGCTATCCGGCCGGCGCGGGCGGCGAACGCTTCAAGCTGGCGATCGACTACCTGCCGGGCGCCAACGACCAGCAGAAGATCGTCGCCGAGTACGTGCGCGCGCAGCTCAAGAAGATCGGCATCACGGTCGAGGTGCGCACCTCGGCCGACTTCCCCGCGTGGGCCAAGCGCATCGCCGCGCACGACTTCGACATGACGATGGACCAGGTCTTCAACTGGGGCGACCCGGTGATCGGCGTGCACCGCACCTATCTGTCGACCAACATCAAGCCGATCATCTGGACCAATACGCAGTCCTACAACAACCCGAAGGTGGACGAACTCCTGAACACCGCCGGCGGCATCCTCGAGCCGACCAAGCGCAAGGCCTATTACGAGACCTTCCAGAAAATCGTCACCGAGGAGTTGCCGATCCTGTTCGTCAACGTCGTTCCGTTCCACACCGCGACCACGCGCAACGTGGGCAACGTGCCGATGACGATCTGGGGCCCGATGTCGCCGTACGACGAGGTCTACCTGAAGTAGGGGCGCCCGCCACCATGCGGCAGCCGAAGATCGACGCGCAGCGTCTGTGGGACACGCTGATGGCGCTGGCCGCCATCGGCGCAACGCCGGGCGGCGGCGTCTGCCGGCTGGCGTTGAGCGACGACGACCGCCGCGCGCGCGACCAGTTGGTGCGCTGGTGCGAGCAGGCCGGATGCCGCATCGAGACCGACGCAGTCGGCAACCTCTTCGCGCGGCGCGCCGGGCATGATCCGCGGGCCGCCGTCGTGATGAGCGGCAGCCACCTGGACACGCAGCCCAACGGCGGCCGCTTCGACGGTGCCTACGGCGTGATCGCCGCGCTCGAGGTGTTGCGCGCGCTCGACGACGCCGCGGTGCAGACGGCGCGCCCCTTCGAGCTGGTCGTGTGGAGCAACGAGGAAGGCACGCGCTTCGCACCGGCGATGATGGGCTCGATGGCCTTCGCCGGCCTGCTCGGCGTCGACGAGGTGCTCGCGCGCACCGACGCCGACGGCCTGCGCTACGGCGACGAACTGGCGCGCATCGGCGGCCGCGGCAGCGGGCTCGGCAACCGGCGCATCGCCGCCTACTTCGAGGCGCACATCGAGCAAGGGCCGGTGCTCGAGCGCGAGCGCTGCACCATCGGCGTCGTCACCGGCGGGCAGGGGCAGCGCTGGTACGACCTGCGGCTGACCGGCCAGGCCGCTCACGCCGGCTCGACGCCGATGGCCGGCCGGCGCGACGCCCTCGTCGGTGCGGCGCGCCTGGTCGACGCGCTGCGTCGCATCGCCGAGGCGCAGCCCGGCGGCGTCGCGACCGTCGGTGAACTGCAGGTCGCGCCCAACAGCCGCAACGTGATCCCCGGCGAAGTGCGCATGACGCTGGAGCTGCGGCACCCGGACGACCGGCTGCGCGACGCGATGGACGCGCAGCTGCAACGCGCCGTGCACGAGACCACTGCCGCCGAAGGGCTTCAGGCCGATCTGACGACGGTACTGGTACAACCGGCGACTGCGTTCGACCCGACGCTGGTCGCGCGCGTGCGCGCAGCCGCGCAGGCCGAGGGCCTGACGCACCGGGACATCGTCAGCGGCGCCGCGCACGACGCGATCGCGATCGCGCGGGTGGCGCCGGCGGCGATGATCTTCGTGCCCTGCGCCGGCGGCATCAGCCACAACGAGGCCGAGAGCGCCACGCCCGAAGA
>JAFEFZ010000198.1 GCA_018240325.1 Pseudomonadota bacterium
CGGGCCGGCAGGCCGGCGCTGCCGATAATCCGGCGGTCGCAGCCCCGCCGGCCCTGATGCCGCCCGTCCGTTGAACTTCCAGCAACTGCGCGCCCTGCGCGAAGCCGTGCGCCGGGGCTTCAACCTGACTGCCGCCGCCGAAGCGCTGCATACCTCGCAGCCCGGGGTCAGCCGGCAGATCCGCGAGCTCGAGGACGAACTCGGCATCGTCGTCTTCGAGCGTGCCGGCAAGCGCCTGACCGGCCTGACCGAACCGGGGCGTGCGCTGCTGCCGATCGTCGAGCGGCTGCTGCTCGAAGCCGAGAACCTGGAGCGCGCCGGCGCCGACTACGCCGCGCAGCGCCGCGGCACGCTGACCATCGCGGCCACCCATTCGCAGGCGCGCTACGCGCTGCCGCCGGTGGTGCGCGACTTCTGCGCCGCCTACCCGCAGGTGCAGCTGCGGCTGCACCAGGGCTCGCCCCGGCAGGTGGCGCAACTGCTGCTCGACGGCGAGGCCGACATCGGCGTGGCCACCGAGGCGCTGGCCGGCTACGAGCAGCTGGTGGCGATGCCGAGTTGGCACTGGACGCACCTGGTGGTGGTGCCGCACGGCCACCCGCTGGCGCCGATGGCCGGGCGCGGCGACGCGCTGACGCTGGAGCAACTGGCCGGCTTCCCGCTGATCACCTACGAGCCCGGCTACACCGGCCGCGCCCACATCGACGAGGCCTTCGCGCGCCGCGGGCTGGCGCCGAACCTGGTGCTGTCGGCGATGGACGCCGACGTGATCAAGACCTATGTCGAGCTGGGCATGGGCGTGGGCATCATCGCGGCGATGGCCTACGACGAGCAGCGCGACGCCGCGCTGGCGGCGATCGACGCGCGCCACCTGTTCGCGAGCAACATGACGCGCGTGGCGGTGCGCCGCGGCGCCTTCCTGCGCGGCTACGCCTTCGACTTCATCCGCGCCTTCGCGCCGCCGCTGACGCGCGCGCTGGTCGAGCGCGCGATGGCGCAGGCGCCGGGCAGCCGCTTCGAGATCTGACGACCGCGCCGCCGAGACTGCCGCCGCCCCACCCACGACCGCAACCTGCCGATGGACGCCACACCTCCCAACGCCGCCGACCACCTGTTCATGCGCCGGGCGATCGCGCTTTCACGCCAGGCCGCCGCCGCGGGCGACGCACCCTACGGGGCGATCCTGGTGCGCGACGGCGCGGCCGTGGCCGAGGCCTGCAACCGGCAGATCAGCGATGCCGATTGCAGCGCGCACGCCGAGATGGTGCTGGTGCGCGACGCGCAGCGCGCGTTGGGCGCGGCGGTGCTGCGCGGCGCGACCGTCTATGCCAGCGGTGAGCCCTGCGCGATGTGCGCGGGCGCGCTGTACTGGGCGGGCGTGCGGCGCGTGGTGTACGGCGCGCCGCAGGCGGCAATGGCCAGGGTGATGGGCGGCGAACTGCTGCCCATTGCGTCGCGCGCGGTGCTGCAGGGCGCGAGCACGCCGGTCGAAGTCGTCGGCCCCTGCCTCGAGAGCGAAGCGCTGCAGGTGCTCGAGGCCGCTGCCGGGGCCGCGCAGCAGCGCGGCTGAGCGCGCCTTCGGGCGCGCATGGGCGCGATCAGATCATCGCCGCGGGGTCGGGCATTTCCTGCTGCAGGGCGCCGCCGGCGGCAAAGCGCGTGACGCGGCGCGCGCGCAGCTGCACGCGGCTGCCGCTGCGCAGATCGAGCCGCTGGCGCAGCGCGGCGAATTCGCTGCGCGGCATCTCCACGTCGACATAGGAGCCGTCGTCGTCGCGCTTGAACTCGATGCGCGTGTGCGCACCCACGGTCAGCACCTGCGACAGCGTCACTGCCAGCGTGCCGGCGGCTGCGCCGTCCGGCGCGGGCGGCACGATCTCGAGCTCGTGCGGGCGCACGTAGACGGTGTCGGCCTGCGCCGGCTCGCCGCCCGGCGCATGGCCGAAGCGGCCGTGGAACAGGTTGACGTCGCCCAGGAACTGCAGCACGAAGGGGCTGGCCGGATGGTCGTAGACCTGGTCGGGCGTGCCCTGCTGCTCGATCGCGCCGTGGTTCATGACGACGATGCGGTCGGCGACTTCCATCGCCTCGTCCTGGTCGTGGGTGACGAAGACGCTGGTCACGTGCATCTCGTCGTGCAGCCGCCGCAGCCAGCGGCGCAATTCCTTGCGCACCTTGGCGTCGAGCGCGCCGAAGGGCTCGTCCAGCAGCAGCACCTTCGGCTCCACCGCCAGCGCGCGCGCCAGCGCGATGCGCTGGCGCTGCCCGCCCGAGAGCTGGTGCGGGTAGCGATCGGCCACCCAGTCGAGCTGCACCAGCTTCAGCAGCGCCATCACCTTGGAGTGGATCTCCTGGTCCGACGGCCGCCAGCGGGCGTGGGCCCCCAAGGCGCCTTCGGCGCCGGCCCCCCGAGGGGGCGTCGCCGCCTTGGGGCGGCCCGGCGGCGGCTTGGGCCGCACGCGCAGCCCGAAGGCGACGTTCTCGAAGATCGTCATGTGGTTGAACAGCGCGTAGTGCTGGAACACGAAGCCGACGTTGCGCTCGCGCACCGAGGTGTGGGTCGCGTCCTCGCCGTGGAAGCGCACTTCGCCGCTGTCCGGCACTTCGAGCCCGGCGATGATGCGCAGCAGCGTGGTCTTGCCCGAGCCCGAGGGCCCGAGCAGCGCCACCAGCTCACCCGCCGGGATGTCCAGGTTCAGGCCGTCGCAGACCACCGTCGCGCCGAAGCGCTTGTTCAGGTTGCGGATCTCGATGCTCATGGCAGTGCCCTACTCGGCGCGATCGCCGGCGCCCCGTCGTTGATGTTTGACGCGCTGCTCGACGAGGTACTTCAGCCCCAGCGTCACCAGCGCCAGCAGCGCCAGCAGCGAGGCCACCGCGAAGGCCGCGGCGAACTGGTATTCGTTGTAGAGGATCTCGATGTGCAGCGGCATCGTGTTGGTCTGGCCGCGGATGTGGCCCGACACCACGCTGACGGCACCGAACTCGCCCATCGCACGCGCATTGCACAGGATCACGCCGTACAGCAGCGCCCACTTCACGTTGGGCAGGGTCACGCGCCGGAACATCTGCCAGCCGGTGGCGCCGAGCACGCGCGCCGCTTCTTCCTGCTCCTGCCCTTGCGCCTGCATCAGCGGGATCAGCTCGCGCGCGACGAAGGGGAAGGTGATGAACACCGTGGCCAGCACGATGCCGGGCACGGCGAAGATGACCTTCAGGTCGTGCGTCTGCAGCCACGGCCCGAGCCAGCCCTGCAGGCCGAACACCAGCACGTAGATCAGGCCGGCGATCACCGGGCTGACGCTGAAGGGCAGGTCGATCAGCGTCAGCAGCAGGTTCTTGCCGCGGAAGTCGAACTTGGCGATGGCCCAGGCGGCGCTGATGCCGAACACCAGGTTCAGCGGCACGCTGATGCCGGCGGCCAGCAGCGTCAGCGCGATGGCCGAGCGTGCATCGGGCTCGGTGATGGCCGCCCAGTACACATCCCAGCCCTTCTTGAAGGCTTCGACGAACACCGCCGCCAGCGGCACGAACAGGAACAGCGTCAGGAAGACCAGCGCGGTGACGATCAGCGCGGCGCGCACCCATGGCGCCTCGCCGGTGGCCGGGCGCAGCGCGCGTGGGGCGGCACCGGCTTGCGGCAGCTTGGCGGCAGGCACGGCCAGGGTGTTCATATTCCGCCCTGCCGCTTGCGCGCCCAGGTCTGCAGCGTGTTGATCAGCAGCAGCAGCGCGAAGCTGATGACCAGCATGACCACCGCGATGGCGGTGGCGCCGGGCACGTCGTACTGCTCGAGCTTGGTGATGATCAGCAGCGGCGTGATCTCGCTGACCATCGGCATGTTGCCGGCGATGAAGATCACGCTGCCGTATTCGCCCAGCGCACGCGCGAAGGCCAGCGCGAAGCCCGTCAGCAGCGCGGGCAACACGATCGGCAGGATCACCTGGGTGAAGGTCTGCAGGCGGCTGGCGCCGAGCGTGGCCGCGGCTTCTTCCAGCTCGCGGCTCACGTCCTCCAGCACCGGCTGCACCGTGCGCACCACGAAGGGCACGCCGATGAACACCAGCGCGACGAACACGCCCAGCGGCGTGAAGCTGACCTTGAAGGGCAGCCACTGGCCGATCCAGCCGTTTTGCGCATAGATGGCGGTCAGCGCGATGCCGGCCACCGCGGTGGGCAGCGCGAAGGGCAGGTCCACCAGCGCGTCGATCAGGCGCTTGAACGGGAACTCGTAGCGCACCAGCACCCAGGCGACGACCAGGCCGAAGAAGGCGTTGAGCAGCGCCGCGGCGAAGGACGCGCCGAAGGTCAGCCGGTACGAGGCGACGACGCGCGGCGACGACACCGCCTCCCAGAAGGCCGGCCAGGTCATCGTGAAGGTCTTCAGGAAGGCGGCCGACAGCGGGATCAGCACGATCAGGCTGAGGTACAGCAGCGCGAAGCCCAGCGCGAGGTCGAAACCGGGCAGCACGCTGTGCCGTCGCAGCAGGGTGCGCGACAGCAGCATGTCAGCTGCCCCACCGCGCATCGCGCGGCCCGCGACGCGTCAAACCTCGAGCAGCGACCGACCGGTATCGGCCCGTTGCAGACTCTCGCAAAGGCCGCCGTTCTTCGCTGCGTTTCGAGGCCGCTGAGGCAAAGCCGACAAGGGGGTGGCCGACTACGCTCAGCCAAATTCTTATTCGCTCCGTCGGCCACCCCCTCATCGGCTTTGCCGGCACCGCCAGCGCGCTTCGGCAACGAACAAGGGAGCCGACCTCGGCACGAACAGCGGCATCGGCGAACCACTGATCGGGCCGACGGCGGGGTGGCCGACGGAGTGAATAGGAATTGGCTGAACGGAGTCGGCCACCCCGTCGTCGGCCCCGTGCAGCACGTTTTTGCGCCGGAGCGGCCGCATTCGGTGAAACGACGAACGGCAGCGAAGCGCCGCCAGGGAGCGCCGAAGGCGCTGTGGAGGCGATCATCGTTTGGCGGCCAGGATCTGGTCGTAGACGGCGCCGTCGTCGAAGTGCTCCTTCTGCGCCTTGAGCCAGCTGCCGAAGACTTCGTCCACGGTGAAGGCGTTGACCTTCGGGAAGGTCTTGGCATGTTTGGCCAGCACCGCGGCGTTGCGCGGACGCAGCCCGTGCTGCGCGGCGATCTCCTGCGCCTCGGGCGACCACAGCCACTTCAGGTAGGCCTCGGCCTGCTTGCGCGTGCCTCGTTTGTCGACCACCTTGTCGACCACGCTCACCGGGTTCTCGGCCAGCACCGTCCACGTCGGATAGACCACGTCGAACACGTCGCCGAATTCCTCGCGGATCAGGTCGACCTCGCTCTCGAAGGTGGCCAGGGCGTCGCCGATGTTGCGCTGGATGAAGGTGGTGGTCGCGGCACGGCCGCCGCCGTCGAACACCGGCACGTTGGCGAAGAGCTGCTGCACGCGCTCGCGCGCCTGCGCCGGCGTGCCGCCGGCCTTGATCACCGCGCCCCACGCAGCCACATAGCTGTAGCGGCCGTTGCCGGTGAGCTTGGGGTTGGGGATCACCACCGCCACGCCGGGCTTGGCCGCGTCGGCCCAGTCCTTGATGCCCTTGGGGTTGCCCTTGCGCACCAGCAGCACCGTCACCGAGGTGGTGGGCGCGGCGTTGTCGGGCAGGCGCCTGGCCCAGTCGGCGGGCACGAAGCCGCTGCGCGCGGCCAGCATGTCGATGTCCAGCGCCTGGTTCATCGTGACCACGTCGGCCTGCAGGCCGTCGATGACCGCGCGGATCTGCTTGCTGGAGCCGCCGTGGCTCTGGTTGATCGCCAGATCGGCGCCGCCGCCGTGCTTCCACTGCGCCAGGAAGGCCTTGTTGTAGTCCTTGTAGAACTCGCGCGCCACGTCGTAGCTGACGTTCAGCAGCGTCGTCGTCTGGGCGGCGGCCAGCGTGGGCACTGCGGCGCCGAGCAGCGCGGCGAGCAGCAGCGCGCGGCGGCTGCGGGACGGTTGGGGCAAGGGCATGGCGGATCCGGCTGGTGGGCGAGGCGCGCATCCTAGGCAGCCCGGCCGCGGCGGCCAACGAAGCAAATCGCGCTTGCTTATGCGGGCTCCGAGGAAGGCACGGCGGCCGCGCCCGCATCGCAGCGGCCCTGCGCGGCATCGAAACGAATCGAATCGTGATGGTTCATGCAGGTTCCGAGCAGGGCGCCGCGGCCCGGCCGCCGGCCGCGGCTATGCTGCCGGCAGCGTGCGGCGCATGCGGCGGAACCTCTGCGGCCGCGCGCGCATCCGATGCGCATGACCGAACTGATCCTGATCCGCCACGGCGAAACCGACTGGAACCGCGAGTACCGCTTCCAGGGCCAGATCGACGTGCCGCTGAACGCCACCGGGCTGGCGCAGGCGGCGCGCCTGGCGCAGGCGCTG
Organism: Pseudomonadota bacterium; assembly: GCA_018240325.1. GTDB lineage: Bacteria > Pseudomonadota > Gammaproteobacteria > Burkholderiales > Burkholderiaceae_C > Rubrivivax. The sequence goes on from JAFEFZ010000198.1 coordinate 6,392, forward strand.
GCCGGCGAGCGCTTCGACCGGCTCGTCAGCAGCGACCTGCAACGCGCGCGCCAGACCGTGGCGCCGCTGGAGCGCGCGCAGGCGGCGCGGGCCACAGCGTCGGCCGCATGGCGCGAGCAGGCCTTCGGCGTGCTCGAAGGGCTGAGCGCCGCCCAGATCCAGGCCGAGCACCCGCAGCTGTGGGCCGGCTGGGTGCAGCACGACGCCGACTACTGTCTGCCCGAGGGCGAGAGCGTGCGCCGCTTCCACGCGCGCGTGCTCGGCGCGCTGCATGCGCTGGTCGATGCGCATGCGGGCGAGCGGCTGCTGATCGTCACCCACGGCGGCGTGCTCGACATGCTGTGGCGCACGGTGCACGGCTGCTCGCTGCACGGGCCGCGCGACTGCGCGATCCCGAACACCGGCATCAACCGGCTGCACTGGCGCAGCGGCACGCTGGCGATCGATTGTTGGGGCGACGACGCGCACCTGGCCGGCCTGCCCGAGCAGCCGGCCACCGCCCAGCCGCAGCGCCGCTGAGCGGCGCGGCAGCCGATCGCCGCGCCCGCGCGGCGCTCAGCCGCCACGGTTGAGGTCGGAAATCTGCTGGTTCAGCGTCCAGTAGTCGTACAGCCAGCCCAGGCCGAGCAGGCCGCCGGTCAGCAGGTACAGCAGCCCGGTGCCCCACTTGCCCAGGTACATGCGGTGGATGCCGAGCAGGCCCAGGTAGGTCAGCAGCACCCAGGCCAGCGAATAGTTGATGCGCCCGGGCGCGAAGCGCTGGTCGGCGTCGCGGTCCATCCCCGGGATCAGGAACAGGTCGATCAGCCAGCCGATGCCCAGCAGCCCGAGCGTGAAGAACCAGATCGTGCCGGTCACCGGCCGGCCGTAGTAGAAGCGGTGCGAGCCGGTGAAGCCGAAGATCCACAGCAGGTAGCCGATCACCTTGGAGTGGGTCTTCGCGGTGGGCGTGGTCATCGTCATCGTCTGGCTGGTCATCGTGGTCTGCCGGTGTCCTCGGGTGTGCGCCGGCCGGCGCAGGGCGAGAAGATAAGGGCGCTGCGGCATTCCTCAAGAGCGCCCCGCAGCGGCGCGCGGCACTGCGGCCGGCGTCTTGGCGCGGCCCTGCACGCCTTCCGAGCGCGCAGCCCGGGCGGGCGCCCTACCATTGCGCGCCGCTGCAAGCCCCGCAGGATCCGCCGATGAACGCCGACCCCCCCGACCACGCGGACCACGCGGACCACGCGGACCACCACCACCCGCCGGCTGCCGGCGGCGCGCCGGGCATCGCGCGCGTCGCGCCCTTCGACGCCGCCGCCTTCGAGCGTGCCGTCACCGACCTGCTGCGCGCCTGCGGCATCGCGCCCGAGGGCGCGCACACCGGCCAGACGCCGCGCCGCGTGCGCGAGCTGTGGGAGCGGCGGCTGCTGGGCGGCTACGCGATCGACGCCGCCGCGGTGCTGGGCGAAGGCTTCGCCGACCCGCGCCGCGACATGGTGGTCGTGCGCGGCATCGCGGTGCACGGCGTGTGCCCGCACCACCTGGTGCCGTTTCGCGGCGTCGCGCACGTCGCCTACGTGCCCGGCGGGCGGCTGCACGGCTTCGGCCGCATCGCGCGCCTGGTCGATGCGATCGGCCACCGCTTCACCTACCAGGAGTGGATGACGCGCGACATCGCCGAGGCGATGGTCACCCACGGCCGCGCGCTGGGCGCGGCCTGCGTGATCGAGGCCGAGCAGCTGTGCCTGCTGCTGGGCGAAGACCGGCGCGGCGACGAGCGCGTGCACACCCAGGCCTACGCCGGCTGCTTCGAGGCCGACGCGCAGCTGCGGGCCGAGTTCCAGGGCGCGATCCGCGGGCACCGCGCATGACGGTGCCGCCCGGCGGCGATCCCGGCGCGACGCAGCCCGCGGCCGCTGCGGCAGGCGGCAATGCCGCCGCGGGCGAGGTGCCGGCGCCGCCGCATTCGCCGGCAGCGCTGGCCGCGCGCTACGGCGAGCGCTGGCGCTGGCGCGTGCTGCTGACGGTGATGATCGGCAGCATCGCGTCGGTGATGTCGTCGACGATCGTCAACGTCGCCGTGCCCGACCTGATCCGGCACTTCGGCATCGGGCAGGAGCGCGCGCAGTGGGTCGCGGCCGGCTTCATGACGGCGATGACGCTGGCGATGCTGCCCACGCCCTGGCTGCTGGCGCGC